>CALVTF010000013.1 GCA_944360025.1 uncultured Clostridia bacterium
TCTTCTTTGTCGGCAACAGCAAAATACATATTTTCTATTTCAAATATAGTATCATTTAGTTTTTTATCATCATATTCAAAAGCAAAATTGATAAGACTCATATCTTCAGCATGATTTTTTTCAAAAGTTTTAACTGCTCGTCTTAAACTTGAAATTTTTATCTTTTTTGTTTAATTTTTATCAGCAATATCAAAATTTTCATTAATTCTTAAAATATTAGCATATTTTTTTAAACAATATTCACAAAATGAGTGGATTGTGGAAATATTTGAAACTGACAAATCATCAATTTGCTTTAGAATAAAATCATCCACTTTTTCTTCTTTTAAACTTTTAACAAGCCTATCCTTCATTTCAGTTGCCGCCGCTTTTGTAAATGTTAAAATTAAAAGTTTTTTTATTGGCACTTTCTTTTTACAAACAAGACGACAAATATATTCAATCAGCACGTGTGTTTTACCACTTCCTGCTGAAGCACTGACAATCATCCTCTTTTTATTGTTTTCTAAAACTTTGTCCTGTTCTTCTATTCTCATTTAAAAATCCTTTTTTGTCACTTGTTTTCTTTGACCACCTTTAAACTTACAAACTGCACTATACCTACAAAATTCACATTCCTTTTCGAGAGGTTTTGGTTCAATATATCCTTCCTCAATTTCTTCTATTGCTTTTTCACTAACTTTGACAGAATAGTCTAGATATTTTTCAAAAGAATTTGTAAAATTTCCATATTTAATAGCAAAGTCGCCATCCTTGACATTCTTTTTCCTTGTTCCACCAATTATATCACTTTTAAAATTATCATCTTGAAATCTATAGTCTGAAGCATAAACAATTTCGTTATCTTTCAATGTCAAACCATCTAAAAGTTTAATCGGCATATTTTTCTTTTTAAATTTGTTTTTGCAATCAAAATAATATACACCTGCCAAATCCAAATTTAACTCATCTCGAGCAAACTTCGCATATAAAAATAACTGTAATTTCTTGCCATAGAATAAATCTTTTAAAAGAGAGTCAACCTTCCCTGTTTTATAATCAATAATTCTAAAATAGTTTTTAAACCTATCAATTCTGTCTACAAATCCCACAAAATGAAGATTTGAAAGTGAATTTTTTACCTTCTTTTCTGTAAAAATTGGATGAAAGTCACTTTGTTGTTGTTCATAAACTAAATTCGAAAGCATATTAAAACATTCTCTTCTCAATATTTTCATAAATATTTTATCTTCTAAAATCACCTTATCAAAGGCATTTAAACTTGATAGGAGAAAATTATCTTTTAAAAACATTTCTATTTCTTCATCTTGAACTAAAGCAATATTAGGAAATTTATCCACAAAGCGTTTCATTAAGTCGTGTTTTAGAATTCCTATTTTCCTCTTGTCCTGTTTTGCTAATTCTTTTGGTTTAACATTCAATGTGAAGTTTACAAAATGCTTAAAAGGACAAACAAAATAACTTTCTAAACGTGAAGCAGAAATTGAATTTTTAAGTGGATTGAAAGAGAGATATTCATAGTTATAGGTAAAAATATCTCTACCAACCACATAATTTATGGAATTTATATAATTTTGTGGAAGATTTTTTTCTATTTTCTTAAAATTTTTTTCTGAGACCTCTTTACTTCCTAAATTAAAGTTGATAAGTCTAGATAAATCTTCTTCCGTCAAATCTGGTCGAGAAAAATTTAAATAACTTGAAGTTGAATGTTCCTTTACTTCAAAGGCTTTCTCTAAATCTTCCACAAACCCCGCTTTTTGTGAGTTATTTCCTAGCGGGATTAAAGCAAATAAATTTTTGGTCGCATGCTGTAATACTTCAAAAAGTTTTAGTCTGTTTCGTCGATTAATAACCCGTATTTCCGGCTCAATTAAATGATTAATTTTATTTAATTCATCGTCTGTAATTATTCCACAATCTTTTTCCGTCTTTGGAAGAAGTGAACTCGTCGCACCAAGAATAAAAAGTGCATCTACGTCCTCAAAATAACTTTTTGTTGCATCTCCAACATACACAGCATCTATATATGATGGCACAGTTTCCACTTTCACACTTGTAAATATTGTTTCAAGCAAAAAGATAAAATCTTTAAGTGTCATTTCTTCATCAAACTTAAAGTTTTCAACTTCTTTTAAAATTTTTTTGATAAGAGTAAGAGCCTGTTCATTTTCACTCTTCTTTTGAAGAGAATTTATTTTCCCTAAATAAAAATTAATATTTTTTTCTATAATTTCCGTGATTTTTTTTCCAAAAACGCAAAATTCTTGAATTTTTTTGGAATTTTTTATATTTTTTAATAATTCAAAAATTTCATTAAGAGAGGAATCAAATTTTTTATAAGTATTTTCGTCATCAATTTCATAGAATTCCACTCTATCTATTTTTTCTTCTATTTCTTCAATTTTTAAAAATGGAGAGGAAATTAAATATTCCAAATTTTCTTTGTTTAAATTATTTAAAGCAATGCTAAAAATTTTCAAGAAAAATTTGCTGACTCCAATTTCTCCTAAACTTAAAGTGTAGTCCATATAAACAGGAATATTATATTTTGTAAAAATATTATCAATCGCTTTAAAATAATTTTCCTCTGGCACAGCAACCGCGAAATCTTTATATCTTTTTCCATTCACAATTTGATATCGAATATATTTTGCCACAAACTCAACTTCATCTAAACTGTCGCTTGCTGCAATGCTTGTAAATATTTTAGAATTGTATTTTTCTGTTTGAATAGAAAATGCATTTTTAAGAACGGCTAATTGTCCGCCATTTAATTTTGTTTTCTTTTCTTCTACCTTAATCTCAACACCAACGCTATTTGCATATTTCATCATTTTGTTTAAAGCATCATCTTCATAGATATAAGCATTCCCTTGCCAAATTGGTTTAGAAAGTGAAATATAAACGGAATTAACTTTTTTTGAAAGTTGACAAATAAAATCGAAAATCTCTTTTGAAAAACTGTCAAAATTAACAAAATACAAATTATAATTTTTTAAATCTAGAAATTTACTTTTTTCTAAAAAGAAGGAAAGAAGTTTTGAAAGATTCAATCTATTTTCTAATAGTTCTAAATATGACTTATAAATAAGCCTTAAATCTTCCATTTTTTTTGAAAGTGTCTTGTCATCACTTTTTATGTCTTCAACTTTTACCATTGAATTTGAAAATTGTGATAATATCTCTTTCACTTTTAAACAAAAATCAATGCCATAGTTTTGAAAATATGAAAAGTTTTTCTCATTATCTTTAACAGCCTTGTATGTAAGCAAAATTTCTTCCAAACCACTTACTCTATCAAAAGGAATATTGTGCTCTCTCAAAATTTTAGATGCAAGTCTTGAGACACCAACAACTGAAATATTAAAAGTTGATTTTATATTTAAACAATCGAAAATCAAACTTTCTGCCTGCATAGAAAAACTATCTGGCACAACCACAAGATTTTTTTGTGCAAGATTTTTATAATCTATTTTTTTTAATATTTCTTTTGTTGCTTCAAAGAGTGTTCCACTTGTGACAATGTTTAAATCCATAAAAATATTTTAGCATAAAAAAAGATATTTTCAAAACGAAAATATCATGCTTTTAATTTATCCACATTTCCACCAAGTCCATTGAATTTTTCTTTCAATCTTTCGTTCTTGTTTTGGAACAATTTATTCATTTTTTCTTTTAATTTAAGGTTGTCACTTTTTAAAATTTGATAGTCAGCCTTTAGTGCCTTTAACTCTTTTGTCTTTTCATTAAGTTCATTATATGCTTCTTTCAAAAGAAATTCATTTGTCTCTTTTTCTTCTTTAAATTTTGCTTCCACTTCTTCTTGCGCCATTTTCTTAATAAGTTTCACAAGTCCAAGAAAAAGACTGTTTATATCATTCATATTTAATCTTTTTTCTCTTTTATGAAAAGTTATAATATTATCTTTTTTTGCTTTCTCTTTTTTTAAGTTTTGAAACTTGTTTTGAAGTCTTGTCATAAGCGTCATATCTCCACCGCTAAGTTTTATGCAGGCAGAGCGCACAGACATTCCTTGTTTTTTATACTCTTCAATCTTTTGCAAAAATTCTTCTTCCTGTCTTTTTGAAAAAGGAACAAGTTTGTTTTTCAAGTGTTTTGATAAATCAATTTGAAGCCTTTTTCTTCTCTTTTCATCTTTTTCTAAGTTGTCCACTTCGTGATAATAGTAATTTCTCACACTGTTTCCTTTTCTATGATAAATTTCGCCATGTTCTAAAAAAGCTTCTTTAAGTGGTCTATTTACATTTTTACACTTTTCCACCACTTGAAATAAATCTTTAACTTCTTGGTCAGACCAAACTGAAAATTTCATAATCACCTCTCTTGCAGCAATTATTAACAAAATAAAGAAAGTTAAACAATCAATATTTTTAAAATGATATTTTATTTGACATAAATTCTTTTTTGTAGTATAAAAAATATATGGAAAAATGTTTGTTTACCTATAACCCACAAAGCGGGAAAGGTAAAATCGTTAAAAATGAAAATTTAATTGTCAAAATGCTCAACGAAAAATATGAAGTCAAGGTTGTGCGTTCTGAATTTGCTGGTCATATTGGCAAAATCATTTTAGAGCAAGGGGAAAATTATGATTTAATTGTGGTTGCTGGTGGTGATGGAACTTTGAACGAGGCAATAAATACCCTTGCAAGATTAAATAAAAAGCCAAAACTCGGTTATATTCCAACCGGCACCGTGAATGACGTTGCACACTCGCTTAAAATTCCTAACAATATAAAAAAAGCAGTTAATATAATTTTGAATGGTCAAGAATTTAAACATGATATTTTTAAAATGAATGACCGTTATGGAATTTATGTATGTTGTAGCGGGCTTTTCACTGAATCAAGTTACGCCACAAACCAAAACAATAAGAAAAAATTAGGAAAACTTGCGTATGGACTATATGGCGTAAAAAAGATTTTTACAAGTAAATCTATTAACCTTAGTCTTAAATATCAAGGCGGAAATGTTGAAGGGAAATTTGCTATAATGCTTATCATAAATTCACGTAGTGTTGCAGGTTTTAAGATAAATCCAAAAGCAATTTTGAATGATGGTCTTGTTGACATTGTTTTAATTAAATCTAAAAAAGAAAAAATAAATTTTTCTGCAGTTCTTCGTGTTGCAAAGTTGTTTTTATTTGGTATACCTAAAAAATCATCTAAAAATGTCATAATTTTGCATTTAGATAAATTCGAAGTGGAAACGCCTTATGATACAGTAATAAACTTAGACGGCGAACATATCGGAGATGGCAGTTTTACGTTTGAGACAATCAAAGAAGGAATCAATATTTTAATTCCTTAATTTTTTTATAAAAAATTTAAAAGAATATTTTATCATTGGACCTGACGCAACAGAACCAACATTGATATTTTGTGATTGTCGTTTGTAAATCAACTCACTTAGAAAGAATTCAAGAAAACTTTAATGTTTTTGATTTTTCTCTTTCAAAAGAAGACATGGAAGAAATCAAAAGTCTCGACACCGGCGACAGTCTCTTCTTCAATCACCAAGATCCAAAAATGGTGGAATGGTTCGACCAAATGGTCTTTGTTAGAAGAGGAAAATAAATATCTATTAAAAAAGCGGAACATTTATCCGCTTTTTTTAATTAAGTAAGAACAAAACAAATATATATTTTCTTATTTTTCAGAACTGTTTAAATTATCTTTCTTTTTATATAGTTTTCTTTTAATAAATTTAGTTTTAGAAACATAAAAGGTTTTTGCATAAATTAACATTACAATTATAACAAAACTTAAATTTCAAATCAAATAAATAAAAACTTTACAAATATTTTTTTATATGTTATATTTTATATGGAAAAAATAAAGGAGTTTATATGGGAACAATTGGAACAAATCATGCTGTAAATAGCCAATATCACCTTAATATTAATAGAGCAATAAGTTTAGAAAATGCAAAAAGATATGAAGATGCAAAAGCATTTTACAAACAAGCCTTCATAATTGCTCGACAGTTTGACGATGAAAACAATATGAATAGAGCCAAAGAAGGTATTATGAATTGTTATCTGGGAATCGCTTATCAACATGAAAGCAAGAAGAATTATGAGAAGGCTAAAAGTTTCTATGAAGAAGCGTCTAAAATTGCAAAAGAAATTAAAAATAAAGTTGTGGAAGATAACGCAAATCAAAAGATTTCTTTCTGCGAGAGTCAAATTTCTAAAGAAACTACTAAGCCTAAAAAAAGCATTTTCTCAAAATGGCGAAAGTCTAAAGAACTTTAAAAAATTTTACTAAGGAGTAATAGGATAAAAATATGCAAAAAATAGTTTTAGCATCAAACAATAAACATAAGATTAGAGAATTTAAAGAAATGCTTGAAGAAGTTGACATTTTAACATTGGAAGACGTCGGTTTTTATGACGATATTGAAGAAACAGGCGAAACATTTTATGAGAATGCTTTTATAAAAGCCGTTACTGTTTTCAATTTTCTTAAAATGAAAAAAATTAATGCTATTGTAATTGCTGATGACAGCGGACTTTGCGTTAATGCACTTGGCGGACGACCAGGTGTATACTCTGCAAGATATGCAGGCAACCATGACTTTAAAGCAGCAAGAAAAAAACTTTTGGAAGAACTAGACGGACAGAAGGACAGGAGCGCCTATTGTGTGTGCGTGCTTGTTTCCATTCTTCCAAATGGAAAAATTATATCCGCAGAGGGCAAAACTTATGGACACATAACTGAAAAAGAGTGTGGCTCAAATGGTTTTGCTTTTGACTGTTTATTTTTCTCAGATGATTTAGGTAAAACTTATGGTATTGCAACAGATGAGGAAAAAAACAGCATTTCACATAGAGGACGCGCCTTAAAAATTTTAAAACAAGAACTTGAACAATTGTCTAAGCAAAAATAGTTATAGAATTTGACCGAAAGTTGGAGAATCTCCCTTTCATTCATTTTTTTAGGTGCGCATGAATAACACGGATAAAACGACTGTTTTGTCTATTTCATAGATAAAAATCATTTGCAACAATTTTCAGTATGTTTGCAACAGCATATATGAATTATTGTTATAAAACTATAATGAAAGTTCCAAATTTGTTAAAGTTTTAGTGGCTATAATGGGCAGATTCAAAACCTCATATTAATAACAAAAAACAGCCCTACGCACAAGTGCTAGGCTGTCTGCCCTAGATAATCTATGCTATCTAGTATGGTTGGCTTGAGTGGACTCGAACCACCGACCCCCACCTTATCAGAAAAGTAATATAAAATGAAAGTCTTTTTATGTTGTTTGCTAAATGCGCTATAAATAAAGGCGAATAGGCACTTGCAAAATCTTTTAGTAGTCAATTTTTTTGAAACGCTTGACTACTATTTACTACTATTTGCACTTTTTACTGCATTTTTTACTCTTTTAAACTGCCTAAAACTATGCAAGACTATTGAAATTATTTTAAGAAAGATTATAAAATTTTATAAGTTATATGCTATAATTTTTGGAAGCATAGTTTATATAATTTAGGGGTAATAATGAAATACTTTGTATCTTCCGACATTCACGGATTTTTTGATGAATGGCAAAATGCTTTAAATGAGAAAGGTTTTGATTTAACCAATCCAGAACATAAAATTATAGTTTGTGGAGATTTGTTTGACCGTGGCAGACAACCTCGAGAGATTATTGATTTTATTCTTTCTCATAAAGATAAATTTATTTTAATTCGTGGCAATCACGAAGATTTAATGCAAGAGATGATAGACAGAAACAAAAACAATTTTGCTGATTTGTCAAATGGAACAGCATATACAATTGTGGACTTATATCCTGAATGGCAAATAAGCGAATTTGATTTGAAAAAAATAGCAAAACAAACAAGACTACAAGAAGTGTTGGATATGTGTATTGACTTTTATGAAACTGAGCGTTATATTTTTGTTCACGGTTGGATACCTATTGTTGAGAGTTGTTATTTATATGACAGTGAATGGCGAAAAGCAAGAAAAGAACGCTGGCAAAAGGCTCGCTGGGTAAATCCTGTGGAAATGTATAGATATAAAATTTATGAACAAAACAAAACGATAATTTGTGGACATTGGCATTGTTCTGCATTCTGGCACGAACAAAATCCAACTGAATATAGCGAATTTGGTGAGAAAGAAAATTTTGAACCTTTTATCACAAAAAATGTGATAGCCCTTGATGCTTGCACAGTTTATACTCACAAAGTAAATGTTGTTGTATTAGAAGATTAAAACAACAATGAAATTTATTTTAAATAAAAATATTGATAAAGATAATCGCTTTTAAGCTCTTTTATGTTATAATGTTTTCATTGAAAGGTTAAATGCGAATGATAAACAATAACTTGCAAGCTTATCATTTAGTTAAGAAGATAGCTGGTGGATTTGAAATTGGAAAACTTGAAAGTCTTGTGCCACAATATTTAAGAAGTGGTATTGAGATTTTTTCTCATCAAATTTATGCGTCAACATTCGCTCTTTCCAACCCTTTTGTTAAAGGTTTTATTCTTGCCGATGAAGCTGGACTTGGAAAAACAATGGAAGCTTTGCTTATCTTGGCTCAATGCAAAAATAGTAAAAATTGTATATTAGTTGTTGTTCCGTCTCCAACTATTGACAGTTGGCTTACAAGCATTATTAGAATTTTTAATTTTAGATGTGTTGTGTTAGATAACAAAGAAAGACCTGTTTCGGACAATTATGCGCAGTCTTTAAGAAACTTTTATAGTGGAATTGTTTTAACAACTTATGATTATTTAACTGCAAACACAGATGTTTTTAAAGAGTTTGATTGGCAACTTTGCATTTTAGATGAAGCTCATAGATTTAGAACATACAAAATAAAAGAAAACAAAACAGCAGAAATTGTTCTATCCGTAACACCAAATGCGAAGAAAATTTTACTTACAGCAACACCTATTCAAAAAAATGAAGATGATATTTTTGGACTCATCAATTTTATTGATGACAACATTTTTACTGACTATGATGAATTTCATAAAAGATATTTTAGAAAACCAGAGAATTATCCAGAACTTCGAGATATAATTGCTCCATACACTTTTAGAACTCTTAGAAGCCAAGTAAAAGTAGAAACTAAACTGCCCGACAGGCAAATTTTAACTCAAATATATAAAATGACAGATAAAGAGAAAAATTTATACTCTTTGCTTGAAAAATACATTGCTAAACCAACAAAACAAGCATTTCCAGAGATGAACCCTTATGAACTTTCACTTATGTTTTACGGAACACTTTCATCTTCTGCCTATGCACTGTCTAAAACTTTAAGTGGAATTTATGTAAGGTTAAACAAAAATGCAAAAGAAGAAAATTTAGAGGAACGCAAAGAAATTAAAGAAATGCTTGATTTAGCAACATCAATTAGAATGAACAATAAAGATGAAATGCTGTTAAATGCGTTAAAGCAAACATTTTCGACATTTCATAAGAAAGGTATTGCTAAAAAATGTGTAATTTTTACAAGTAACACACAATCACAAGAACATATCCACAAAATCTTAATGCAAAACACGGATTATAGTATAAATTCATTTAACGGGACCACCGATGATGAGCCTATAAAGAAGTTTTTAACGAGCGAAAAACCTGCGATTTTAATTTCTACCGACAAAGGAAACGAAAGTTTAAACTGGCAAGCTTCATCATTTGTCATCAATTACGATTTTCCACAAGTTTTGCTTGATATGGAACAAAGAATATCCCGTTGCCATAGAATTGGGCAAGCGACTGATGTCTTTGTTTTGAACTTTATTTGCCCTGACAACTTTTCTGACGTCCGTATGTATGAATTGTTTTATAAGAGAATGAACATATCAAACAGCATTATAGGGGCAAGCGATAATATCATCTCGGGAGCTGTTGATGGTGATATTGAAAGTAATATAAGAGATACCCTTGATAATGTTCGTAAAAAGAAGGAAGTCCAAATAGAATTTAGCGAACTAAGCGAAGAGTTTAAGAAAGAACTTGACGCCATTAAAGCGGACTCGAACGATGTTCTTTTTAACACTTTTGACCGCCATATTGTAGAGAAAACAAAGAATATGGCAGAGATTATAAAACGAAAAGTTGCAGAACTTGACGGGATAATTAAAGAACTTGCAAGATTTTATTATAAAGATAGTTTTATAGACGAAAACACCTTTGAATGTAAAACAGATTGGCATAGAAAAAATTTATATGCGGAGCCTTTTAAATTTTCGCTTGTAGGAGATGAGAGATTTCGTGCATTTACTTTGGGTTCTGACCCTTGTCAATCTATGCTTTCTGCCCTTGCAATGTCATATAGATTAAAACCTTTAAAACTTATTCTTAATGGCAATGGTAAATTTGGTGGACTTAAAGGATATATTGCAAGTTTTAATTTAAGTGTGTATTTTGGATTTAATAGCGCAAGTAAATATTGTTTAATTGGAATTGATGAAAATGGGAAAGTTTTAGATAACAATATATGCAATGAATTGTTAGATTTAGAGTGTTTAGAAAACGAGCCTACTGACATACCAAATGAGATTAAGGACAAACTTAAAAAAGAGATTGAACTTATTATCCCTAAATTACAAGAACCATTAAAGGAAGAAATTGATAAAAGTGCAACTTTGCCACTTTCTCATATAAAAATGCTTGCAGAAAATGAAAAATCAAAACTTGAAAAGGAAATTAAAGTTTTAGAGCGAGAAATTGAGAATGTTAAGAATAATTCAGCCAGTGATAATTTTGGCGAAGGACTTGCAAAAAATCAAAAAATAAACGAACTTACAGAGAAACTTTTTGAACTTAAAGATAATGAGTTTTTAAAGAAATCTAAAATAAATAGAGAAACAAAGCAAAAAATTGAAGAATTTTTGCAAAAAAATGAGTTAAAAAGCCAAATTTTTGATAATTTTATGTTATACTTTGAAGTGAGGTAACCTTATTATGTTAAAAGATAATATTAAGACAATGATAGAAAATGACATTGAAAGATGTAAGGAAGGAGAAAAACAAATTAAAGGCAGTTATGATTTATATTTAGAATTGTGTGCAAAATACTCACGCTTGGATAAAACTTTTGATGATGGAATAAAGAGTATGGGTAAAGCCGCAACAAGTGATGGTTGGGATTACAGACGAGAATTAAAACAAATAAAAGAAATTCTAAATATGTATTTAGAATTAGATGAAATACCTATTCAATATACTGAGAATGTTGCCGAAGGTGTTAATGTTAACATAAAAACTAAAAAATTTACAAATAAAGGAAATATTGGGAAAGGTAATTCTCAATCAACAAATAAAGAGACAAAAATTAGCACAAGTGTCAAGGTGGAAAAAGAAGAAAAAGAATCTTTTTGGAAATCTCTTTGGAAAAAACTATTTCATAAAAAGGAGCAAGACTAATGGAAAAATTGGACGGACAAAGTTTAGATTTGGTTAAGGAAAATATTGCAAAGTTAAAGGAACTTTTTCCTGCAATTGTTAAGGAAGATAAAATTGACTTTGAAGAGTTGGAACTTTTGCTCGGCGAAGATATAAACCGAAATAAAGAGCAATATTCTTTTGTTTGGAATGGCAAAACTGAAGCGACAAAACTTGCTCAAAAACGCTCTACTGGCACTCTGCGCCCTTGCATAGAAGAAAGTAAAGATTGGGACAAAACAAAAAATATCTACATTGAAGGCGACAATTTGGAAGTGCTTAAACTCTTGCAAACGTCTTACAATGGTAGAATTAAAATGATATACATAGACCCACCTTACAACACTGGGCACGATTTTGTTTATAAGGACAATTTTGAAGATAACATTGCAAATTACAAAGCTATCACTGGTCAAGCTCAAAAATCAAATGCTGACACCGACGGTCGCTATCACACAAATTGGCTTAATATGATGTATCCACGTCTTAAACTTGCAAGAACACTTTTAAAAGATGATGGTGTTATATTTATTTCAATAGATGACAATGAGCAAGCAAATTTAAAGAAAATTTGCGATGAAATATTTGGCGAAGACAATTTTGTCGCAAGTGTAATATGGAAAAGAAAAAGAGGTAGAGATAATTCAGCAAAATGGTTCAGTAAATCTCACGAATATCTTGAAATTTATGCAAAAAATAAAAATTATTTTGAAACTAATCGTCTTGAATTAGATAATGAAACCAAACAGGCATATAAAAATCCTGATAATGACCCACGTGGACCTTATAGAATGTTAGGAACTTGGGCGCGAGGAACACAAGGTGGTGTTAAATATGATTTTACTACTAAAAACGGACAATATTTTTCAGAAAGATTGTGGTTATTCAGCAAAGAAAATTTAACAAAATTAGACAATGAAGATAAACTTATTATTCGTGGCGACAATATTTATAGAAAAATGTTTATAGATGAAAATGAGGGCAAAATTCCAGAAACTATTTGGGATAATGTTTCTAATGCGGCTAATGCTTCTGATGAGATTAAAAAGTTATTTGGAACTATTGTTTTTGATACACCTAAACCAACGCCTTATATAAGAGAAATGCTTAAAATTGCTACAAAGGAAAATGACATAATAATGGATTTCTTCTCTGGCGCTGCAACATTAGCAAATGCAGTATTTGAACAAAATTTAGAAGATGGTGGGAATAGAAATTTTATTTGTGTGCAACTACCAGAAAAGACAGAAGAAGATAGCGAAGCATATAAAGCTGGATATAAAAATATTTGCGAAATTGGTAAAGAGCGTATTCGTCGAGCAGGCAAAAAAATTGAAGAAGAAATTTTGACATTTAATAAAGCTCCCATTATAGAAAATGAAAAAGATGCTAAATTATTAAAAGCAATGTTAGACAAAAGTTTTGAAACCTTTCAAAAAGGCAAAAATTTATTTAAAATAAACAATGAAAATAGACATATTGACACTGGCTTTAAAGTGTTTAAATTAGATACTTCTAACCTTAAAAAATGGAATAATGCACCAACAAAAGACGCAGATGAAGTAGCTAAGCGAATTCAATTAAGTTTGGACTATCTTGAAGCAGACAGAACAGAACTTGACCTTGTTTATGAAGTTATGCTTAAATATGGACTTGATTTAACCTTGCCTATAACAAAATCTGCAAACGGAAAAGCATACATTGTAAATGGTGAAGATTACAAACTTTTAGTTTGCTCTGAAATGAACATCACGCTTGAAGATATTGAAAGTTTTGCAAACGAAAGCGTAGGCACTTATCTATTCGCCGACCGTTGTTTTAGCACTGATAACCTACTTATCAACGCCGAAGAAATACTTAAATCTCGCAATAAAGAAATGAGGTTATTCTAATGGTTACTTGGGCAGATATTGTAGGAGTTGTAATCTCAATTTTATCTTTTATTGCAACAAGTATTTTAACAATATATATTATTTGCCAAAATACAAAATTAAACAATAAACAAAATGAATCACAAGAAAGAATAGCTCAAAAAGATACCGAAATGGCAAATAGAAATTTAAAACAGTTGCAGATAGAGAAAAGAGAACAAGTATTCAATCTAGTTTTTGAAATTTATGATTATTGCGAACTTATAGGAATAATTTTTGATAAAAATAAGACATATAAGCAATATAGTAATTTTTTTGAAGATGTTCACAATCTAAAACAAAACATATTTGAAAGTTATAATGTTAAATTACTTGTTGGAGAAAATTATGTTGGAAAACACGTTGCACCGACTATTGCTAAAATAAGAAAATTATTTTTTGAAATGCAAGAAAAAATTAGTTTATTTGCTGTTGGTTATCTTTTGACAGACAAAGAAAAAACCGATGTTTGCAATAATATGTCAGATATTAAAGAACTATGTTTAGAAATACTTAAAACTAAATTTTATATAACAAGCATTTTAGAAGAAGAACTAAGAATTTAATAGGAAAATAAAAATGAAACTTAAATTTAAAAAGCAAGATTTTCAAGAGGACGCAGTTAAAAACGTTGTAGATTTATTTAAAGGCTGTGCAAGTGCACCGTCCACTTTTTCTGTTGAAAAATTTGATGTTGTGGACTATTCAAAAGATGAATTATTAGGTTATGCAAACAACCTTGATTTGTCTATGGAGCAAATCCAAGCAAACTTAAAAGAGGTGCAAGACCGAAATCTTTTGCCATTAACAGAACTTAAAGAATTAAGATTTAATATTGAAATGGAAACTGGAACGGGTAAAACATTCGTTTACACAAAAACAATTTTAGAACTACACAAGCAATATGGCTTTAAAAAATTCGTTGTGGTTGTGCCAAGTGTTGCTATTCGAGAAGGTGTCTATAAATCTATGCAAACCACTCGTGAATACTTTAAACGCGAATATGAAGGCACGACAGTTAAACCATTTATCTACAACTCTGCAAAGCGCCACGAAGTGAGAGATTTCGCTTTGTCTAACAATTTGGAAGTTATGATTGTAAACATTGACGCATTTAAGAAGAATGAGAATTTGTTTAATCAACAAAGCGACCAAATGGCAAAATCTGCAAAAGAATTTTTGCGTGAGTGTCGACCAATTATTATCATTGATGAACCGCAAAGCGTTGACAATACCGCAAAATCAAGAGAAGCCATTATGGGACTTAACCCACTCTTTGAGTTAAGATACTCTGCTACCCATAGACAAAAAATCAACACAGTTTACAGACTTACACCTGTTGATGCCTATAATATGCACATTGTTAAGCAAATTTGTGTTGTTAATAATAACCTTGTTGATGACTTTAACAAGCCTTATATAAAACTATTAGAAGTTGATAGTAAAAATGGATATAGAGCCCGTTTGGAACTTGATTTTGCTAAAAAAGACGGAAAAGTTAAAAGGGATACAGTTTGGGTAACTCCTAATACTAATCTTGAAGTAAAAACTGGTAGAAGCATTTACGAGGGTTATGTTGTTGCTGGAATAAATGCTATGGAAGGCTTTGAAGAAATTGAGTTTACAAACACTGAATATTTGACACTTGGTAAACCAATTGGCGACATTGATGAGATGACAAAAAAACGTGAAATGATTAAACGCACAATTGAAGCTCATCTTGACAAAGAAAGAATTTATATTAAAAAAGGCATAAAAGTTTTGTCTTTGTTCTTTATTGATGAAGTTGCCAAATACCGTGATTATGAAGCTGATGACCAAAAAGGTATTTATGCTAAAATGTTTGAAGAATGTTATAATGAACTTATAAATCAACCACGATATGCAGAAGTTAAAGCATTTTTCAATACAGAAACTGAAAAAGTCCACGATGGATATTTTAGTAAAGACAAAAAAGGCAGAATTAAAAATACAAATGGCGACACCATCGACGACTATTCTACTTACAATACCATTATGAAAGACAAAGAATGGCTTTTGTCTTTTGATTGTCCGCTTAGATTTATCTTCTCTCACTCTGCCCTAAAAGAAGGTTGGGACAACCCAAATGTGTTTCAAATTTGCACTTTAATTGAAAACAGAACAGTGTTTACTTGCAGACAAAAAATTGGGCGTGGACTTAGACTTTGCGTTGACCAAACCGGTGAAAGAATTGATGATAAGAATATCAATATTTTGCATGTTATAGCAGAAGAAACTTTTACTGAATTTGCAGACAAGTTGCAAAAAGAAATTGAAGATGAAACCGGTGTTAAATTTGGAATACTTGATATTGATATGTTTGTTAATATTGCCTACACTGATGAAAATGGCGAAGAAAAACAAACAAGTGCAACCGACGCTCGTGGACTATTGGAACATTTTAGAGCAAAGAATTACATTGACAACAAAGGTAAAATCAAAGATACACTAAAAAATGATTTGCTCAACGGAACAGTTGATTTACCTAAGAAGTTTGAACGGGCAAAAGATAGAATTATTAAGCAAATCGAAAATGCATATAAGAAAGTTGTTATTATGCCGTCATACAAGCAAGTAACTGTTAAACGCAAAGATGATGTGTTTGAACACGATGAGTTTATTGAACTTTGGAACAAAATAAAACAAAAAACTATTTATCGAATAAATATGAGCAAAGAAAATCTCATTGATAAATGTGTGAAAGCTATTAGCGAAATGGACCCTATCGGCAAAACAAAAATATCAAAAGAAACCGTTAAAATTAACATTCAAAAGTCTGGTGTTGACTACACTTCACAAGGTGCAAGATTTGAAGAAACTGAAAACGAAATATTGCTCCCTGATGTTGTTGGAATATTATCTAAAAATTGCAAACTAACAAGAGACACAATAGGCAAAATCTTGCTTAACTCTGGTAGATTACAAGATTTTGTAAACAATCCACAAAGTTTTATTGAAGAAGTTGCAAAGCTTATAAATTATGTGCGTGCAAATGAGTGTATTGACGGAATTACTTATACAAAAATTCCGGGCAAATCATATTCATTCACAGAACTTTTTGACCTTGAAAATCAAACAGAAATTACTGCATTTTTAGATAAGAACGCAGTTGCTGTTGACCACTCTCTTTATGACTACATTGTTTATGATAACTCTCAAAATGAAAGAGATTTTGCACTTGAACTTGATAATGACAAACAAGTCAAGCTATTCTTTAAAATACCTGACAAGTTTAAAATTCCAACACCTATTGGCTCATATAACCCAGACTGGGCAGTTTATGTTGAAACTGAAAACGAGAAAAAGCTTTATTTTGTTATAGAAACAAAAGGCTCTACTAACTTTATGGATTTGAGAGATAAAGAAAGCATACGCATAAAGTGTGGTAAAAAACACTTTGAAGCATTAGGACAAGATGTAGTTTTTGATGTAACCCGTAAATTTAGAGATTTCAAAGAAAAACATTGCTAAGGAGCAAATATGGTCGATGATGAAGAAGAAATTTTTATAACAGATGTTATAGAGCATTGCATAAAAAAGAAAAATTTTTCGTGTGCATACATTCAAAAAACATTTGAAATGCCATACCCTTTGGCTGCCAGAGTTATAGAGGCGTGTGAGGAGATGGGAATAATAAAAGAAGGTAAAAATGGACAAGAATATATTTCACCTGATGAGTGGAAAAAGAATTATGAAAAATATATAAAAACACTTATAAAAAAGAATTTATTTTAAAATTTAACCATATTTTTAAATTACACTTGAAAAAGTGTAATTTTTTTATCTAAAAAAATATGAAAACAAAGTTTACCCTACACAAAAGAAAAAATGAGCATTGCGAAAAGAGTCTGCCTTGCTCTCTTATCTTTAATAAATATTATATATTTTATCCTTTGTTTTAAAAAATACTTTCAAAAGAAATTAAAATAAAGAAAAGTTTTCTTTTGTTATTAAAAGTAAGTTTTTGCTTGCTTCTTTTTTTGTTATATAAAAATTTTTTAAACTTTTTTTGTAAAAATAGCCAAAAATACCCTTACGATTTTGGAAAAGCGTTGGTTATATAAGTAGAGGGGTATTTCATTTTTTGATGAAGAAGCAGTAAAAACAAATATTTTTTACGACTTTTCTTATAAAACAGACAGAAAGCCATTGTGGTTTTAAAATTTTATGTAGTTATATAAGTAGAGAGATATTTCGTTTTTTTGACCTAAAAATAGCAAAAATAAAAATTTTTTAAATTTTTTTGCAAAAATGCCCCAAAATACCCTTACGATTTTAAGTTTTATGGGGTTATATAAGTAGAGGGACAAAAAATTTTTTAAGAAAATAGCTCAAAATAGGTTAACGATTTTTAAAAAGCGTTGGTTATATAAGTAGAGGGACTAATATCTTTGCGGTGCAGAGATATTTTTTCTTAACAAATTTTCCCGCAGGTTCAAATGGTGAGCCAGCGAGAATGTTAAAGTGTAAAAAAGTTGAAAAACTTTTTCCGCTTGACCAAATG
>CALVTF010000014.1 GCA_944360025.1 uncultured Clostridia bacterium
CGATTACAGCAAGCGTTCCGAGCCCGGTTATGCTTTCAAGTTGTTTCTTAGTCTATGGCGACAACAAATTTCTTGGCGGGAAGGCTCTTATCTTATCTGATTGTGGTGTTATTGAAAAGCCTGATTCTGACACTCTTTGTGCGATTGCCGAAGCAAGTTTAAAAAGTGCACAGCAGTTTAAAATTGGAACACCTAAGGTTGCCTTTCTTTCATATTCTTCAAAGGGTAGTGCAAAGAGTGATGATGTGACAAAAATGCAAGAGGCATATGAAAAATTTCATAAGAAAGAAAAAGACGTAATTGCTGATGGCGAACTTCAATTTGATGCTGCAATGGTTCCAAGAGTTGCTGAACACAAGGCACCAAAAAGTCCGCTTAAAGGTGATGCTAATGTGCTTATTTTTCCAGATATAAATGCTGGAAACATTTGCTATAAGGTTATGCAATATGTCGGTGGACTTAATGCTATTGGACCAATTCTTCAAAATCTTAAAAAACCAGTGAATGATTTATCACGCGGTTGCAATGTGAATGATATTGTAGTTTTGAGTGCAATCACAGCGCTTCAATGCGAAGATAAAGAAAGTAAAAAAGGAGACAAATAATGAAAATTTTAATTATTAATGCGGGTAGTTCTTCACTTAAATATCAACTTCTTGATATGACAAATGAAAAACTTATTGCCAAAGGTAATTGTGAAAAAATTGGCTTAAATGATCCAATTATTTCCTATAAGCATGACGGTAAAGAGGAAATCTTTGAAGGAGCAAAAACTCACGAAGAAGCAATCAAAAAAGTTTTAAACATTTTGGTTGATAAAGACAAGGGTGTTATCAAGAGTTTTGATGAAATTGGTGCAATTGGTCACCGTGTTGTTATGGGTGGCTGGCTCTTTAAAGAAAGTTCTTTGATTGACGAAGAAGTGACAAGAAAGGTGGAAGAACTTTCTGACCTCGCTCCACTTCACAATCCAGCAAATGCCATGGGTATTCGTGCGTGCGAGAAAGTTATGCCGAACACTCCACAAGTAGTTATTTTTGATACTGCTTTTCATACAACCATGCCAGAAAAAGCATATATGTATGCCATTAAATATGACGATTATGAAAAATTCCATATTAGAAGATATGGGGCACATGGCACAAGCCATAGGTATGTAACACAGGAACTTGCAAAAGTTTTGGGAAAAGATATAAGCGAAGTTAAAGCGATTACTTGTCATCTCGGAAATGGTTCTTCCATAACTGCAATAAAAAATGGACAAAGTGTAGACACTTCCATGGGACTTACTCCACTTCAAGGTGTTGTTATGGGTACTCGTTCAGGCGACCTTGATCCAACAGTTGTGCAATTTTTATGTTCTCACAAAAAGCAATCTGTTGACGAAGTTTTAAACTATCTCAATAAAGAATGTGGACTTTTAGGTGTTTCTGGTGTTTCAAGTGACCATAGAGAAGTGACAAAAGCAGCAGAAAAAGGAAATAAGCGTGCTGAACTTGCACTTGATCTTCTTGCATACTCTGTAAAAAAATATGTTGGTATGTATATGGCAGTTTTAAATGGTGCTGATGCCATTGTCTTTACTGGAGGTATTGGTGAAAACAGTGCTGAAGCTCGTGAACAAATTTTGGAAAATATGGAAAATCTTGGAATTGTCTTAGATAAAGAAAAAAACAACAACTTTAAACGTGGGCAAATTGAACTTATCTCTGCTACAAATTCTAAAGTTAAAGTTTATGTCATTCCAACGGACGAAGAACTTATGATGGCTAGAGATACATTAAATATTGTAAAAAATTTGAAAAAATCTAAATAAAACTTGACAAACGAGTTTTTATAGTGTAAAATATGTAGGCAAACATGAATTAAATTTACTAAAAGGAGAAGAAAAATGGCTGTTCCAAAGGGTAAAGTTTCAAAACAGAGAAAACATAAAAGAAATTCCGCTAATTTTAAGGCAGAAGGCGTTACACTTGTTGAATGCCCAAAATGTCATGAACTTAAAGAGCCTCACAAGGCTTGCAAAAATTGCGGAACTTACAATAATAGAACTGTTATTGAGGATAAAAAAGATAATAAGAAAAAGTAAAAAAATCACGGATTGCTCCGTGATTTTTTATATAAAATTATTTAGTTTGTTCTTTTGAATTTGCTTTATGAGTTAACGCATTTTGATAAAATGCCATTTCTTTTGATAAATAAGTTAAATAATCCTTGTTTTTAGTGTTCATGTCAAGATTGTATTGATTTGGGTCACATTTATTTGTTTCATCTATTTGTTCTTGTAAATATGGTAAAATTCCTAATTCTTCGTGATAATTTTTTATAATAAATTTTCTTAATTCTTGTTTATACTTAAAATCTTTAAAAATATCATTCATAAATTGTCGAAAACTTAGTTTTAATCTTATATTCCATTCTTGTTCATTAATATCGTGTAATTTTGCAATATTAATGTTATAATCATCTACATTTATTAAAATTCTATATTTTTTTCCTTCAATTTGGGCAAAGTAATTAGAATTTTGTTCTTTTTTAAAATTTATATTACTTGGTTTAATTCTTAATTTAAAGCGTGTAAAAATTTCGCTTAGAATTAATCCTTTAAGATATTTTAAGCATTCTCGATAATAAATAGGATCATCAAATATCAAATCTAAAAATTCTGTCATTTTCCCTCCTAATGTAATTAAATTTTAACATAAATTTGAGCCATTGTCAATAGGTAATTTTTTAATTATCTCTTTTTCTTTGACATATTTTTTCAATTTTGTTATTATATAAAATAAGGTTACAAAAAGAGAGGTTTTTATGAAAGTAGTTGTTGATGCTTTTGGTGGAGATAATGCACCACTTGAAGTTGTGGAAGGTGCTATTCTTGCTTTAAAAGAAAATAAAGATTTAACTGTCGTTTTATGTGGTGATGAAAATAAAATTAAAGAAATTTTAAAAGGAAGAGATGAGAGGATTGAAATTGTACATGCAAGTGAAGTAATAACAAATGATGACATTCCGACAGTGGCTATTCGCCAAAAGAAAGACTCTTCGCTTGTTAAGGCTTTTGATTTGTTAAAAGAAGATGAAAGCATAATTGGTCTTGTTTCAGCGGGAAGCACTGGTGCTATACTATCTGGTGCTATTATGAAAATTGGTAGAATTAAAGGAATCTCTCGCCCTGCACTTGCTCCAATTTTGCCTACAAAAAAGGGTACTGACGTTATTATTATTGATAGTGGTGCAAATGTCGATTGTAAAAGTGTCAATCTTTTGCATTTTGCTATTATGGGCAGTGCTTATTATTCTATTGTAGAAAACGTTGAAAATCCTAGAGTAGCACTTCTAAATAATGGAAGTGAAGAACATAAAGGAAATGAACTTGTAAAAGAAACTTATCCTCTTATGAAAAAGTTACCAATTAACTTTGTTGGAAACTGTGAGGGAAAAGAGGTTATGGGTGGCGACGTTGACGTCATAGTAACTGACGGTTTTGCAGGAAATGTCCTACTAAAAGGTGTGGAAGGAACTGCAAGTGCAATTCTTTCTGTTTTGAAAAAGGAAATTAAAAGTCGTCCAATGTCTATGATTGGGGCTTTATTTATGAAAAAGACTTTTAAAGCATTAAAAACAAAATTAGATGCAAATAAGCATGGCGGTGCTCCATTTTTGGGTTGTAAAAAACTTGTTGTTAAAAATCATGGTTCTTGTGGTAGAGAAAATATTTGTGCTTCTATTATGCAGGTTATAAAACTCCATGAAAACAATTTGATTGAGAAAATTGAAAATAAGTTAAGCGTTATGACGAAAAATCTCGAGGTTCAAGATGATTGATGATAAAATAGGTATAAAGTTTAAGAACCGTAAACTTATCAATAAGGCATTGACGCACCCTTCTAAATCTAAAGATAACTATCAAAGGCTGGAATTTTTAGGCGACAGCATTTTAGATTTTGTGGTGGGAGAGTTTTTATTCAAAAATTGTGATAAAAATGAGGGAGATTTAACAGTTTTAAGGTCACATTTTGTTTCTGAAGAATATCTTGCTGAATGTTTTGATAAATTACAAATTGAAAACGAACTTTTTTTAGGTAAAAGTTTGCAGAACAAGGTAACTCGTGCTATAAAAGGCGATATTTTTGAGGCAATTATTGGAGCAATTTATCTTGAACATGGGCTGGAAGTTACAAGAGATTTTATTATAAAGAACTTACAACTTGAAAACTTTAATGAAGTAGAAGATACTAATTATAAATCACAACTACAAGAACTCGTACAAGCAAATTTTAAGTGTACAATGAAATATGACACCGAAAAGGAAGGCGATATTTTTGTGGCAAAATTTTATATGGATGAAGATTTGATTGCTACAGGTTATGGCAAAGATAAATTGTCAGCAGAACAGAATTGTGCCTATGTTGCATTAAATAAATTGTTTATAGATTAGAGGCGTTGCCTCTTTTTTATTTACATGTAAATTATAGAGAATTTGTGCGGTTTGGGCTTGAAAGCGTGTGACTATAAAGTCACACAGTGCCTTTCGGCACGAAAATTTTGCAAAAATTTTGCAAAATTTTGCTTTCAAGCCCATATTTGTTTTTTTATTTTGACAATTTATGATAAAATGAATATGTTAAAATAACAAAAATAAAACATGGGTGAAAAGATATGTATTTTAAAAAGATTGAGATGATTGGGTTTAAATCATTTGCCGACAAAACCACCATTGAATTTAATGGCGGGTTTACAGCCATTGTTGGACCAAATGGTTGTGGCAAAAGTAATGTTTCGGACGCTATACGTTGGGTTCTCGGTGAGCAAAGTGCGAAATCTCTTCGTGGTGATAATATGCAGGACGTCATATTTAAAGGGACAGAGAAAAGACGAAGTTTATCTTATTGTGAGGTGACGCTTACTTTTGATAATACTGACCGCTTTTTTGATATAGCATATGATGAACTCTCTATCACAAGAAAACTTTATCGTTCTGGTGAAAGTGAATATCAAATAAACAAGAATACATGTCGACTTAAAGATATTACAGACCTATTGTTTGATAGTGGTATTGGTAAAAATGGTTATTCTGTTATTGGACAAGGTAAAGTCAGCGAAATAGTGGATGAAAAACCAGAAGAACGCCGAGCAATGTTTGAAGAGGCCGCAGGAATTGCTAAGTTTAAAAGTAGAAAGGATGAGGCTGAAAGAAAATTAGAAAGAACAAGAGACAATTTGGTTAGAATTGATGATATAATTGCTGAGATTGAAAGGCAGATGGGACCACTTAAAAAACAAGCAGAAGATGCTAAAAAATATTTGGAATACAAAGGACAACTAAAGGACTTAGAAGTTAATGCTTATATCTATCAATATGAAAACGCACATAATGTTAAGGCAGAAATAAACAATCGTTTAAAGGCTTTTTCGGAAGAACTTGAACTTAGACAAAGCGAACTTGACGAAACAACACAAAAGTATGATGCCGAACTTCAAAAACTTTCAACTTTTGACAAAGAAATTTCGCGTTTAAATGATGAACTTTTGAGAGTTACTGTCGAACTTGAAAAGCAAGAAGGTGAAGTTAAAGTTATTCGTGAAAAAATAAATTATACACAAAAAGAAAATGATAGATTTCATTTAGATTTATCAAATGCTCAAACCATATTAGAAAATGCCGAAGAAGCACGTGAAGAAAAAAGTGAAGAACTTGCTTCTTTAAATTCACGACTTGAAACACTTAAGAAAACATATGCTGGTCTATCAAACAAACACCTTGAAATTGTTGATGAAATGACTTTAAGTGAAAATGAAGCAGGCTTATCTCAACAAAAATTTATTGACACACTTGGTTCTCTTTCTGACGTCAAAAGTAATGCATCGCGTTATGAAGCAGAAAGAAATATTTTGGTTCAAAACCTTGAAAATTTAGAAAAGAATTTAAGCGAAGCGCTTTCGAAAATAGAAAACTTAAAGACTCTTGAAAATGATATAAAAAATAATGTAGAATCTTTAACAAAATCATTTAATGAAACAAAAGACTCTGCTAGTGATATTTCAGGTAAAAATTTCGTTGCCACAAAAAGATTGAGAGAACTTGAAACTGAAAAAGCAAACCTTAGTACTCAAATTAAAGTTTATGAAAATAGACATAAACTTTTAACAGAAATGCAGGCTGAATTTGAAGGTTATGCTTATAGTGTTAAAAAGATTTTGAAAGAGAGCGAAAGAAATTCAGCACTTTCTTCAAAAATGGTGGGAGTGCTTGCTTCACTTATAAAAGTTCCAGCAAAATTTGAAACAGCAGTCGAAGTTGCTCTTGGAAATGCTGTTCAAAATATTGTTACATTCAATGAAAATGGTGCAAAAGATTTAATTGAATATTTAAAAGAGAATAAGTTTGGACGTGCCACTTTTCTTCCTATAACTTCTATGAAACGACGCGATTTAGATGAAAGAATGGTTCAGGGGAAAAATGGAGTTTTTGGGATTGCCAGCAAACTTATTGAATTTGACAGGCGTATTGATAATGTTGTTAGCAATTTACTTGGATCAACTGTTATTGTTGACACACTTTTAACTGCTGTAAACCTTGCTAAAGATAATCGTTATTCTTTCAGAATTGTAACGCTTGAAGGTGACGTTGTAAGCACTCAAGGCTCACTCACCGGAGGAAGTAAGAAGAGCGAAGCGGTAAATCTCATTTCTCGTCAGAGAGAAATTGAAACTCTAAAAACTGAAATTGCAAAACTTCAAAAGCAAGAGCAAGAAATGACACTTGAGATTGAAAAACTTAAAAGTGATACAGGTAATTACTCTAAACAAGAATCCGAACTTAGTTCTAAAAAGAATGATTTGGAAGTTCAACTTGCAAAAGAGCAAGAAAAACTTGATGCTTGTCAAAAAGATTTGGAAGAAGCAGAGGAAGAAGAAAAAGTTTATAATATGGAGAAAACTTCTGTTTCTAATAAAATTAAACTTATTGACGGGGAACTTAGTGAAATTAATTTAGTTAAAAACGCCCTAAGCGGGAATAAAGAGGACGCCGATCTTCTTATCAAGCAAAAACAAGAAAAGTCCAACAAACTTCGTCAAGAAAGAGATGAACTTGTCTCACAAATGACCACAGTCAAAGTTGATATTGCTTCGTGCGAAGAAAAAGTTAAAAATACAAGTGATGAACTTGATAGACTTATCTTAGAAATTGACAAACAAACAAATAATTCTGTTAATTTGAAGAAATCTATTGAAGATAACGAAAAGTTTATTGCTCAAGCAGAAGAAATGATTAAAATTCAAATTGAAAATGCTGGACCGTCAACTGCAAAAGATAATATGAATAATATTCGTCTTAAACGTGAACAATTAGAAAGTGAAAGAGGAGATATTTCTTCTACACTTAAAAAATTTGATGAACAAAAAACACAAATTCTTGAAAGTATCTCGGTTGTTAATGACAAAAAATACCGCGAAGAAATGAATTTATCAAAAGTTGACAGTGAACTTGAGGCAATGCAGGAAAGAATTTATGAAGAATATAATCTTACTTATTCAACTTGTCTTGAGCATAGGAGACCGGATTTTGATTTCAAAGAGGCTATGGTAGAAATAGGTAGACTTAAGAAAGATATTTCTGCTTTAGGCTATGTCAATGTACATGCCATTGAGGACGTTTCTACACTTCTTGAGAGATACAATGATATGTCAACTCAATCAGCAGACCTTAAGAAAGCAGAAGAAGATTTGGTTAAGATTATTAAAGATTTGTCTAGCGAAATGTTAACTAAATTTAACGAAGAATTTGAAAAGATTAATTCTAGTTTTAAGGTTGTCTTTCGCGAACTTTTTGGTGGTGGTAATGCGAAACTTGAACTCACTGAAAGTGAAGACCCGCTTCTTGCTGGTGTAGAAATTATGGTTCAACTTCCAGGAAAAGCACCAAACAAACTTTCGCTTTTAAGTGGTGGTGAAAAGACACTTACTGCGATTGCTCTTTTGTTTGCAATTTTAAGACTAAAACCACTTCCATTTTCGCTTCTTGACGAAATTGAGGCGGCTCTTGATGATGCAAATATTGAAAGATTTGCACTTTATCTTAAAAAACTTTCTGAAACCACTCAATTTATCGTTATTACTCATAGAAAGCCAACTATGGAACTTGCCGATAGTCTTTATGGTGTAACGATGGAAGAGAAAGGTGTCTCTAAGATTGTTTCAGTTAAACTCGCTGATGCTATCAAACAAGCAGAACAAGCAAATTAAAGGAGATAAAATTTATGGGTTTATTCAAAAAAATTGGACAAGCATTAAAAAAGACAAAAGAAGCCTTGTCTCGTAAAATTGATGAACTTTTAAGTCATGGCGAACTTAGTGATGAGTTTTTTGATGAACTTTTAGATATTTTAGTTTCTTGCGACGTAGGAGTTCGCTCTTCCATGGAAATTGTGGATGAACTCCGAGAAGAATGTCATAAAAGAAAGGTTAGAACAGGTGAAAAGGTAAAAGAAGTTTTAAAGGAGATTTTAAAAAATTATTTTGAGGATGCACCAAAAATTGAAATTAAATATCCTGCAATTATAACTATTGTTGGAGTTAATGGTGTCGGAAAAACAACGACAATTGGAAAGTTATCTCAATATTTTAAAAATTTGAAGAAAGAAGTAACTCTGGTTGCAGGAGATACCTTTCGTGCTGCGGCTTCCTCGCAATTGACAGAGTGGGCTGATAGAACGAAAACTCGAATCATTAAGCATGCAGAGGGGGCAGATGCTGCTGCGGTAGTTTTCGATGGGATTGCAAGTGCAAAAGCAAAGAAAACGGACGTTTTAATTGTTGATACTGCTGGGAGGCTTCACACCAAAACTAACCTTATGGAAGAGTTAAAGAAGATAAAAAAAATTATCAATCGTGAATATGAAGAAGCATATAAATATACCTTTATCGTTCTTGATGCAACAACCGGACAAAATGCTCTTTCACAAATAAAGGCTTTTGATGAGTTTGTGGAAATTGATGGCATAATTTTAACAAAACTTGATGGAACAGCAAAAGGTGGGGTGATTATTGCCATTGAAAAAGAATATAAACTTCCTGTTGTTTTTGTGGGAACAGGTGAAGGTGTGAATGATTTGGAACCATTTAATGCTGAAGAATTTGTCAATGAATTATTCTAAATTTCCGATTTTAATAAATTAGAATAAAATTTAATTCTAATTTTTCAATCACAAAATACATTGCATAATACTTAGCATATTACACTATATATTGTGTAGTATGCTTTTTTATTTTATATTGATTGATTTTTATATATTAACAAAACAAAATAAAAATTTTATGAAATAAAAAAGTTGGTCAAGCAAAATTCGACAAATCTTGACATATAAATCTCAAAAGGGGTTTTTATGATTTTTGAGAGTTTTGTTTATTTTTTTAGTCGTATTAATTTATTTACAAATTATATCAACACTGTTCAAGGTTTTCCTAAACCACTTTCTATTGAAGAGGAAAGAGAAGAGTTTGAAAAGATGAAAAAGGGTGATAAAGATGCGCGTAAGAAACTTATAAGTCATAATTTGAGATTGGTTGCTCATGTTGTTAAAAAATATACAAATTCTCTTGAAGTAGATGACCTTTTGTCTGTTGGAACAATTGGTCTTATCAAAGCAATTGACACATTTAATTATGATAAAAATGTTCAACTCTCAACTTATGCAGCAAGATGCATTAATAATGAAATCTTAATGCTAATCCGTGCCAACAAAAAGCATAAAAATGTTGTTTCAATCAATAGTTTAACTTCAAGCAATGAGGAGGATAATGATTTGGAACTTAAAGACGTCCTATCTTCAGATGAGGATGAATTATTTGTTCAAGTTGACAATAATTTAACTATGCAAAAAATAAAAAAAATTATTGAAACAAAATTAGATAAACGTGAGCGAGAAATCATTATTTTAAGATATGGTTTAAATAATAAAAAGGCTTTAACTCAAAAGGAGGTTGCAGAACTTCTTGGAATTTCTCGCTCATATATTTCACGAATAGAGAATAAAGCATTGAATGTTATTAAGCAAAGTTTTGACGAGGAAAGTTGATTATTTATTATTTAAAATTTACATTTTTTGAGAAAAAAGTTAAAAATTTTTGAAAAAATTTTTTAAAAATACTTGACAAGATTTTTGTTCTATATTTAATATAATTATATATGAAATGATATCTAAAGGCGTAAAAATGGATAAAATTAAGTTTTATGAATTTGTAAATAAACTCATAATTCCGCTCTTCACAGGCTCATATATTGCAGGAGAGACGGAATCCTCGTCAAGAGATTTAGAAGTTGCTCTTGGCAAGGGTAATTCTGTCCTATTGAAACCTCAAAAAAATGATGAATATCGTATAATCTTAAAGCGTGGACAACCTTTTAAATCATTTGAAGTTAATCTTATTCGTGCGATACTTGAGGAAATGACTGAACTATCTAATCTTGATGGTAAAAATCCTATTTATCTTCAAAAATTGCAAGATTTTATTATTGAAAAGGCTCTTATTGAAAGTATAACAGAAAATGCAACAGATACTATTAAGGGTATTATATATTGTTTAGAAAAATGGACGGCAAGAAATTATAAAGGTAGTAATGTTACAATGGGTATTTTTGTGAATTTGACGGCTTCTTTAGATAACGAGGACGCAGTTTTGTATAGAGATATAATTGACCAAGACTTTTTTGCAAGACTCACAGATGGTGTTTCTTCTTTTATTGAATTTGATAAAAAAGGGCATTTAATAAGTTATGTGAATTTAAAAAAGACCAAAAATGCACCTACAATTTCACCATTTATGTACGATAGAGTGGCAAGAAGTTGTAACGACAAAAGAGTAGGGATAGTTTTGACTTTTACAGGTGATATTTTAATTTTCTATGCTAGACAACTTATGTTTGCAAAAAGGAATGGAAAATGGTGTGTGTACTCTCATGATGAGGTCATACGTCTTTTGTACAACAATGTCTCTTATACTGCAAAAGAAATACGTCGAGCCATCTATAACACTGCACTTGACTGTTCGTTTGATTATAAGGGGGCTTGTATCGTTTATTTGAATAAGGATATGACTCGTGACGCATTGAGGCATATTGATGGTGCAGATATTTTGTCTAAAGAACATTTTGATATAAAAAAAGAAATTGAACTTGATGAGGCAGAGAAACTTTATAATCTTCAATTTGCTAGAAGAATCAAAGATGACTATGATTGTTCTTATGAAGAATTTTTGGAAAGAAATAATTGCATAAAAACTAAAGCCATATCTAAAATCATTTCTGGTAGGAAATTTCATGAACTAGATAGAACATTGCTTGCAGAACTTGTTGCCATTGATGGGGCAGTGGTGGTGGATTTTGATGGAACTATTATTGCAGTTGGGGCTATCATTAAAATTGAAGCGGGTAGTCTTGGTGGTGGTAGACTTGCCGCAACCAAGAGTATGGCAAAATACGGCGTAGCAATTAAGGTTTCGCAAGACGGTATTATGCAAGGTTTCTCAGCGGATAAGCATGGAAAAGTAAAACAAATTTTTAATGTTGGCTAATACAAAAAATTTGTAATATTAGAAATTTATATAGAAAATGTTTGCAAAGCGATTAAAATTTTGCCAATTTCTATTGATTTGATTTAAAATTAATGATATAATTAAGTCATCAGCCAAACAGATGGTCGCTGTATGCTTGTAAAGAGCATAGAGAGGAAAGTCCGAGCATCAAAAGAACAGAGTGCAAGTTAACGACTTGTGGAGGCGACTCTAAGGATAGTGCAACAGAAATAGACTGCTAGAAATAGCGATGGTGGAAAGGTAGGGTAAGAGCCTACCGAGAACTTGGTGACAAGTTCTGCTCTGTAAACCCCACTCGATGCAAGGTTAAGTTTAGGCACAAGTGTTCTTTATTGCCTAACAAAAATACCGCTTGAAATTGTTGGTGACAACAATTCTAGATAGATGACCATCTAAAACAGAACTCGGCTTACAGTTTGACTGATTTTCTAAGAAGATAGGTTTCCTATCTTTTTTTATGTAAGATATTTTATTAGACAAAATTTTTCCGTTTAAGATTTTATATTTTTCCAATAATTAACTTATGAAAAGAGAAAAGATTGAAAAACTTAAAAATTTAATTTTAAACCGTGTGAGATTTCATGCTCCAATAGTTTTTGATGATGAAATTGATAAAACAATTTTGTTTAATTATGGAGTTGATACTAAATTTCCAATTTTTAAATATGATAACAAAATAGATAATATTATTGTAAAAGCATTTATAAAAGCAAGTAATGAAGAAAATTTTAATTTGCTTATTCCTGTTGAAAATTTAGAAAAAAGACATGAAAAACAATTAAAAAAGTTAAAAAATTGTGTATTTTATGATAAAAATTCGAATTTTCGCTTTCTTACAATGATAAATAAGCTTAATATCAACTACCATTCATCATCAAATTATAATCTAAAGTTTAAAGATAAGTTTTTGATGATAAATAATGAAATTATCAATCCTAAATATTCAGATTTCTCTTTGATTTCAGAAGGCAATGTTGGGGTTTTATATAAATATAAAGAATTCTTGCTTAATGGTAATAATATTTATTTAACATTAAAAAATGATGAAAATTTACCTAAAAAAATAAGAATTTCTTTGAATTTACCACTTAAAAGAGCCTATTATCACTTTAAAAAGCAAAATAGAGTTATTAAAATTGTAAATTTAATTTCAAGAGAAATTTTTTATTTCAGTTATGTATGTAGAAATGCTGAATTTAGTTTTTCTTGTGTGGATGGTCTTGAAAATTCCTCTTTCGCCACAATAAATTTAAATTTAACTTTCACTTTGAAGCCAAAAGAAGAAAAATTTTTTTTCTTCCTTTTGTCAAACAAGAAGTGTCCATTAAAGAGTGGTTTTGATAAACTTTTTGAAATTGCTAAATCTAAGTCCTACGAAATTTTTGATTTACGTGTTAAAACAAAAAATCAAAAATTTGACCAATTCTTTAATAACGAACTTCCAAAAAAAATTTGGCTTAATTGGTTAAATAATTTGAAAGATGATGATTTGATTGAAAAATATATGACTTTGAGACGACTTTTTGTTAAAGGAAAAGAAAAAATAAATTTTCAACCTTTTAAACAAATTGGACTTAAAGAACTTGGAATTTTTAATGGCGAGTATTATAAAAAAATCCTTATATCTTTTGGAAGAGAGAAATTTTTACGGGTTGGGGAAACAAAATTTACTAATATTTCAAACGTTACAAGATATAGTTTGAAAAAGAAGGAGCCAATACTTTTGTCTTTTGATATATAGCGGGCGGGCGAAGTGCGAGAAAATTCTTTCTCGCGAGACTGCCCTTCGGCAGTCAAAATCTCGCAAAATTGCGAGATTTTCTTCACCCGCTCACTCTTAGCGAAGTATTTGAATCTAAAACCTTCAACCTAAATATAAGAAAATAATTATTAATAAATAAAATTTTATTAAAAATAACTTTTTGTCAAAATTTTGTCAATTTGTTTGCTAAATTTGAAGAAAATATTTATAATATAAATATGAAGAAAATAATTCTTTCAATTTTATCGTTTGTACTTATCGCCTTTGCCTCCATCGGCGGTGGTTTATTGTTATCGGCATGTGATACAACTTCCTACTCCGAAAATGCGGGGGGGGGATTTGACAATTCTGAAAACGATGAGACAATAAACGAAAATCCGGATGATGCAGACAATGATGCTGTAAGCGGACAATATACAGCAAGAGTTTACTATAATTCAAACACGTCAGATTCAGTTACAGGTATGCCTTTAACTACAACACGCTCTTCGGATTTTACAATATCAAATGAGCCTGGTTATTGGGGATTAAGTGTAAGGATAAGTCCAGTAAGGCCACGGAGAAGTGGTTATAATTTTGTTTGTTGGAACACAAATTCATCTGGTACAGGGAGTAATATTCAGCCAGGTGGAAGTGTGTATGTCTCAAATAGAAACGGCACGACAACAGCCAGGACAACACTATATGCCATTTGGGAAGTTGCACCGTCCTATTGGCTAGACATAAATACATATTTGGATGAAGAATTTGCTAGTGGCGGTTTTTCAGGCTATACATTTAATGTCTATGAGAATGGAAATATGATTTATAATAATGCTACTGATATGTATCATCCAATTAGTTATGGGTCAACTGTAAAAATTGAAATTAGCAATTTCCCTGATGATTCGTCATTTTGGGGAGCAGATTATCCAGGAGGCTCTTCAACTTCAACAACTTTTTCTTTTACTATGCCAAATGAAAATTCTTGGGTAAATTTGTTTTTTGTTCATTCGTATTATCTTGACGTAAATGTTTCATTAGATGATGCATATTATGGAACAGGTGTTACAAATTTTACATTTAATGTTTATGAAAATGATAATATGATATATAATAATTATACAGACGTTTATCATCAAATAAGATTTCGCTCTACTGTTAAAATTGAAGTGACAAATATGGCAGACGGATACTATTTATCAAATATTGCTTATCCAGGTGGTTTGACAAGTGAAGATTCTGCAACTTTCACAATGCCTGCTGAAAATGCAACGGTAACTCTATATTTTACTTCTCAAACATATTCTGTTTCTTTTGATGCAACGAATTATGTTTATTATCCTTATTCAGTAGGGTGGGCGGCGACACAATGTGAATTTGTTGACTTGGAAACCGCGGAAGATAACACTCAAATCCTTAGAGCAACAATGACGTCTGTTAGTAATGATGGTGGTCCGTATTTTAATGCTGAGGCTCTTGTTGAGGGAGAAGAATACAAATGGACGGTGGAATTACGTGCTTCTAGAACTGTGTTGCTTCGAGGAGTGGGACATGAAATGAATGGATTAATAGAAGCGTCAGTTAAAACAAGTTGGCAAACTTTTACGTATACATTTGTGGCAAGTTATGCTTCACATATGGGGCATGGTTTCGTTTTTTACTCTAACGAATGGCAGGCAGGCGATTATTTAGATATTCGCAAATGTTCTGTTCAAAAAACCTCTGATATAACAGCGGACAATGCCATAGGTTCAATTTCTGTTCCATTTAATAGTCAATATTCTAACCTTCCAACTCCATCTCGTACGGGTTATACATTTGATGGCTGGCAGTTAGGTGTTGATTATGGCCCAAATGGAATTGATAATTATAACATAATAACATCAGATTATGTTAGACGCTTATCGCATGGCCCAAGTCCATACACAAATCCTTCTTTTCAAATCGGAACAACTATATATTTTGATATATCTTGGGATACAGGGAATTTGACACGAGTTCAAGTTAATGGCGTTGATGCAGATTTAGATACGTTTACTATTACAGAAAATAGTTGTTTTGGGAAATATACGATTACCTCAGATTTGTATATAAATATGTATAGTTTTATTGATTTTACATTTGATTCGACACAAACAATATTGAGTGTTAACAATTATGTTGTTACAGGCGGCTTAGATTATGGACCAAATGGAATTAATAATTACTCAATCCAAGCTTACGATCAAGGCACAAAAAGATTGCAATTAGGGGATGACTATGTTAACTCAACTTTTAAAGTTGGTTCTGTCATTACTTTTGATATATCTTGGGACACAGGGAGTTTACTTAATATTGATATTAACGATACGTATTTAGGTGAAGGTGATTATGCAATTTCTGATAATCGCTGTAATGGAACATATACGATAACTTCCACAAATCATATTGGACAATTTAGTTTTATTGATTTTAACTTTGAATCAACTGCAACTACTATGACAGTTAATAAATTTATGGTGGATAATATAATTGATGAAAATGAAGTTGTGCAAACTCCAGGGAATCACTTTCTATTTCCAATTTGGACAATAAATACTTATCGACTTGATGTAAATACATATGTAAATTCTTTAAACATTTATCCAAATGAATATAACTACAACTTTTTGTATGATATATATTTTGATGGTGCACTTGTTGCTGATAATGCTAAGGATTATGTAAATGAAGCAGTGCCATACAATACTGAGGTAACATTTGAAATTGTGCAAGGACATACAGGTTATGATTTTTCATATCTAATGTATAATGGTAATCAAGCGGAATCGCAAAATATTACATTTACCATGCCAGCAAATTCTTGTGAAATAGGGGTATACTTTGTTTCTCATGTCTACACCGCGACATTGAAATATCAAAATGGAGAACCAGACACAAATCTATATCTAAAATATGGTGTTGGTTGGTATAGGGATTCAAGTTGTAC
>CALVTF010000015.1 GCA_944360025.1 uncultured Clostridia bacterium
GGTGTTGAATCTAATATATGGAACATACTTTTCTTCTTCTTTCACTACCATTGCAAGTATGTTTCCATTAAGTTCCAAATCCTCATATCGAACCAATATGTCTCCAGAAAGAGCGTATTTGTTCTCTTCAAGTTTTGCGTTGTCGATAATTTCTAAAATAGAAGTTAAATCTTCTTCATCGCCCGTTGGTTCATCGCTTATTTCAAAATTTTCGCCATTTATTATAGCATTTCCTATAGAAAAATTAACTACATAATCACCAAAAGGTGGTAAATCTACCTTAACACTTAAATTGTTATATTCTTTGTCACAACCAAGTAAAGCTCGGATTGAATTAAAGGCAATATCAAAGATATAGCCATCTTCCGTTTCTGTTGGCTCTACGTCATTGACAATATCTAGAAGATTATTTAAAAGATTTGGGTCATCAAAATCTAAGCCTGTATATCTTTCAAGGGCATCCTTAATAGGCTCTAAATCAAAGTCAAGATTTAAACTTGAAAAATCTATTTGTGAAATAATTTCCATCAAATCTAAATCAGTTGCTCCCAAATCTATCTTAAAACTTTCATCATTGACATACACAAAGAGTGTACTATTCTCTTGTAAATTAGAATTTTTATAAGCTCTAATATTGTTGTAATTATTATTGTAAATAAGATTCAAATCAATGGAAAAATCTTGCTCATCAACGTCAAGTTTAATATCACCATTAATATCTAGATTCAAATCTCCACCATTTATACTCAAACTTAAGTCAGTATCTAATGTGCTGGTTGCCATAAGTTTATCAACTAAAACCATGAAAGGACTTGAAACTGCATTCCCTGCTCCCGTATCTGAGGTATCCTTAACGTCTTTAAAAAGCATGATATAGCCAAAAAAAGTACATAACACTATAAGCATATATAGTGTCAAAGTTCTAAATATTTTCGAACTTAATCTACTTTCGACTTTTTCTGGATTTATCATAATTCTCCTATACTCTCAAGATAACCTTCTATCGTTTCTTCATCATAATAAAAAGTGTCAGTTAATGTGTTAGTTACTTTCGCACCATTTATTGGAACATTTACAGAGTATTTTTCTTCATAACTAAGAGTTAATAAATTAAAGTCTTTATCAACAACGCCTTTAATTGAAACACTTTCCCATTGCGGCAACTCACTACTACTTTGAGGAGGAACAGTTGGAACATTGTTTGCCTCTAAGAAGTGAGTTATTTCAAAACTATAGTAAAGTGCGGCAAAAGCTGCATACCTATAGGTCATATTAATTTCAAAACAATACTGTCCATTTTCATCAAGAGTGACATTTTTGCTATAATTATCCTCTGAAGTTGTGTAATCTGAAATGATGTAAGTAAGAGGAGTGTTTACGTCAGTTTTAAAGAAGGTCTTGTATTTTTCTAAACTCCACTCGGTTGCCCCATCTCTACCAAGCAAAATATCAAAATCTTCTGGACTTGAACCGATAATATCACTTCTATTTCTGCTTTCGTTAATCAATACAGTGTCTGAGCCAACTTCATAGTTTATCCAAACAGCCATTGATGGTGCCAAAGAAATACTACTTGGACTCATTTTCAAAAAGTAAAATTGGTCATTGTATAAAACTTTATTTGAACGAAGTGACTGACCAAAACCCGTACTAACTACGTCACCGCTCAAAACTTTCATATATGAATCTCTTTGTTTTAATTTGTATTCTGCAATTTGATATAACTCCACAGCAGAAAAAGAGGTTTCCTTTCCACTGATTGCGTCATTATAAAGTTCTGCAATTTCTCGTTCATCATCTCTAATTTCACTTTCTTGCGTAGCAAAAGTATCGACAAGCGGAATTAAAGTGTCGATATATAAATCTCCTATCACAAGACCAGACGTGACAGCCAAGACAACAATTAAACCATATGTGAAAAATTTTTTAAATTTCAAAATTAACCTCAAAGAATAATAAAAATAATTATTCTTAAATAGAATAACATATTCTATGCATAAAGTCAATTAATTAGTTAAAGATTTTTAAATAAATTGAAATATTTGTTAAACGCTTTTTAGCGTTAAATGTGCGCAAACTTCCATATTTGCCGTACAAGGAAACATGTCAAACATTTTAACGTTTTCTATATGATAAACTTCACTTAAAAGTTTCAAATCTCGAGCTAACGTAGCAAAATTACAAGAAATGTAATAAATTTCTTTAATTTTAACTCGATTTATACTTTCAATAACACTTTTTTGACAACCTGCACGTGCTGGGTCTAAAACAATCGCGTCAAATTTTTCTTCCTTTAATAATAGTGGCAATTTTTCTTCAACAAGTCCATTAATGTTTTCCATATTCGAGTTTTTTATTTCCTCAGCAATAAGATGAGAAGATTTTTGAATCTCTATTCCAACAACCTTTTTACAAACAGTCGAGAGATATAAACTTAAAGCCCCTTGTCCAGAATAAGCATTAACAATTTTTTTACCTTTTAAATTATCTATTATATACCCATACAAATTTTCTGCTACTAGGTTATTAATTTGGAAGAATGATTTAAAATCAATAGGAATTTTAACGTTGAGAATGGTTTTATAAAATTTATCAGAATTAAAAGTTTTTATTAATTTAGTTTTGTCATTTTCTAGAACTTCACCTACAAAAACACCAATAAAGAAAGGGTTTAAAATTTCATCATATACAAAATTTTCCTTTTGAGAAAATAAAAACGCAACAAGGATTTTATCATCACTTTTTCTAAATGTAACCGATTTTAAATTCTTGTAAGAATGGACTTTGAAGTAATTATTTAAAACCGCTAACGCTTCATTAATTTCAACATTTGCAATAGGACATTTATCTATTGAAATAAAATTTTTTGAAGGCGTAATATAGCCCAATTTGTTATTGCGATAAGTTAATTTTATTTTATTTCTATAAAAAAATCTATTTTTTGAAGGAAAAATCTCAATTTTTTCTAAAAAATTTGCCTTTTTTAATTCATTTTTTAAAATTATTAATTTTAATTCCAATTCTCTTTCATAATTTACAAATTGAAAATCACAACCACCGCACAACGAAAAATATGGACAAAAAGGCTCACACCTATCTTTTGAAGGTTTTATAACACTTACAATTTCACCTTTATCAAACTTACTGCCTTTAGAAACATTATTAACCTCAACAATCTCGCCAATATCAGTATGGGGAACAAAAATTACTTTTCCGTCCACCTTACCAACGCCGCAACCGCCATATGATATATCTTTAATTTCCACTTGCATTACTCACTTCCCTTTTAATCCAACAGAGTATTAATTGAACGATAAAATCTATTTCTTCTATTGAAAGTTCTCTTCCCTTTGGTATTCTATACCATTTTTCTAAACAACCACGACAACAAGTCGCAGTGGCATGTTGTGCTACAAAAACCGGATGATTTTTCATAGGCGTTTGTTTGCCATCATTTATTAAATTTGCTGGAACAAGTCGCGTCCTAATAAAATCGTAGGCATGTTTTTCTATGACTTGCCAACCTTTTTCATTTATGTATTCAAAATCCTTCTTTTTTAGGTGGAATTTACTTCTAAAAGGCGATTTTGAAAGAGCATATAAACATTCATCAATTTTTTTCATTTTATAATCAAACTTCTTCTATATTTGAAATTGCATAAGCAATATGCATAAGCCTATTATTAGTTTGAATAGGTGAAAGCATTATAAGTTTTTCGTCATTGCAAATTCCAGCCATACCTTTACTCCAGCCTGTCTGCAAAATTCTATTATCATATTCAAGAGGCATTGGAATTTTGTGCCAAAAACCTTCCCCATTATTGTAGTTAACAAGAAAATATCCTTGAGTCAAGCCAATTTCGCCATTATCTCGTTTGGCGTTTAAAACAATCGTTCCATTTTGTCCGCCTTTACTTAAATATGTACAATACGGCATACTTCTAAGATAAAAACCGTCCTCTGTTTCAGCACGTGTTCCTTTGTCGTCAATCTTTCCCCAATCATCACCATCTTCAGAAATTTTATAATATATATCGTTACAAAGAGTACCCACAATTTCATAGCAAAGAAAATATTTCCCATTTCCTAGTTTTGTCACAATAGGCATACCAGGACGAAGATTTTTGTCTTTAAATGCAACAATAAGTTCTTCTTTTGACCAATTTTTACCACCATCGTTTGACTTGATCTTGACTAAAACTTGATTGTAACCATCTTTGCCATGCAACCTTTCATCCGAAAATACAACCACAATCTCGCTCATTTTATTTACATAAATAAACGGTTCCCATACAGGACCAAGACTATCAAAATTTTGCTCAATAGGCGCCCCACCTTTTGCTATCGATGAGCGATATTCCCAAGTTTTTCCATGGTCGCGACTTATATATAAAAGTAGTTCTGTTGATGACCTATCTTCAGGAATCGAATTGCCAGCATAAAGAATTGTTCCTTTCTTCAAATCACCACAATCTTCTTCTAATTCCATTAACACAGGCTGGTATCTCATCCCAAAATTATTTTTTGTATCTTTAACACTGCTAAAAAATTTCCAAGTTATACCACCATCTTCGCTTTTGTATATTGGCGAAAACACCGGTTCTTCCTTAGAATAATATTCGAATGTAGCAAGAAGATGCCCATTTTCTTTCCCCGCATTTTTTAATTCTAAAACACGTGGATACATACAACCTGTAGGGTCAGAGACCTCTTCCTCTCTAGGTGCAAAAATAATTCCTGCCGCTTCTTTTTTTAAATTAATTGCCATTTTCCCCTCCATTTTTTATATTATAACAAATTTAATTTAAAAAGTATATAAAAAAAATAAAAATCTAGTTTTTATTTAGATTTTTATTTTGTTTATCACTAATTAAATTTTTTCAAATTTATTTTTTTCTTGCTTGGGTTATAATATAGTGTTTGCAAACTATTTAAAATGGCAAGTAGCGTAACACCTACGTCTGCAAATACCGCCACCATCATTCCTGTTATATCCACAAGACTTAAGACAAGAATGGAAAGTTTTACAATTGCAGATAAAATGATATTGCTCCATACAATTTTACGAGTAAATCTCGAAATTTTGATTGCAAGAGGTATTTTTTTTATATTGTCATCACCTAGCACAACGTCGGAGGCTTCTATGCTAGCCGGACTACCATTTATTCCCATACTTATTCCAACGTCCGCTAAAGTAAGTGACGGAGCATCATTTATTCCGTCCCCAACGTAAGCAATTTTGTTTTCTTTATTTTGCTTTAAATCATCAAGTATTTTATATTTATCTTGAGGCAAAAGTTGTGCTTTAAACTCATCTATGCCAAGTTCTCTACTTGTCACCGCAACTTTATCTTGGCTATCGCCAGAAAGCAGCACCATTTTAACGCCCATATTTTTAAGTTCTTCGCATGCCTCTTTTGAACTATCTTTGATAGTATCATTAAGATAAATTTTGCCAATCAATTTATTATTTTCAAATATTTCCACTGAAACATTTTTTTCTTTTGTTTTTCTTCCAACAAAGAATTCTTTTTTATTGTATTTAAAATATACTCCTTCGCCAGCAACTTCTTTGACATTTCTTATTTTTTCAAGTTCTCGTTTGTTTTCTTTTACTATTGATTTTGCAAGAGGATGAAGAGAATATTGCTCTCCTAGACTTGCAAGATATATTATGTCATCTTCACTATAATTTTCGCTTAAACTTTCCACTTTTTCGACTTGAAATTCGCCGGTTGTAAGCGTTCCTGTTTTATCAAAAGCCACAAGATTAATTTTTCCTAAAGCATCTAAATAATTGGAACCTTTTATTAATATACCATTTTTTGAAGCATTCCCAAGACCAGAAAAGTAAGATAGTGGAACAGATATAGCAAATGCACACGGACAAGAAACAACCAAAAGTTTTAAGGCGCGATAAATTGAAGAGGAGAATTCTTTTGTGATTGCCCATCCAATACCCAATGTCAAAACAGCCAAGATGATAATTCCTAAAGTATACCAACGTGTTATTTTTGAAATAAATGTTTCAGTTTTTGATTTTTTGTCCTGAGCATTTTCAATTAAATTCATAATTTTGCTGACAGTACTATTTTTATATTCCTCAGATGTTTTAATCTTCAAAAGACCATCTAAAACAATCGCTCCTGATAATATATTGTCATCAACTTGAACAGAAACAGGAACACTTTCTCCCGTCAAACTTTGCATATCTAAAGTTGCATTCCCATCCAATATCACACCATCTATTGGCACTCTTTCACCGGGTTTAACAATAATAACCTCTCCGACATTCACTTCACTTGGTTCAACACGTATTTCCTTCTCATCACGCACAACAACGGCATATTCAGGCTGTAAATTTGTCAGTTTTTCAATAGATTTCCTAGATTTATCTACTGCTAATTTTTCTAAAACTTTCCCTATTGTATAAAGAAAGATTACCATCAAACCTTCCATATACTCGCCAAGCGCGGTTGCACCAATAACAGAAATAGTAATCAATAAATTTTCGTTTATTATGCCCTTAAAAAGAAGTAAAATTGCCTTCAAATAGGTTTTATATCCTAAAAGTAAAGCACTTAAAACAATCATTATCCAAAATGCCCACAATGGTAATCTACTTTGAAATACAAGCACTAAAACGCCTAAAATTGTTCCAAGGCATAATGTTAACAAATCAATAAAAAGAGAAAACTTTTTACTATTTGGTTTTGTAAGAATAATTTTTGCATTCGGCTCTACTTTCTTTGTCATTGCCACTATACTATTTTCCGCTTTTTCAATATCTTCACTTTCAAAGGATAATTTGCCCTTTACAAAATTTATTTCTGCATTTTTTACACCCTCAAGTTTATTCAATTCAATTTCTAGTGTTTTTGCACAATTTGGACAATCTAGCCCCTCAATTTTAACAATCTTTTTCACTTTCTGCCTCCAAAATATGTTCCTTGCTTACCTCAAAGACCTCTACAACATGTTTATCTGCCAAACTATAAAAAACTTCTTTTCCTTTTTTTCTAGACTTAATCAAATTCATATCTTTAAGGTATTTGAGTTGGTGAGAGGTGGCCGATTTTGTCATATTTATTAACACAGAAATATCACAAACACAAAGTTCTCCCTCATACAAAACGTCTATTATTTTCATTCTTGTGCTATCCGAAAGAGCCTTATAAAAATCTGACATTAAAAGTAAAGTTTCCTCATCAAGCATTCTATTTCTAACTGAAGAGACAACTTCCTCATGAATTATATCACAGTCACATTTTTGAATTGTTCCATATAAATAATTTTTATTTGATTTACATTTACACTCCATAAAACCTCCAACGATTCAATACTTATTCAACTGTATTATAGTTGAATATATATTCAACTGTCAAATGATTTTATGAATTAAATTTATTTTTTGATAAAAATTTTAGAATAAAAATTAAAAGTCATAATCTTGACAAACAAAATATTAATTTCGTATAATAAAAAAGGTAGATGAGCGGCTATGGCGGAATTGGCAGACGCGATAGGTTCAGGTCCTATTGAGAGCAATCTCATGGAGGTTCAAATCCTCTTAGCCGCACCAGAGAAAAAACTGCACTTTTAATTTATTTTGAAAACAAGTTTCAAAATTTCATTTAATGCTTGTTTTTTCTCTTTATGCAACAAATCGCATTTCATTGGCGATTATGTTGCAGTTTGCTTACGAAGAAATTTGTTCCAAGAACAGAGACAGTCACAGACTGCGGCATTTTGGCTTGTTTTCGCTTTTTTATAAAAAAAGAGAGCTACATGCTCTCTTTTATTATCTACTTCTGCCAGCGTTATAGTCAACTTTTATTTTATTACTTGTAGCAGTTGTTTCTTCTGGAGTTGTTTCTGGAGTTTGAGTTTCTTCTTGTTCAATTTGTTCTTCTTCAACATAGGTTCCTGATTGGTTATAATATGAAGTATATGTGCCTAATGTGTAGGTGTAAGTACTATCAGCCCTATATGATCCACCCATTACAGAAACAGAGGCAACAACTTTTAAATCTCTATCTGACAATCTACCTTTAGCCGTTCCTGGTAAAGATACTGTTGAATCATCCGTAATATAAATAACTTCAAATTCTCCTGTCTTTGAATCTGTAGAAACATAAGCATTTCCACCTTCTGCAACTGTTATACCATATTTATCTTTAACTCCTCTAGTAAAATTCTTTTTATATTGATTGATATAAGCATCGCTCCAAACTTTACTCAAGATGTTATTAACATTTTCGAAATTTCTAACGATATTTCCTTCTTGACTTACTTTGGCTTCTTGAATTGCTTCATAAAGTTCTTTTGTTGTGTTAACTTCGCTATCTATTAAGAAAGAGACTTCATAAGCCTTAGACTCGTCATTTGTTGTTGCGTAAATTGTTACTAGACCTTCCTCTCCATTTTGTGGTTGAACAACATTTATAGTCTTGATATCAAAACTTGTTTCACCAATAACACTTCCAAGAGTTGTGACTAAAGTTGGATTGTTTACATAATAACCTTCTCCATCATTAATTTCATCTACAGGTGGTAGAGGCTCTGGCTCTGGAGCAGGTGTTGCAGGCAATTCATTTGAAATTTGAGTTTCATTTTCATAAGTAGTTGTATAAGCTTCAGTATAACTTTCAACGATTGCACTTGCATTACTATATTTTGCAGAAAGTTCATTTGTCCAATTTTCTTCACTTGTTAAATCACCTGTTGAGGCAGGATAAATAACTGTTCCTTCTCCAAGGTCAAGTCTTGGAATGCTTGCCACTTCTAAAGCGGCTGCTTCGCCAAGCGCTCTTGCAGTTTCCACATTTGCAATTTCTCTATAAGGGTCACCACCGGCAAACATTTTATTAAATGAATAGTTGCTACCATATTCTGCAACTTCTTTTGCAACCTCTTTTGAATCTACAACTGAATCAAGAGATTGTGCTATTTGGTTAGCCTTACCAGGTCTTATTGTATAAGTGTCACCTTCTTCACTTGATGAATAAGTCCAATTAAAATATCCTTTAACTACAGTTGGCTCTTCTTCTGCAATTTTTACAACAGCATTTGCAACCGCCTCTCCGCTTTCAATTTGAACCAATTGAGTCTGTGCTGTTTGATAAGAAACCTCTCTTGCAGCATCCTCCGCTGTCTTTAATGTAATGTCACCAGCACCTGCTGTACCTGCAAAAATCATTGCTGCTATTGGTACGCCTATTGTTGCGACAAGTTTAACAACTTCTCCAGTTGTTCTTACAAGTTGGCTGATTTTTTCAACAGCAATACCTCTTTTGTCAATTTCGCTATCTAATAAGCCGGCTGCAATTTGTTCGTTAGTATAGTTTCTTAATTCATCTAAATTCTCAAGACTGCCATTATTTCTTAATTGAGTTTCATAAATAGATCCTAAAAACGCAGTTGAATAAGGGTCATCCTCTTCTAAAGTTTGAGCACTTAAAAGTCTAGAAATTGTATCGTCTTGAACACGAACAATGATCCTTTTTTGATGAGAACCTTTACCTAAAGGAGAGCCATGTGCAGGATATGTGTCTAAAACAATATTGTTTCCTACGATTCTTCCATCAACTTTACCTTCTTTGTTAATTAAAAGTCTATCTTTAGTAATCTTAAACCACTCATCACTATTTTTTATAGCATCAATTGTTAACGTTGAGAAATCGTTAACAATAGCATCTCCGCCAACTGTTGAACCATTAGGATTGATATGAATCCATACGTCTAACTTGTCATTGTCAGATGTGCCTTTTGTATAAGCAATTTGAATATTATCTGAGAAAATTGGTTGTTTAGCAACATTTTTACCTTTATTAAGTCTTCTAATATTATGTTTAGCATTACCAGCCGCATTTTTCATAGGATTTTTAATTTCATATTGAACCGATCTTAAAACTTTGGTAGGGAAAACCCCGTAAACGTCTCTTTGAGCAGGTTTAATGTCTATATCTTTATCTTTTTCTAAAGATGGAAGTCCATTTTTAATTATTTTACCAAAGTGACCAATAAATTTTAATGGAACACCAGCCGCTCTCACCTTGGCAAATTGAAATGCTGCAGGAGTAGTGTGATCTGAAGCAATCGTTTGAAAACCGATAGGTTTATCATCTTTTGTAGAAGCAGAAACCCTTGAAACACCTGTAACAAGTGCTGTTATAATGCCCTTTCTTGATTTTGTATCATTGACTATAAATGCTTTCTGTCTAAGGTCGGCATTTGGATAATCTTTGCCAAAATAATAAAGGATAGCATTATTCTTACTATTAAAAGGTTTCAATATAATAACCTTATCAGAATTTGCTGGATCATCAAGTACCGCACTTACTTGAGCCGCAGTCGCATTTACTTTAAGTCCTAAAGATTCTATATCTTTACACATTGATGCATCTAAATGACCCGCATCACCAATAAATGCAGTTAATAACTTATCAACTTCAACTTGAGATTCAGGTTTTAATTCATCAAATTTCATATAAACCTCCTTGTTTACTTGTCTATATTATACCTTAAATTACAAATTCTGTCAATACCCTTTTTAAAAGAAAATTCTTTTTTTAAGAATTTTTTACAAAATTTTATGTTTTCGGCTGATTTTCATCTAGGTAAGTTGCCATGTTATCTGCAATATGAAAGATAAAAGAAATTGGATATTTATAAAATACGTCAGCAAGGCGAATAGTTCCTTCTTTTATTCTTGGGTCAAAGCCTCCCATATGCCAATTTATAGCCATTGCTTCTTCACGAGTTAACTTCATAAAACCAGAAATCATATAGACTGACTTTTCGCCATGTCCATAAGGAAGAGAATCTTCCGTTTTATAATAAGGTTCTTGCACCCAAACACCATCTTTTTTGACATTTCTCTGTTCAACCTTATATGAATTTACCTTACATATATCATGAAGAAGAGCAATTATTGCTACACTTTCACGAGAGATAACTCTTTCCCATTCTTCGCCAAATTCGCCTTCAAGAAGTTTGACAAAACGTTTATAAACATTTACAGAGTGGTGACAAAGACCACCTTCAAAAGCAGAATGAAAACGAGTACTTGCTGGAGCGGTGAAAAAGTCCGAACGTTCCAAAAACTCTAAAAGTTCTTCCGCACCGTCGCGTTCAATATTATCATAATAAATTTGTAAAAATTCTTCCTTAATTTCCTCTAATGTTAACTCTTCCATTTTATCCCCTTTTATATTATACAATTAATTTTAACAATAAAGAATACCAAAAATCAAATAATATAACGCATTTTCAATTTGCATTTGTCCGTTTTTAATATATAAATCGACGTTATCCAAAAGTTCATAAATGTTTTTAAGTTGAATTTTGGAAAAATTCCTTGCAAGTTGTCTTGCCTTCACAACAGCAAACTCTTTGACATTTAAGAGTTTGGCAAGTTCTTGATCGCTTTCTTTTGCTATTGCCACAAAAAACAAACGCCTAAAATGATTGAGAATAAGATTAAAAGTTTTAGTATCTTTGCCCATTAAATTTAAAAGACTTAAGGCTTTATCTCCGTCCTTTTTAGACAATGCTTCAGTAAGTTCAAAAACAGTATATTCCACCTCACGCGAAACCATATCTTCAATTTGTTTTGTTGTGATAATATCATAATTACAAGATTTGAGTTTTTCAAGTTCGTTTTTTATTAATGAATAATAGTCACAGCAATAAGAAAGTAGTAAATTCACCGCATCCTCTTTGATGCTTTTTCCACTCTCTTCAAGATCACTTTTAACAATTTCGCTTAAACTTTTCTCATCCAATCTTTTAGCACTTATTTTTTCACTTATAATAAAATCAAACTTGTTGAAAAAGTCAAAAATAACAAGACAAGTTGAAGGAAGAGGGGATTTTAAGTATGCTATTAATTTCTTTTTAAAATCTTCACTTAGTTTTGTTATATTCTTTAAAAGTACCACCTTTTTTTCACTTCCCATTGGAAGAGTTTGGAGCGTATCAATTACGAGATCTCCATTAAAAGTATCGTCATCAAATTTAAGAAAATTGAACTCTTCAAGTTCCAAATGACAAGCCACCTTTATCATATCTAGAGCCTTGTCATAAAGAAGAATATCCTCTCCTTGAATGAGATAACATGGTTCGACTTTTTTTGCTAGTCTTTGTTTTAACGTTTTCATTTAATCAATCCCCCTTAAATTATAATCTTTTTCTGACAATAATAAAAGCATACTACCATAATCTTTAAAGTTATGGTCCGAATTTTCCACATTGTCGTAAGTTAGCACCACTTCTTCTTCAAATGGTACTAATAAATCATCTACGTCACCCATAACAAGATAATCATAATTTTGCCTATCAATAAATTCCGCTCGCGAGGTATTATATGAAATTCGTCCATTTAGGACAAAGCATGAGACCCCATCAAATTCAATTTTTACACCAATCAGCGTAGAATTATAGTCCACTCGTGTGAATTTAAAGCCACCTAATGAGTATTCTAGATTTGAAGTTAACACATCACAACCCTCGTATGCTGAAAGTGAAGGATTGTAAAAGTAATAGTCGCTATCGAGTTTTTCCATATCTTTTTGCGACAGCGTATAATTAAGTGCAATGTGACCGACAACATTATTGGCGTTTTCAGAAATCAATCCGTTATTGACAGCACTAAACCACGGTCCATCAACAACTAAAGAATTATTTTGACTATTAGTAAGAATAACAGTGTTATAATCATATGTATAAGAATAAAGGATGGAAGGTTTAATTGCTATCGGTGCAAAATCAAAAACAAGAGCAAACGAAATCATTAAAGTAGCAAAAATATTGAGTAAAACTATTTTGTTTTTCCATGCTACCATAACATATTGACTCATTGAAAAGAAAAAGGCAAACATAAATGCTGAAACCACAGCGTTAATAGGCTTTAAGGAAATAGCCAAACTTGTTCCTGCAAAAAAGTTGGCACAAAGAAGGACAAAGGAAAGACCATAGCTTAAAAATGTGAGAAGAAAACTAAGAAACGGCAAACATACACACAAAATAGATACAACAAAAAGAATAGGATAAATAACACCAAAAACCGGCACTACAATCAAATTTAAAAAGAAAGATAGGAAATTAAAATTTGTGTAAAAACTTGCCATAAAAGGCAAAATCATAATTTGCGAACTTATTGAAATTGAAAAAGAGTCCGCGATAAATTTAGGTAAAAATTTTTGAAGTCCTTTTGTCAAAGTGGGATGAATTGTCAGTATTCCAAAAACACAAAAATAACTCATCAAAAAGCCATTATCTAGTGCAGAAAGTGGCAAAAAAACAAGAGTTATTATGCCGGCAAGCCCTAAAGTGTTGAGTCCGTCGTAACATTTTCCAGATAAAGAGCATGCCAAAAATATAATTCCCATGATACCTGCTCTGACAATCGACGGAGCAAAGCCACAAAGATAGATATAAGCGAAAAGCACGAAAAAACAAACAAGAAAATTTGTCCACCTATTAACCTTGAAAAGTTTTAAAATATATCCCAAGAGAGAAATTAGAAATGTGACATTCAAACCACTGACAGCAAGCAAATGTAATATACCAGAATTTTGATACGCGTCATAAATCTCATCGTTTATGTCATTTGTATTTCCAAATAAAACGGCAAAAGCGGTTGCACCATTGTCGGTTCCCATACTTTCATATAACAAATCTTTTACCTTTACCCTGAAGCGTTCGTCTAGTTTAAAATTTCTTCCAACAACTTCAATATCACTTAATTTCGCATTGACTAAATATGGAGCATTGTCGCGATAGTATGAAAGATAAAAACTTCCAAGGTTAAAGAGTTTATTGTTTTGAATTTCACTTTCGAACGATATTATATCTCCAACTTGAAGATTTTTGCCATAACCGTCAATTATAGCATACATATTGCTTTCACTTTTGCCGTTTATCTTAACGTCAACAAGTTTATACTCTGGTTTGCCAGCATTGTTTTGTATATCATCTGAAATTCGACCTTCTACCACTTGTGTCCCAACATATTCCTTCGCTTCAAATGCTTTAACACCAACAAAAAAAAGACAAACCCCTAAAAGCATAACGGAAATTATAATAAGAATTAAATAAAAATTTTTAAAATAGATTAAAACGCCGATAAGGGTAATTAGAACAACAGATATAAGTACAAGGTAAGTCACATTCAACTGAAAAATAAACCTTGTCGCTGTGATAGATAAAATTAGCGCCAGAAAGGAATAAAAAATAGGCCTATTATGTAAAATTTTTTTCTTTGCTTCCATTGTATATAAAATAATAACATAAAAAACATTTTAAAGCAAGAAGAAAAGGTTAACTATTTTGTAGGCTCTTGTCTTTTGCTAAAAAAATCTTGCAATTCTTCCACATTTTTGATATATTGCTCGTTTTTAATAACAAATTTTTTCAAAGTTTCTTCAATAACTACAGAGTTTTGCATGCTTATAGAAAAATCTCTTTTATATAAAGGCTTTTTTATCTCAATAAACTCGCTTTCTTTAAGCTCAAAAATATAAAGCCTAACAGAATTATCTTCACTTGCTCTAAAATTATCTAAAAAAGAAAATTGA
>CALVTF010000016.1 GCA_944360025.1 uncultured Clostridia bacterium
TATTCAAGGACTTGAAGATTTTCTTGGTGATATGGATTTTAAAGTTACAGGAACAGCAAAAGGTGTTACTGCTATTCAAATGGATATTAAGATTAAAGGAATTGATAAGGCTATCCTTTCTGAAGCATTAGGGAGAGCAAAAATTGGAAGAATGTACATTATGGACAAACTTCTTGCTTGCATTCCTGAGCCAAGGAAAGAGATTTCAAAATATGCTCCTAAGATTATTACTTTTGAAATTGACCCAGAAAAAATCAAAGACGTTATTGGTTCTGGCGGAAAAACTATCAACAAAATCATTGCTGAAACAGGCGTTAAAATTGATATTGAAGATGACGGAACTGTTTTCATTGCGTCTGTTGATAGCGAAATGAACGAAAAAGCAAAGAAAATCATTCTTTCAATTGTGGAAGAAATTGAAGTTGGCGACGTTTATGACGGAAAAGTTTCAAGAATAACCGCTTTTGGTGCTTTTGTGGAACTTGGTATGGGAAAAGAAGGTATGATTCATATCTCTAAACTTTCTTCAAAACGCGTAAACAAAGTGGAAGATGTTGTCAAAGTGGGCGACACTGTCGAGGTTGAAGTTATTAAAATTGATGACAAAGGAAGAATTGACCTTAAACGCCTTGAAAAGAAAGAAGAAAAATAAGTTTTAGGAAATTTTTATGAAAAGACTCGGAACTTTCAAGAACTAGCAAGATTTATCGTATTGTTAATTTATGCTTGACAGGAGCAATCTTTTTACTTATTAACACAAGGAATAACTTGTGTTTTTTGTTAAATAATAAACATAATAAAAACAAAATCTTTGCTAAATATACCATTTATCTTTTTTAGTTTTTTTAGTTTGGTCTTTTAGCCATGCATTTTTATTTTCTATCTTAAAAATTTTTTCTTTTTCCGGCGAGTTTTCAAAATTAGCAAAAGACGACACGATTTTTATCTCATTTTCTTCTTTGTTCAATGGTAAAGTGATTTTTAGTTCTTCATTTTTTTCTTTTATTGTTCGGTAATATTCGCCATTTAAAAATATGTCATATTTTATATGTTTTTCTGGTTTTAATAATAAAACGGCATTCAAATTTTCTCTTTTGACTTCAGCTTCTATTTCCTTAAGTTCGATAAAATTGGTGGAAATTTCATTTGGCATATTAAATCGTGAAAATGTGGCAAGAGAAGTGTAACGCTCTGGAGTGTAAGGAGAGGCGAGCACTATTTTATGATTTTTTTCCTTCTCCAAAAGGTCGATTTTCGCTTTTGTAACTAATGTGGTTTCTTTAAAGTTTTTGTTTTTATGTTTAACATTTTGAACAAAATTTTTGACAACATCAGTAGGTTCATTACCGCCATTAATTTGCATTTTTTCATTATCTAAATTCCCACACCAAACACCTATTGCATAGTCTGGTGTGTAAGAAATGTTATATGCATCGGTGTTACCGCCACCTTTTTTACCAACAGTGCCTGTTTTTGAAGCAATTTCAGTGTTATCAATACCTGCAAGTTTTCTTGCTGTTCCACTTATTGCTGTTTCTTTTAAAATTTCAGTCATAAGGAAGGCACTATCTTCTCTTAAAACCATTTTTTCTTTCGGTTTATGTTCGTAGACAACTTTTCCGTTTTTATCAGTTATGTGAGACACAAAAACGGCTTTGTCAAAACTGCCCATGTTTGCAAATGTAGTGTATGCATTTGTTAGCGTTTTTAAGTCTTCGCCATATGTCATACCACCAAGAGCAAGAGCATAACTATCATCTTTTTCATCAAAATTAAATCCCATTTTTTCTGCATACATTTTGCCGGTGTCTATTCCGATATAACTTAATACCTTTATCGCAACAGTGTTAACCGATTTTTTTACTGCATCTTTAACTTGAATATAGCCATTATATTTGTCACTAACATTGCTTGGTGAATATTCACCGATTGTTACTTTTTCATCTAAAATTTCTGTTTCTGGGCTTATTACATTTTCATTAAAAGCAGGAGCATAGACTAAAATAGGTTTTATTGTAGAGCCAACTTGCCTTTTTGTGTCCAAAATTTTGTATGCACCATTTCCTAAAAAGGCTGTCACTCCATGAGAGGAATTGTCTATAACAATGCCAGCATAATCTGTGCCTTTAAAATCTACACTTTCTAGGGCATTATTTAAAGCGGATTGTTTTTCTTCATCTTGATATGTATAAATCTTAAAACCACCAATAGCAATTTGTTTTGCAGGTAAATTTAAAATTTTTGTTGCTTCGTCTATGCTTGCCTCAGAATATGAATTTATTTTATTTCCACTTTGTTTATTAAGATTAAGTTCAATTTCTTTTGCAGAATTTTGAATATAGTCGTTTGGACTGATTTTTTCATCTCTTTCCATCTCTTTTAAAACTAGATTTCGTCTTTTTAAAGCGTTGTCTTGATGAGAGATGGGAGAGTATTTGTTAGGTGATTTTATAAGTCCTGCTAAAAGGGCACTTTCGTTTAATGTTAAATCTTTGGCGTCTTTATTAAAATAAAAGTTTGACGCACTTTCAATTCCATAGCAGTTGTTTCCAAAGTATATGATATTGAGATAAAATTCAAGTATTTCATCTTTATCAAAGTTTTTTTCTAATTTTTTTGTCAAAACGACCTCTTTTATCTTTCTTTCAAAGGTTTTTTCATTTGACAAGTGAGTGTTTTTTATAAGTTGTTGACTTATGGTTGAAGCTCCTTCTTTTAGTGAGAAAGATTTTAAGTTATTGTAAATTGCCTTTAAAATTCTTTTTTTGTTTATGCCGTTGTGTTTATAAAAATCTTTATCTTCAATGCTCAAAAAAGCGTTTACTGTATCTTCACTTAGGTTTTCAATTTCAACGTATTTACTGTTAAAATTGTTCTCATCATCCAAAATTTTACCTTCATTATCATAAACTTCAATTTCCAAACTTGGTGAAGTTAAAGCATCTACATTGAGTTCAAGATTAGAAAATTTCAAATAAAAAACAAGAAAATAAGTCCCGGCGAAACACACAAGCGAGAAAACTATTAAAAATGTGGACAATAGACATATTTTGACAATTTTCTTCATTTTTCTAGTATGTTTCGAATTTTCCTAAAAATACATTTCTTCTCTTGCCAAATTTTGTTTTTTAATGTATAATATACTATTATGAAATATATTATTATTACTTACGGTTGCCAAATGAATGTTCACGAAAGTGAAAAATTGGCTTATATTTGCGAAAAAATGGGTTATGAACTTACTGATAAAAGAGAAGATGCTGACCTTATTATTTTTAATACCTGTGCCATTAGAGAGGGTGCAGAAGATAGAGTTTTTGGTAATGTTGGAGCGCTTAAAAAACTCAAAAAGAAGCGCCCTGAGACTATTATTGCAGTTTGTGGTTGTATGACACAAAAAGAACAAACAGCAAACTATATTTTAAAAACCTTTCCTTTTGTTGATATTGTTATTGGTACTTTTAACCTTCCAAATTTTGAATATTACATAAATGCAGTTAAAAAAGGTCGACAACTTGAGATTTTAAATGAAGGCGACCCTGATGAAAGTGTGCCATATAAAAGGACAAGTGGTGATAATGCTTGGGTGAATATAATGCAAGGGTGCAATAACTTTTGCACGTATTGTATTGTGCCATATGTTCGAGGTCGAGAAAAAAGTCGAAGTGAAGAGAATATTTTGAAAGAAATTAGAGAAATTGTAAGCGAAGGAAAATATAAAAAAATCACTCTCTTAGGTCAAAATGTTAATTCTTATGGAAATGACCTAAAAACAGGCGAGAATTTTTCAAGGCTTCTTAAAAAAATTTGCGAAGTTCCTGGTGATTTTAAATTGTCATTTATGACTTCTCATCCTAAAGATTTGACAGAGGAAGTTATTTATGTTATTGCAAGTGAGGATAAAATTCTAAAAGATATTCATCTTCCAGCACAAAGCGGAAATAATAGAATTTTAAAACTCATGAATAGAAAATATACTCGTGAAAAATATCTTGATATTATTAGAAAAATTCGCGAAAAAATTCCCAATGCAAGAATTACCTCTGATTTTATTGTCGGTTTTCCAACGGAAACTGAGGAAGAATTTGAGGACACTATGAACTTGGTGAGAGAAGTTAAATTTGATGGTATTTTTGCTTTTATGTATTCTCCACGAGAGGGAACTGTTGCTGCGCAAATGGAAGGACAAATTGATGAAAAAGAAAAAAGAAGAAGAGTAAATCTTTTACTACAACTTGAAAAGGAAATACAAGAGGAAAAGAAAAATGATTGATAAAAACGACAAAACTTCACCTATGATGAAACATTATGAGAATTTAAAACAGCAATACAGCGATTGCATACTTTTTTATCGTCTTGGTGATTTTTATGAACTTTTTAATGAGGACGCGATTGAAATTTCTAAAGTTCTTGATTTAACACTTACAGGTAAAAATTGTGGAAGAGAAGAAAGAGCACCAATGTGCGGAGTGCCATACCATGCTGCGGAAGGTTATATTGCCAAACTTGTTCATATGGGGTACAAAGTTGCTATTTGTGAACAGTTAACCGACCCAAAGCATGGACAAATAGTGGAACGTGACGTCATTAAAGTTGTAACTCCAGGAACTGTCACTGAAGACAGTATGCTTGATGAGAGAAGAAATAATTATATTATGTGTCTTTTTAAAGAAAGAGAAAATCTTGCTATTTCTTATAGTGATATCACAACCGGCGAAGTTCACACTTATTTGTTTACCTCTTCAATTGAAGATAATTTTACCGACTTATTCACTATTCTCTCACCAAGTGAGATTATAGGAAACCGTGAAGCAAAAGAATTCTATAACAACTTGCCTCTTCAAAACACCGGAAATTGTCCCAAATTTGAGGAGTATTATGATTATATTTTTGTTCTTGATAAATGCCAAGATAATATTTTTAAACAATTTGGAGAAAATGCTTTAAAAGTTTTTGAACTTAAAAACAATTTTGAAATCATATCTATAGGCGCTCTTATTGAATACTTAAATGAAACTCAAAAGCGTTCGATAAAAAATATTAATAAGATTGTTAAACATACAAACGAAAATCATCTTGTTATTGACATGAACTCAAGACGTAACTTGGAACTTGTTGAAAGCATTCGTGAAAGAAAAAAATATGGAAGTCTTTTATGGCTTCTTGATAAAACTAAGACCAGCATGGGAGCAAGGAGATTTAGAGAAAATTTTGACAAACCAACAAAAGATGACAAAATTATCAATCAAAATCTTGACAGTATTGAAGAACTTACCAAAAATCTTATTATGCGTGATAGACTTTCTGAGAGTTTGAAAAAAATTTATGATATTGAAAGAATAAGTGGAAAAATTGGTTATGGTGACATAATGCCAAAAGACATTGTCAACCTTCGAAAATCATTGGAAGAATTACCAGAAGTTAAAGATGCTCTTTTTAATGTGAAAACAAAGAAATTAACCGCTCTTCGTGATGGAATAGAAGATTTTTCTGAGGTTGCCACTTTACTTAAAAATGCCATAAAAGAAAATCCTCCGGCAGTTCTAAGAGAAGGAGGGTATATTGGTGATAAATTTAATGAAGAACTCGACGAACTTAGAAATATTAAAGAAAATGGGAAATTATGGATTAAAGAACTTGAAACGCGCGAAAGAGAACAGACGGGTATAAAAACGCTAAAAATAGGCTACAACAATGTTTTTGGTTATTATATTGAAGTAAGTAAACTCCAAAGCGAACAAGTGCCTATTCGTTATCAAAGACGTCAAACGCTTGCAAATAATGAGCGTTATGTAACAACAGAACTTGCAGAACTTGAGGACAAAATAGAGACAGCAGAAGAGAAAATAATCAAATTAGAACGTAAAATTTATTCCACTTTAGTGGACTATCTTGTTGGATTTATTAAGAAATTTCAAAAAGTTGCTAAAATCATTGCAGAAATTGATATGCTTTTAGCATTGTCTGAATGTGCTGTGAAATATAATTTCACAAGACCAATAATTAATAAAAATGTTAAGACTATTAAGATTGTTGATGGCAGGCATCCTATTGTCGAGCAGTTTGTTAAAAGTTCAAACTTTATTGCTAATGACACATTACTTGACGGAGATGACAATAAAATGATGATAATCACAGGCCCTAACATGGCAGGTAAAAGTACGTATATGCGTCAAGTGGCGCTTATTACATACATGGCTCATCTTGGTAGTTTTGTGCCAGCGAAAAGTGCGGAAATTGCTATTACTGATAGAATTTTTACTCGTGTAGGTGCAAGTGATGACCTAGCTTTTGGTCAAAGTACTTTTATGGTGGAAATGAGCGAGGTCGCAAATATTTTGGCTAATGCCACAAGCAACAGTTTGGTGATACTTGATGAAATAGGACGCGGAACTTCCACTTTTGATGGGCTTTCAATTGCATGGGCAGTTGTTGAGTATATTGCAAAGAATTTGAGATGTAAGACACTTTTCGCCACACACTACCACGAACTTAGTGAACTTGAAGGTGTGATTTCTGGTGTTAAGAATTATAAAATTACAGTTAAAGAGATGGGCGATAGAATTGTTTTTCTTCGAAAAATTATTCGTGGCCATGCAAGCAAAAGTTTTGGTGTGGAGGTTGCTGAACTTGCTGGAGTACCTCAAGCCGTGATTGAAAGAGCAAAAGAGATAAGCAAGAACCTTGAGCGTGTGAATGATAAACTTGACCTTGATATTTTCTCTGAAAATGAAGAAAGAAAACAAGCAGAGAAGAATAGTAAATTAGGGCTTCAACTTTTGTCCATCTTGAAAGATATTGATATGAACAGGGTTTCACCAATGGAAAGTTTTGAAATATTAAATGATTTAGTGGAAAAATCAAAAGAATAGGAGGGAATTATGAAAATTAATGTCCTAACACCACAAATATATAATCGTATTGCTGCAGGCGAAGTAGTTGAAAGACCAGCGAGTGTTGTTAAAGAACTTGTGGAAAATAGTATAGATGCAGGTGCTACGCATGTTAAAATTGAGATTTTAAATGGCGGAATCAAAGAAATTACAGTGACCGACAACGGCTCAGGAATTGAAAAAGACGATTTGCCACTTGCTTTTATGCCTCACGCGACAAGTAAAATTAAGGACGTTGATGATTTGGACACAATTGCTACGCTTGGTTTTCGTGGTGAAGCGCTTGCAAGCATTGCTTCTGTTTCCATGGTCAGACTTTCCACAAAAACAGAATCTGCAGATTCGGGTTATATGATTGAAGCAAATGGTGGTGATATATCTAAAGTTAGCGAAATAGCATTCTCAAAGGGAACATGTTTGTCTGTTCGCAACCTATTTTATAACACTCCAGCGCGTGCTAAATTTTTGAAAAGACCAAAACTTGAAGAGGGAGAGATAACTTCGCTTGTCGAAAAATTTATGCTTGCTCATCCTGAAATTTCTTTTGAATATTATACAGATGAAAAATGTGTATATAATTATAGTTTAGGAAGTTTAAAAGACGTTATTTATCTTATTTACGGCAGAGAGATTTATGAAAATCTTTTAGACGTCAATTACTCTGTTGATGGTGTCGAAGTTAGTGGCTATGTTTGTGGACCTAAAGTTTCTCGCCCTAATAGAACTTATCAAACACTTTTTGTTAACGGAAGATATGTCATAAATTATCAAATTTCAGCCTGTGTTCAAAGCGTTTATGAGCATTTTTTAATGAAAAATCGTTTTCCTATCTATATTTTAAATATTAAAGTACCATATGACCGTGTGGACGTTAATGTTCATCCAAACAAAAAAGAGGTTAAATTCCAGGAAAATTCAAAAGTGTTCATAGTTGTTCGAAAGGCAATCGAAAATGCCCTTGTTGGCTCAAATCTTATTGCTGACTTTGTTGCTGATGAAAAAGATGAAAAAGATTTTTCTAAGTTTTCTATAGAAAATGACGAAAATCCAATGAGAACAAGTTTTGATACTGAACTTCGTTTTAACAAACTTGCTCAAAATGAAGGGAAAAGTTTTAATGTTAGTCTAGATACGGAAGATAAAGAAATTATCACTCCATCTAAACTTCAAGAGAAGGGAATTGACATTATTAATATGCCAAATTTTTCCTCTATTAAATCTGATGACAAAAAGAAGAATAAACCTGGTGGCTATATCTTTTTTGACCAAGAAGAAAAAAGACTTATTCAAGAGGTTGATTTAAGTGAAGCACCAAAAAAGATGGAAGTAGAAAAAATAGAAGAAACTCAATCGTCAAACGAAGAAGAAAAATTCCTTACAGAAAAATCGGAAATTCAAATTGTTGGCGTAATTTTTAAAACATATATCTTAACCGAATTTGGTGATAGTGTATATGTTATTGACCAGCATGCAATGCATGAACGACAACTTTACGATAAACTAAAAAAGCAAATTGATGAAAAGGAAATAACAAGACAAGATTTGCTTTTCCCTTATGAATTTTCTTTACAACATGAAGATGCGGAAAAATTTACAGAAAAGATTCCAAACCTTCAAGAGTTGGGATTTGTTGTGGAAGAACATGGTCAAGATTTTAAAATTAAGAGTGTGCCGTTTTTACTATCAGGCATATCTTTAGGAAAATTTGTCGAAGATATTTTAGGTGACGAAACCTTGGGTGATAAAAAAGCGAGTGGATTTATTAATGAAAAACTTTGTCAAACCGCTTGCAAGCATGCTATCCGTGCAGGAGACAGTGTAACAAAAGACGAAATTTCATATCTTATTGAAGAAATGAAGAAAGGTGTTCTACTTTGTCCGCATGGTAGACCTATAATAGTTCGAATAACTAAAAAAGATTTTGAAAAAATGTTCAAAAGGGTTTTATAATGAAAACAAAAGTTTTGTTTATTTTAGGACCGACAGCAGTGGGCAAAACAGCAGTTTCGGTGGAAGTTGCTAAACTTTTTAATGGCGAAATTATCTCTTGTGACTCTGTGCAGATTTTCAAAGGTTTAGATATTGGCTCGGCAAAAATTAAAGAGGAGGAAAAAGAAGGAATACCTCATCATTTGATTGATATAAAAGAGCCAACAGAAACTTTTACTTCTTTTCAATTTGTTGAGGAGATGAAAAAGAAGATTGAGGGAATCGCGTTACGTGGTAAACTGCCAATCGTGGTTGGAGGAACAAGCCTTTATGTTAAATCATTAATTTTAAATTACAACTTTGGTGGAGTTGGTGTTGATGACGAGTTTAGAAAAAAACTATATAAGACACTTGAAGAAAAAGGCTTAGAGAGTTTATATGAACGGCTGTCAGAGGAAGATAAAAAATTGGCAGAAGAAATTGATAAAAATAATCCACAAAGAGTAATCAGAGCACTTGAAATTGCTCATTTTAAGGGTGAGAAAAAAACAAGCGAAAGCGAGATTGAACCGCTTATCTTTGCATTAACTGTTGACCGAAAGGTTTTGTATGAGAGAATAAACAAAAGAGTAGATATTATGCTTAAAAATGGGCTAGTAGATGAAGTTAAAAATTTGAAAGATAGTGGTGTTTTAAGAAGTGCACAGTCTATGAAAGCAATCGGCTACAAAGAAGTTTATTCATATTTAGATGGTGAAATAAGTTATGATAAAATGGTGGACGAGATTAAACAACATTCTAGAAATTATGCAAAAAGACAATTTACTTTTCTTCGCGGTATGGAAAATGTAAATTATATTGAAGTGGAAAATGTAAAAGAGGCAGTAGAAGAGATAGCAGAAAAACTTGAAAGTTTTATTAAATAGAGGAGAAACTATGGAAGAAGAGAAACTTAAAATTTTAAAAGAGATTGAAGATAGTTTGAAAGATAAATTTTCAGAACTTGAAGAAATTGCTCTCTTTAATCAAGACAAGGTTTTAAAAGCATTTAATAAACATGCCATAACAAATCAACATTTTGCTGGGACAACAGGTTATGGTTATACAGATAAGGGGAAGGAGGGACTTTCCTTACTTTTTGCTGATATTTTTAATGCAGAGGATGCTATTGTTACTCCGCACTTAACCACAGGAACACATGCTATTTCTACCGTTCTTTATGGGCTTTTAAGACCCAAAGATACTCTTCTTTCCATATCTGGAGATTTATATGATACTCTTTCAGAAACTTTGTTTGGAAAAGATAACTTAAGTTTGGAAAGTTATGGAGTAAACACAAAATTTATTGACTTAAATGATGATTCTTCATTTAAAGAACACGAAATTTTAAAGGCAGTTAAAAAACTAAAACCTCGAGTTGTTTTTATTCAAAGGTCAAGAGGTTACTCATCAAGGAAAGCACTTTCTGTCAAAGATATGAAAGATATTATAAAAAATGTCAAAGATATTTCACCAAACTCCTTTGTTGTGGTGGATAATTGTTATGGTGAGTTTGTTGAAAAAATAGAGCCGACAGAAGTGGGTGCTGACATTTGTGTTGGAAGTCTTATTAAAAATATCGGTGGTTCTCTTGCTCCAACAGGGGGATATATTGTTGGAACTAAAAAAGCCCTATCTTTAATTGAAAATCGTTTGACTTGTCCTTCACTTGGAAGAGAAACGGGCTCGTATGAGGGCGGTTACAGGCTTTTTTATCAAGGGCTCTTCCTTGCACCTCATATTGTTTGCCAAGCAATAAAAGGAGCATATCTTATTGGCGAAGTTATGAAAAGACAAGGCTATAAAATAATTCCAGACACAAATGAAAATTCTTATGATATAATAAAATCCATAGTTTTTGATACAGAAGAGGAACTTATAAAATTTGTCCAACTTATTCAAAAACTTTCGCCGGTAGATAGCAATGCTCTTCCTATTCCGTACGATATGGTAGGATATACAACTCAAGTTATTATGGCGGCGGGGACATTTGTTGAAGGGGCTTCTATTGAACTTTCTTGTGATAGCCCAATCAAAAAACCATATATAGCATACTTTCAAGGTGGTATAACTTACGAACAACTTAAGATTGTGGCATATAATTTAATAGATTTTAAAATTTTATAATGTTTAAATATAAAATAAAAGGCTGATATTTAAATCAGTCTTTTTTTATTTGTTCTAATTTTTTCTTTCTTCCAAAAACTCACCGGCCTTTTTTAGTGCTTCAAATAGGTCATATTTAAAATCGGATATATCCATATCAACAGCAATAAGAGCATTTGGCTTTTTATCGTAGCATGTGTCAATATAACCATAATTATCATTTCCGTCTTTATAATATTTTAGGTCTATATGCCCTTGTTCCATTTTCATACATTGAGGATTGGTTAAATAATAAATTGAACAAACGTCATGAACAGCAGCACCTAAGTGACCAACGTGAAAATCTTTATATTTTTTATACATTTTTGCAAAGAATTTACCAACATTATTAGTTTTTTTGAATTTCTTTATATCATCCTTATCTAAATAGGCAAAATGACCAAGTTCCATTGGAATCATAACAAGTGGTACACCGCTTTTTATTACAATTTCAACACATTCAGGGTCAAAACTAATATTAAACTCGCGATATGGCTCGCCATAATTTTTTTCTTTAGTACCGCCCATAAAATTGATTTCTTTAATATATTTTTTTGAATCGGGATATTTTACAAGCATATCGGCAACACTTGTCATTGGGCCGATGGCTATTATTGATATTTTTTTGTCAGAATTTTTTAAAATTTCATACATGGCGTCGGTAGCAGATTTTTCAATAGGTTTTGTTGTCAGTTTTTTAGGATTAACTTTGATTCCGCCTAGTCCACCTTTGCCTTGTGCACCTATTGCATAAACAGGAGGGCGTTTAAGTGGGTGGTCAATTCCAACTGCAACAGGAATATCTTGCTTAAAATATTCCATTAAAAAAAGAGCATTGTTTACAGCATTAGAAATTGGACCATTACCGCCAGCAACGGCGAGAAGTTTTATATTTATTTGTCCGCAAAAAATAGCATACATAAGTGCGGTTGCGTCATCAACGCCTGGGTCGGTGACAATTATTACATCTTGTTTTTCCATTGTTTAACCTTTTAAATTTATTTTACGTTTTATAGTATATCATATTTAAAAATTTTTACAAAGTGAAAAGCAAGAAATTATAAAAATAATCCAAAACTATATATTGTGTAATATGTCACAACAAGTTTTTGCATAACACACTATATATTGATTTTGCTTTTAAAGTTAATAAAATTAAATTGAAAAAATGATTTGAATATGAATGTATTATGAAGATGAAAATGAATATGTAAGCCATCATCAAAATAAGACACAATTCTTCTTAACTTCCCTAAATTCTTTAAATTTCGTATGCTAGAATTTTTGTGACAGGAGGAAGTTATGCAAATTAAAAGTCGTGTTCACAACGAAACGCTTTATGTTCTTCTTTGCGGAGAACTTGATGAACATACAGCGCCTTACACTAAGATGACTCTTGATGAACTCTTTATCAAGCCAAATTTTCAAAAGATTGTTATTGATTTGTCCGAACTTGAGTTTATGGATTCCACAGGTATTGGAGTACTTATCGGTCGTTATAAAAAAATGAAAGATAAGAATATTCCAATTTTTATCTGCAATCCTTCTTCTCATATTGAGAAGATTTTTAAGATGACAGGGCTATATGAAATTATGCCTAAAATTGTTTAAGGAGAGAATTATGAAATATTCAAATTTTATGGAAGTGACTTTTAAAGCTCTTTCGGTTAATGAAGGGTTTGCTAGAGTTTGTGTGGCTTCATTTTGCGTGCAACTAAATCCATCAGTTGACGAAATAACTGATATTAAAACAGCCGTAAGCGAAGCGGTGACGAATTGTGTTGTACATGCTTATCCTAATGCGACAAAAGGTGATATTGTCTTAAGGTGCGAACTAGAGGGAGATTTAATAACTATCACTGTAAAGGATAAGGGGGTAGGTATCAAAGATATTGAAAAGGCGAGAGAACCATTTTACACCTCAAAACCTTCCGAAGAGCGCTCTGGCATGGGATTTACGGTTATGGAAAGTTTTATGGATAGTGTAGAAGTTTCCAGCAATTCATTTGGCACAACAATTAAAATGACGAAAAAAATCGCAAGTTGTCCTTGCGAAGTGGTTTTATAGTGCTTAGTCAAGAAGAGACAATTGCTTTAATAAAAAAAGCCCAAAGTGGTGATTTAGATGCTAAAGAAATACTTGTTAAAGAAAATTCACCACTAATTAAAAGTGTCGTTGGTTGGTTTAAAAATAAGGGCATAGAGAATGAAGATTTATATCAACTCGGCTCATTAGGCTTTTTGAAAGCGATAAATAACTTTGATTGTTCGTTTAATGTTAAATTTTCCACCTATGTTGTGCCCATGGTGGTTGGCGAAATTAAACGTTTTATGCGCGATGATGGTGCAGTAAAAGTTTCAAGAGCAATTAAAACATTAAATTTAAAAATTAATAAATTTATTGATGATTATTTTAAAATTAATAATGTTCGTCCTACTATTTCTGAAATTGCAAAAGCCTTTCAGATTGATGAGCAAGAAGTTGTTATGGCAATGGACTCCGCCAAAATGCCAATTTCTCTCTATACACCTTTTGATGATGGCGAAGAGGAAGGTTTAACAATTATTGACCGTTTTGACAGCGAAACAGGAGGAACGGATTTTATTGATAATTTAGCCTTGAAAGAGGTGATTGATAAGCTTGACAATCGAGATAAAAAAATTATTCTTATGAGGTATTTCCAAGACAAAACACAAAGTGAAATTGCAAAAATGCTAGGAGTATCACAAGTGCAAGTCTCTCGTTTAGAGAATAAGATTTTGGAAACACTGAAGAAAAAATTAATGAATTAAATAACTAAATTGGCTCCATGGTGCCAAAATATATTATACAAGTACTTTAGTGCTCATGTCAGGCAAAATAAGCACTTTTGTGCTAAAAATTTATTATGGAATTTAAAGATATTTTAAGAGATTTAAGACAGGAGAAGGGATTAACGCAAGAACAACTTGCGAATGCCTTGCATTTTAGTCTATCGACAATAAGTAAGTGGGAGAACGGTAAAAAACTTCCGGGGTATGAATCTATAAAGATTCTAGCCAAATTTTTTAATGTTAGTGGTGATGAAATTTTAGGGTTGGATTAGGTTAAAAGATAATTATTATATATAAAAAATATAACATAGTTTTAACTATGTTATTATTTTGTTCCTAAAAATGTGCCTAAATTATTAATTATTACTCGCCAATGGATTAAAAACTATATTTGGTCGCATAGTGGCGAAAACAAATGAATGGGGGCTTATGATAAAGAGATAATGATTTTTGTTTTAAATACAAAGTCACGGCAAAATCGCCAACGAAGTGCGATTTTCGTATGGCCGTGAAAAGAAAAAAAACAAGCGAAAAGGCGATGCTTTTCAAACTTGTTTTGAAAACGAGCAAAAGTGCAGTTTTTTTCTTTGGTGGGAAGGGATGGATTCGAACCATCGAAGACATAGTCGACGGATTTACAGTCCGTTGCATTTGGCCGCTCTGCAACCTTCCCAAA
>CALVTF010000017.1 GCA_944360025.1 uncultured Clostridia bacterium
AGGCGATATTTATTCCCTCGCCTAACAAATTGTAATCATTAACTTTTAAAATGTCTCTTGAAATATTCATTTGACAACAAGCGACTGAAAGCGAGGAAATATATTCCACTTCACTTGCCCTTGATAGAGTGAAAATCTCTTCTTTCGTGGCTCTACAAAAGAAAGCATGAATGAATAAATATTCATTTTTAATTTCAATTTTCATTCTATTTAAAATATGTAAAAGTGCCTTTTTATTATTGAAATATATAAAACAGTCAATTTTATTGTCTTTTGCTAGGCAATAAATAAGTTGAAACAATCTTTTATCAATTTTATTTGAATTCATTTATAATCCTTATCATCTTTTGATATTCTTCTTCTGAAATAAAGTTTCTAAAACTTTGCAAGGTGTTCAATATTCCCTCATAATCAAATTCACCACGCATTTTTTGATTCTTTATTTCCTCTTTTAACCTATTCATCAATTCGCTTTCCGACTTATCCTTCATTTCGTCGTAAAGTTTACCTATTTCTTCTTCTGTAGTTTTTTTATTTGATTCGTTTTTATTTTCTGTTTTCTCTTTTAGGTTTTCTTTATCATTATTTAAAAATTCACTTAATTTCATAACTACCTCTATTTTCAATATATGAAGAAATTTAAAAATTTTACACAAATTAAAAATCTTTGTGCATATAAATTATATATGAACGAAAATAATCTTTCATATTATCCAGATAGTATTTTTATTAAAGATGGAAAAGTGACAACACAGAGTGTAGAAAATAACAGACAAACAGAAAACAATGCTACTTCAAAACAATCATCAAATACTCCACCTATTAATCTTTTAATGTCACTACTTGGCGGAAACAACAAAAATATGGCAGATTTACTCCCATTACTGCTCGCTAAAAATGCTGGAAATAACAACCTTAATCAAGAGCAATTGTCGGCAATGATGAAAAATTTTCAAAATCAGACTGAAAACACGACTGAAGAAGCAAAAAAATTTCAAAAAAGCACAATTGAAGAATTATAACAGACTATGTCTGTTTTTTTCTTTATAATAATTTTTCTCTATACATAATCACACCATAATTTTGGATTATATAAATTTATTTAAATAAATCTCTTTATTTTACTTTTATTTTTTTTTAAATTATTGTATTATATAAGTATATCTATTTAAAGTAATTTGGAGAAAAATATGTTATCAATAAAGAATTTATGTTTAAAATATACAAGAGAATATTATGCCCTGAAAGATATTAATCTTGACGTTGCTGTTGGAGAAACTGTGGCTCTTGTTGGCGAACAAAACAGTGGAAAAACAAGTTTGCTTCGAGTTATTGCCAAACTTGAAAATTATGACAGTGGCGAAGTTTATATCAACAAAATTCCACTCAAGAAAGTTGATTTTAAAACTGACATAAGCCTCGGTTATGTTCCTTACTGTCCTGTATTTTTAGAAAATAAAACGGTATATGAAAATTTCAAATACATTTTAAATAAAAAGGGTGTTAAACCTGCCGAAGCAGAAAAAATGATAAACAATGCTATTATTGAATATTCTCTTGAGAAAATTCGCGACACAAAAGTTAAAAATATAAGAAAGGAAGATAAATATATTCTATCTTTAATTCGTCTTTCATTTAGACCTATTGACTTACTTTTAGTTGACAACATTTTTGACGATATAAGCGACGTTTATATTGAAGCAATTTTATCTATGATTAAAAGACTTAAACAACCTGACACTACTGTTATTATCGCCTGCACAAGACCAGAACTTGCTGACAAAATAAGCAAAAGAAAAATCTACTTTGAAAATGGCGAAATTGTAGATTAATATTGAATATAACAAAAAAGAAAGTTATCTAAACTTTCTTTTTCATTTATCTATATAATTTAAAATTTTATTCCTCCGCCTTTTTTACGTCCATAGTTAAAATGTTGGAAATAACTTCTGTAGACGTAAGTATTTGACCGGTTCCATCATCGTTTGCTACAACATTGCCAACCACAACCCTAAATGAAAGATTTGTATCATTCGGCGAAGTAAAAATATATATATCATTGTCTTTATCAACATATTTTTGATAGGTCTCATATCCAGAAAGTCCATTTGCGTTTGCTATTAAAACTGTCAAGTTATACCACTCATCCGCTTTTTCAAAGTAAAGAGTTGTTTTTTCTTCTAGTTCTTTACCAAAAGAAATAAATTGACCAGCATCACTGCATTTGATTTGTAAATCAACATATTTTTCTTCTACACGAGAATCCTTATCTAAAACAACATTAAAAGCATAATTAGTGCTAAGTCCTTGCGTTTTGTTACAAATATGAGCGCACATTACACCTTCGCCATCACAACCGGAAATAGCAAATATTAAAACCAAAAAAATAGGAAATAAACTTCTAAAAACTTTTTTCATAAAGTTATTGTGCTCAAAAAGTTAAAAAATAGCAAAAAATATTTAAAATTTTAAGTATTTATTTGTATTTTTTAATAAAAAAATAAAACCTCTTAAAATATAAGAGGTTTATTTTTCAAAAATTTAAATTAATAATTTACTTCTATAAGACCAAATTTGCCATCATTTCTTCTATATAAAACATTGATTTTTCCTGTTTCTGCGTTGAGGAAAATAAAGAAAGTGTGACCAAGTCTTTCAATCGCATCCTTAGCATCATCAATCATAATTGGTTCAAGGTCAAAAGATTTTTTCTTATAAATATCTGGAAGTTTAACTTCAGGCATTTCGTCAATAAATTCAAAAGCAATTTTTTCTGATTTCTTTTTAGCGTCACGTTTCTTTCCACGGTGACGAATAATTTGTCTTTCAAGTTTTGGAAGAGCAAGGTCAATATTGTTATACATATTCTCGCCACTTACTTCAGAACGATATAATAACCCTTTGTTAGAGATGGTAACTTCCAACTTTTCAATTTTGTTTTGTTTAACGCAAGCAACAGTAACGTCCATATCATCACCAAAATATTTAGAAAGTTTATCCAATTTTTCGGTTATAACCTTTTTAAATCTATCAGCAATTTTATAATTTTTTTCTACAAATTTAATTTTCATAATTTTTCTCTCCTTGTTTAATGATTATAGCAAATTTTTATAAAACTAGCAAACAATTTATTATAATATTTTATTTTTTCATAGAGAAATCTATGTCTCCGTCTTTTAAAGACAAAACAATAGTTCCCTTATCCTCAAGTTCTCCAAGAAGTAATTTTTCGGCAATTCTATCCTCAATTTCTTGTTCCATAAATCTACGAAGAGGTCTAGCACCATACTCCAAATTTGAACCTTTACCAACAATATATTCCACGACCTCTTCTGGAACTTCCAATTTAAGTCCCCTTTGAGATAGTCTTTTATTAATATTATTAAGTAAAATATTAGCAATTTTAATAAGGTCAGGTTTTTTAAGAGGTTCAAAAATACATATTACGTCTATACGATTAATAAGTTCTGGCTTAAAGCGTTTTTTAAGGGCTTCCATATAAATTTCTTTCTCAGAAACTTCTTCTTGTTTTTCTCCACCAAAACCAAGTTTTTTATGTTGTCTTATTTCATTAGCACCAATATTGCTTGTCATTATTATGATTGTATTTTTAAAACTAACTGTTCGTCCCTTACCATCTGTTAGTCTACCGTCATCTAAAATTTGAAGTAAAGCATTTAAAACTTCAGGGTGTGCTTTTTCAATTTCATCAAAAAGAACAACACTATAAGGTTTTCTTCTTACCTGTTCTGTAAGTTGTCCCCCTTCGTCAAATCCTACGTATCCTGGTGGCGATCCTATAAGTTTAGAAACCGTATGGCTTTCCATAAACTCACTCATATCAATTCTTATAATGTTATTTTCGTTATCAAACATAGCCTCTGCAATAGCTTTAGAAAGTTCTGTTTTACCAACACCGGTTGGTCCCATAAACAAGAAAGAACCTATTGGGCGCTTACTGTCTTGAAGTCCTACTCTTGCACGACGAATTGCTTTTGATACTGCATCAACTGCTTCATTTTGCCCAACAACACGTTTATGCAATATTTCCTCAAGATGAACAAGTTTTTCTTTTTCGCCCTCTGTAATTTTGGTCACAGGTATACCCGTCCATTTAGAAACTACTTCAGCAATTTCATTTGCTCCGATTTGATTTGTCGAACTCTTTTTCTTTATGGTTTGGTCATATTTCTTAAGTTCTTCTTCAAGTTTAACAATTTCAGACTGGAGTTTTGCCGCCTTTTCATAATTTCTTTGAAGAGAAGCATCATCACGATTTGCAGATAACACTCTTATCTGTTCTTCTAAATCTCTAACTTTTTGAGGTTTCAATGTAAAATTAACTTTAGCACGAGAGCAAGCCTCATCAATAAGATCGATAGCTTTATCCGGCAAACTTCTATCCATAATGTATCTATCAGACAAGGTCGCAGCAGCCTCTATTGCCTCATCTGTAATTATAATTTTATGGAATGCTTCATAGGTATCACGGAGCCCTTTCAAAATTTCAATAGTTTGCTCCACGCTTGGAGGATTAACCATAACCGGCTGAAATCTACGCTCTAATGCTTTATCTTTTTCGATAAATTTACGATACTCATCTGTGGTTGTAGCACCAATGGTTTGCAATTCTCCACGTGCAAGATATGGTTTAAGCATGTCTGCAGGACTAGTTTCTCCTTTTTCACTTCCTGCTTGAGCTAAAGTGTGTATTTCATCAATAAAAACAATGATATTGCCCGCTTTAATGATTGTTTCAATACAATCTTTAAGTTTTTCTTCCATTTGCCCACGATATTTTGTGCCTGCCATAAGTCCGCCGATTTCAAGTGCATAGATAACTTTATCTTTTATTTCTTCTGGAACGTCACCGCTTACTATTGCCTGTGCCAATCCTTCCACTACTGCTGTTTTACCAACGCCCGCTTCACCGATAAGAACAGGGTTATTTTTAGTTTTTCGACAAAGAATTTCAATTACTCTTTGAATTTCCTCTTCCCTACCAATTACAGGGTCAAGTTTATGTTGTTTAGCCTTTAAAGTTATATCACTTCCCATTTCAAGCAATTTGTCAGGCAACGAACTTCCCACTTGGCTCTTGTTTTCTTCATTTGAACTGCCATTCGCCTTACTATTAACTTGCATATTGCTTAAAAGTTTTCCACGAAGTTCATCTACGTCAACATTAAAACCGCTCATTAAAATTTTTGTTGCATAGCATGTCTTATTTTGTATCATTGCAAGAAGAAGATGCTCTGTTCCAATAAAAGAATGATTAAAATCAAGTGCAATTTGTTGTGCTTGCTTAAACAGGTCTTTAGTACGTGGAGTTAATTCCACATTACCAAATAGAGTCATACCGGAACTTGACTGTTCAAAAAGGTCAAAAAGTTCGCTTTCAGTCACTCCTTCATCACGCAACAATTTTGCGGCAATAGAATCTGTTATTGTCGTTATTCCATACAAAATATGCTCTGTGCCGACAAGTTGGCTTCCAAATCGAAGAGCAATCTTGCTTGCACTTTTGATTACTTTTTCAATACTATCTGAAAATTGAATGTTGTTATTATAGCCCATAGTTTAGCCTCCTTTTAAAACCAATTCCTTGATTTTCCTATTTATATACTCCGCTCGGACCACTTCTTCCTTTTTTATTTCGAATAAATTTGAAAGTTCTTTTAAATTTGCTGTTGAACCTTCTGTGAAAAGTTTTTCAAATTCTTTTTCTTTAATTTTGAAAAATCCAAGAACACCTCCAAATTTAACAAGAGAAAGTAGTTTTATCATTTCTGTTTCGCTAAGACAAGCACATTCTGATAAAATTCCATAAGCCCTAAATATCTCATCTTTAAGATTTAGATGGTCATTTGACAAAATATCTTCGCGTGCTGACAGTTCCATTTCACATATAGAGGAAATTTCATCTAATACCTCTTCAATAATCTCCTCCTCGCTTTTTCCAAGCGAATTTTGATTAGAAATTTGATAAAAACTTCCATACGAATTTGTGCCCTCACCATAAAGTCCACGAATAGTCAAACCCTTTGAATAAACTTCCTTTTTCATCATGTCAAATTCCCCTCTTTTTTCAATCGCAGGAAGAAAAAGCATAACAGATGCCCTCATTCCTGTTCCAAGATTGGAAGGGCTTGCCGTGATAAATCCAAGTCTAGAGTTATATGCTATATCAATTTCAGATAAAAGTTTGTCATCAAGTTTTTTAATTTCTCGATATGGACGATAAAGATTTAGACCACTATAAATACATTGTGCCCTTATATGGTCCTCTTCATTCATCATAACAATAGTGTGTTCATCCGAACTTATTGCAACAGCAGAAATATCTTTATTTTCAATTAATTCCTTGCTTATTATATGTCTTTCTAAAAGAGCATTGCATTCATTTAAAGATAATGATTTAAGTCTAATAAAATCAAAATCGCCATATTCATCTAGAACTTTTTTTGTTGTTGCTAAAATAAACTCAGCATCGTCAACATTTGATAATTTCGTGAAAAAATTAAACCCAGCAAAGTTTCTTGCTAGCCTAATTCTAGAAGATATTGCCACTTTTTCGAAATCTTCAAACATTTAATCACCTTTAATTTGCTTTATGAGTTTTTCCATTAAATAATTTTGTGACTGCCTCACGAACTTTGGGAAGTTCATAACATTTTTCACAGCCAACAAATCCTGTCTCCAAAATTTCCTCTTCAGTTGTTCCGCACTTAGAACATTTATTCATTGTTTCCTTCTTCCTCCACACCTTTCATTGTAAGAGAAATACGTTTTTTGTTTATATCAACACTCATAACCTTAACTTTAACTTTATCGCCGACTTTAACAACTTCAGATGGATGCTTAACATAGCCGTCAGAGAGTTGTGAAATATGAACAAGTCCGTCTTGATGCACACCAATATCAACAAAGGCACCAAAATCGACAACATTTCTAACTACGCCGTCAAATACCATACCTTCTTGCAAATCTTCCATATGAATGACGTCACTTCTTAAAACCGGTTTTGGCATACTTTCACGAATATCTCGACCAGGTTTTTGAAGTTCAGAAGTAATATCAACAAGTGTTGGAATACCGATTCCACATTCGTTTGCTACTTTTTCTTCTCCTTTTTGTTCAATCATTTTTGGAAGAAGAGACAAATTGTGATTTTTAACGTCCTCTTCAGTCATATTGAAAAGTTTTAGAAGTTTCCTTGTAGCATCATAACTTTCTGGGTGAACGGCGGTATTATCTAAAATATTTTCTCCACCAACAACACGAAGGAAGCCCGCACACTGTTCGTATGCCTTCGGCCCAAGTTTTGGAACAGATAAAAGTTCTTCTCTATTTTTAAATCCTTTAATTTTTGTTCTATAAGCCACAATATTTTTTGCAATAGACATATTAAGTCCAGAAACATAGGAAAGAAGGGAAGGTGAAGCCGTGTTTAAATCTACTCCAACACTATTTACGCAATCCTCAACAACGCCTGTTAAAACTTCGGTTAATCTATTTTGAGGCATATCGTGTTGATATTGACCAACACCAATTGATTTAACGTCGATTTTAATGAGTTCTGCAAGTGGGTCTTGAAGTCGTCTTGCAATTGAAACAGCGGAACGAAGAGATACGTCATAGTCTGGAAATTCTTCTGCACCAAGTTTAGAAGCGGAATAAACAGATGCGCCCGCCTCCGACACAACGGCATAACTTACAGGACGATTTACATGTTTAATTAATTCAGCAACAAAAATTTCCGCTTCCTTTGATGCTGTTCCATTGCCTATTGAAATTATGTCAACATTGTATTTTTCAATTAATACCTTCAATTTTTCAATACTTTCTTCTGTTTTTGACTGTGGCGGAGTTGGATAAATGACAGTTGTATCTAATACTGCTCCATTTTTATCAATTACCGCAATCTTGCAACCTGTTCTATAAGCAGGGTCAAGACCTAAAATTATATTATTCTTAAGAGGGGCTTCCATTAAAAGTGGTTTTAAGTTGACTTCAAACATTTTAATGGCTTGCTCATTTGCTCTATCAGTCAAATTACTACGGCACTCTCTTTCAAGAGAAGGGAAAAGAAGCCTATCGTAACTATCTCTAATTGTCTCTTCCATCAAAGCATCTGTGTCAGGATTGTTTTTCTTGAAATGATGGTTAATAACGTCAAACATAAGTTTTTCATCAATAGTCACTTCCACTTTCAAGCATTTTTCGTTTTCGCCACGATTGATTGCAAGAATTCTATGGCTTGGTAAATTTTTAACTTCTTGCTTAAAGCCAGCATAAGTTTCATAAGTCAAGTTATTTTCATTTTCAAGAAGAGTACAATTAATAACACCTTTCTCTGCTAAAATTTCACGAAGTTCTTTTCTAAGTTCGGCACTATCTGAAATACGTTCAGCCACAATATCTTTAGCACCTTGTAGTGCTTCTTCAACTGTTGGAACGTCCTCTTTAATATATTTTTGTGCTTCTTCTAAAATTACAAAACTTTTACTTTGTGCCTGTAAAATATCAGCAAGTCCCTCTAGTCCTTTTGCAATAGCAACCGAAGCACGAGTTTTTCTTTTTGGCTTGTAAGGACGGTATATATCTTCAACTTCTGTTAGCGTCATAGCATCAGAAAGTGCTTTTGCAAGTTCATCCGTCCACTTTCCTTGTTCAGTAATAACTTTTTGAACTTTTTCTTTTTCTTCATTTAAATTTCTTAAATATTTCAACCTATCTGCAAAATCACGAAGCACTTGGTCATCACAAGAGCCATGCATTTCCTTTCTATAACGTGCAATGAACGGAATAGTGTTCCCTTCATCAATAAGTTCAATAATATTCCCAGCATAATCAAGTCTAAGTCCGAATTCGCTTGCAAGTTGTTCTTTTATTTCCATTTTACACCCCTAGTTTTTCGCATAAGTAGATTTAAAGAGCATATATGCGATAAATTATTTAAGTTTGCTCTTTAGATTTATTTTATCATAAACTTCCCCATTTTCCATAACAAAAACGCCATTTTCTTGAAGAATTTTTCCTTCTTTTATTGTCATTAAAACGTCTTGTTTAGAAAGTTCAAACACAATTCCATTAAAAATATTACTACTTAATATATTTTTGGCATTTAAAACAATAAAATTTGCTAATTTCCCTTCTTTTACACCTGTATCAAAGCCTAAAATTTTTGCACCTTGAATTGTTGCAATATAAAAAATTTCTTTTGGAGATAAGAGCGAGGTGTTTTCCATAACAAAAGAATTAAAAGACAAAATTTGTCGCATAAAACTAAAAAAGTCAATCTCGGCAAAATCACCACTTCCTATTCCAAAAGGAATGTGAAATTTGTTTAGAGAATTAATATTTGCGTATCGCCTTCCACTTCTTGCGTCATCATTTGGTAGTAACACAAAATTGCTATCATAAGAGGAAAGTATTTCAAGTTCATCTTTTTCAAATAAATTTCCGCCAACAATCACCGCTTTCTTGTCCAAAAAGCCAAAATCTTCCAAAAATTCACTTGGCATCTTCTTTGAAATTGAGTTTATCTCTCCCATCTCTTCTAAACTTTGCCCTATTTTAATAAAAACCTTATCTTTTAAACAAAAGGAAATTTTTTCAAGTTCTTTTTCGTCTTTTTCATTTATTTTTTCCACAAAACTAAAAGGAGTATCAAATGAAAAATCTTGGAAATACAACGCACCTGAAAGAATATTTTTCTCTTCCATATACTCTTTTATAATTTCACTTTCATTAAAATTAAAAGCCTTTTCGTTGTCAAAATAACTGTTTTTTACAGCCTCTATCGAACGATAAAAGCAATTAGTAAAAGCAGGCGAAACTATATTTCCTTGTAGGTCTACAATTTTATCAACTTTTTCATTTTTAATCTTGCCAACTTTTGCAATAATGCCGTTATCAACTAAAATATCAACCTCTTCTGCTTTTTCTTTATCAAAATTTATTAATTTCCCATTCTTAAAAAGTATTTTCATCATAATTTCCTTTTAAACCACAACTTTTTTCTTATTTTGCAAATAATACAAAAATATTTTAGCAATTTTAAAAGGAAAAAGCAAATGAACGATAGGATTATTTTACATTCAGATGCTAACAATTTTTTTGCTTCAGTCGAATGTATAGGAAATGAAAAATTGAAAAGCAAACCTGTTGCTGTCACAGGAAATCCTAACAAACGCAATGGAATAATACTTGCTAAAAATGAAATTGCAAAAAAATTAGGAGTTAAAACAGGTGAAGCAATTTGGCAAGCAAAACAAAAGGCCAAAGATTTAGTTTGCTTGCCTCCTCACTATGATAAATATGAAAAAATCTCCCTAAAACTGCATGAGATTTATCTTGACTATACCGATTTTGTCGAACCATTAGGACTCGACGAATGTTGGCTAGATATAACTGATAGTTTGCATTATTTAAACAAAACAGGAAAAGAAATTGCTGATGAAATCAGAGAACGTGTAAAGGAAGAACTTTCTTTAACTGTTTCAGTTGGTGTTTCTTTTAGTAAAATTTTTGCTAAACTTGGAAGTGACCTTAAAAAACCTGACGCCACAACAATTATTTCAAAAGAAAATTTTAGAGAAATTGCCTATCCCCTCCCTCTCAATAGTATAGTTGGTATAGGTAACAAATTAGAAAACAAATTCATCAAAATGAATGTTTTAACCATTGGAGATTTTGTTAAACTTGATGATGATATTTTAAAACCACTGATGGGTAAAACCGGCATTGAATTAAAACAAAAACTCAAAGGAGAACTTATTGAACCGGTGGCTTGCTACTTTCATCTTGCCCCGCCAAAAAGTATAGGCAATGGAACCACAACAATCATTGATATACAAAAACGAAGCGAGGTGAAAAAAGTGGTGGCTTTTTTATCTGAAAAAGTTTCTAATCGTCTAATTATAGGTAAATATGAAGCAACCACTATTGCCGTGACAGTAAAAACTGCTGATTTTGAAAAGTATCGTCACAGCAAAAAAATTAAACCTATTCAAAGTTATCAAAAAGTATTGGAAAAGGCGATGGAACTCTTAGACAGTTTCTGGAATTACGATAAAAAGGTACGAGCCATACGCGTTAGGGTTTCATCATTAAATAAAGTAGACGAGTTTCAACAACTTTCATTCTTTCAAGACGACAAAGTGAAATTAACCGAAAGTGTAGAATATATAAATCGTAAATATGGTAAAAACAAAATATATATTGCAAGTGACGGCTATTCGTTTATCAACCGTAAAACAGAGCAAGAAGAGTGAGTAACGTTGTTACTTTCTGTTTTTAATTTAGTTTCAAATTTTAACTATAAATCTCAACTATAATTTATCATCAAATTTCAATAAAAAATCAATTTCCAATAAAAAAATAAAACAGGCAAAAACCCGCTTTATTTTAAACTTCATATTGTTTTCTTGTTTCTTTTTGCTTTTCTTTAGCAGCAATTTTGGCAAGTTTACGTTTTGACGGTTTATATGCGATTGCCCAAAGACCGGTAGTTAAGAAGTTAGAAGAATAGAACCCGGCAAGTATTCCAATCATGATTGGAAAAGCAAATTGTTGAATATCACTTACACCAATAACAGTGATAAAGAATATCATAATAAAAGTTGTAAGTGTTGTCAAAATTGTCCTCATCATTGTGCTTCTTACCGAACTATCCGCAATGGCATAGTTGTCAATTTTACCTAAGTTCTTAGACAATTTCACATTTTCTCTTATTCTATCAAAAATAATAATCGTATTATTAATAGAGTAACCTAAAATTGTGATAAGTGCCGCAATGAAAGGTGTGTTAATTGGAATACGGAAAATTAACATAAACGAAGTTGTAATCAAAATATCATGGAAGAGTGCCATGATTGCAGCAAGCCCACTTGTAATTTCAAAACGAATTGCAACATAAATTAAAATTAAAACAACTGCAACAATAAGAGCAATAAATGAATTCATTAATAGTTCAGCAGTTGCACTTGCTGTTGTAATTCCACCATTTGCTACAAATGCCGCAAATTCATTGGAAGTTAAATCTATGGTGGTTGCATTAGCATCAAAATATCCAAATTCTTTTAATAGTGCAAGTTGAATTTCCTCATTTTGAGCATTAATTTCCGCTTTATCAGTTAAACTTCCATTTTGAAATTTAATTATTATTGCGTCACCATTAACAATCGTAAAACTATAACCTCTATCCGCATCAATATTAATTTCAGTCGTTTGAATAGAACTTATATTGACATCATAATTATCAAAAACTTTATTGATTTTATCTACAACTTCATCGTAATCTTCTTCTAGATCATATCTTTGTTCCGAATAATTAGAACTTCCAGAAGTAGAATCATTAAGATAAATAGTCATGTTTGTTCCGCCTGTGAAGTCAAAACCAAGATTAAAACCGAGCGTACAAAGAAGCACAATACCCACAACAATAATGATAATTGGAGCAATTATAAAATATTTTAAATTACGAGTAAAACTAAACTTTGAGTTTTCAATTAATGCGTCTATGGAGAAACGGCTTTTCTTTTTTGTCAATTTCTTATTCATTAGTATCACCTCCCACAGCGCCTACAACTTCCACCACAGATTCTTCTTTAATTGGTTTTAGTTGCTTTGGAAGATGGAGCCTTTTAGCCTTCACACTATTAAATGGCAAATACCATTTAACAAAGAAACGCATAATAACGAGGTTCATAAACATAGAAAGCACAATACCAATTAAAAGTGTAATAGCAAAACCTTGAATAGATGAGGTTCCTAAGATATAAAGAACTAAGGATGTTATAATAGTAGTTATATTAGAATCGAAAATTGGCCAGAAAGCACGTTTAAAACCATTTCGTGCAGCCATAGGAATTTTCTTACCAGCGCGGTAGTCTTCTCTTGTTTTTTCAAAGATAATAACTGTTCCATCAACTGCCATACCGATACTTAAAACAATTCCGGCAAGACCAGGAAGAGTTAATTGAACAAAAGAAATTGCTTGCAAGAAGAATAACATTAAAACAATATAGATAACGAGCGCAAAAGAGGCAAGAAGTCCAAAATCTCCATATCTAAGCCACAAAATAAGCATGATAAGAACAAGACCTACTGCTCCACCAATGATAACATATTTAAGTGCTTCTGATCCTAAAGTCGCAGATACAACATTGCTTTCTTTTAAATCAAGTGTAACATTAAATGTCCCTGACATAATTTGAAGAGAATAGTTTTGTGCATCCTCATAAGTCCACGAACTTGAAGAATCTCCAGAGGAAATAAATGTGCTTCCACTTGTTATCTGCTCTGTACAAGTTAATTGATTCCATAAATTACTACTATTAATTTCGCCAAGATAAATATAAATTCTTTGGTCTCCATTAGCCGCTTCTCTAGTTAAATTAGAAAAATTAGTTCTTCCTTCATCAGTAAAGTTGATAACAACTCCATATTGACTATTTTGATAAGAAACATAAACATTTGAAATGTCTGAACCGGAAATCCTTGCGTCACCACCCTCAGTCAATGTCATATAAAGAGGTGTTGGATCTCCAATAAGTTCAAAGATTTGATTTGAATCTGTTACACTCGGCACTTCAATTCTAATTTCAGAATTTCCTTGACGAGTAATAATCGCTTCTGAATACTCACCGCCAATAACATTTTCTAAACGAGATACTGTAGCGTCAATTGCTGCATTTAAATCGTCAGTATTACTATCTTCAGAAAGAGAACAATCGTAAACAACAGAAATTCCACCAGCAAGGTCAAGCCCCAAAGAAATAGAATTAGCGAAACCATTATAGGTTGCCCCATTTGTGTAAGGAATTATAAAACTGCATACCGAAAGAACAATACCAATAATTGTCAGCACTGCAACAGCAACGAAATTGAGTATTGAATTCTTCTTAAGTCTATTTTTTGCCATACTGCCCCTTAATAAAAATGTAATTATTTAAAATTATATACCAACTAAGTATATAACAAAACGGAGCAGTTGTCAATTAAAAAACTAAAATTTTTTAAGATTTACACAAATTATGCCACAAATCGCACCAATAATGCTACCAAAAATAATATCGTTTAAAAGAGTTTTATCGAAAACAAACTGCCCATCAAGCAAAGAAAAAACTAAGAAGGCAAAAACAGTAAAAAGAAAACCAATTAGAAGCCCATTAAGTATACCATTTTCTTTAACTTTTTTCATACCAAACAAAACACCAAGAAAAATGGAGATACCTTTAATAACTTGGTTCACCGGCGAAATTAAATTTTCCGAGATGTTTGTAAATCGTAAAAGAAAAGCGAAAAGTAAAATAGCCACAAGTGATATGCAAAGAGCAATTAACACCCCTTTAAGTACAGGTTTTAAAATTTTGCCATTGCCTTTTTCACTAGTTTTAAAAATCTTTGCTTTCAATTTCATTATTGACTCCTTT
>CALVTF010000018.1 GCA_944360025.1 uncultured Clostridia bacterium
TGTAGATAATAAAATTCCAACAAACGTAGAAGAAGAAAATGAAAACGTTGAAAGTGCTCAAGAGATGCAAAATCAGGAACTTAAAGAGTTAGAAGATATTGAGAAAAACAATTTGAACTATCAAGATGAAGATAAAAATTTTTAGACAAAATTTGAAAATTATATATAAAATGTTTGACATTATATATGAATTAGTATACAATATATGGGAAGAATAGTAAAAATATTCACCATATATTGTATTTTTTACTAAATAAGGTACAATATGTTGTAACAAACAAAGGAGATAATATGAAAGAAGAATTTAAAGAATATTGGAAAGGGTTTAAAGGTGGCAATTGGGAAGAGAATATTGACGTCCAAGACTTTATAGATACTAATTATAAAGAATATAAAGGAGACGATTCTTTTCTTGTAAACGCCTCACCTAAAACAAAAAAAGTTTGGGAAAAATGTGAAAAGTTACTTGCAGAAGAAGCCAAAAAGGGGCTTTTGGACGTGGAACTCAATGCTGTTTCCGGCATTACAAGTTTCGCACCAGGTTATATAGACAAGAAAAATGAAGTTATTGTTGGACTTCAGACAGATAAACCACTTAAAAGAATTGTAAATCTTTATGGTGGAACAAGAATGGCTGATAAGGCTCTTGAAGCTTATGGTAAAAAGTTAAATCCTGTTATTGAAAAACACTTTAAGGAGTTTAGAAAAACTCATAATGACGGAGTTTTTGATGCCTATACTCCAGAAATTAGAAGGGCAAGGAAAGCCGGGCTTTTGACAGGACTTCCAGACGCGTATGGAAGGGGAAGAATAATTGGAGATTATCGCCGTGTTGCTCTTTATGGTATTGATAAATTAATCGAATTTAAGCAAAAAGATTATTCTTTAATTGACGTCTCAAATGAGGAAAATATTAGACTTCGAGAAGAAGTTCAAGAACAAATTAGGGCTTTAAATAAAATCAAAGAAATGGCTTTAAGTTATGGTTTTGACATTTCAAAACCAGCAAAAACAGCAAAAGAAGCATTTCAATGGTTATATTTTGCATATCTTGCAGGCGTTAAGGAAGATAATGGTGCGGCAACAAGTTTAGGAAGAACTTCAACATTTCTTGATATATATATAGAAAGAGATATGAAAGAAAACGGTTTGTCTGAAGAAGAAGCTCAAGAACTTGTTGATCAATTCATCATTAAACTTAGACTAGTTCGCCATTTGAGAACTCCAGAATATGATGAGATTTTTGCTGGAGATCCAACATGGGTAACAGAAAGTGTTGGTGGTATGCTTGACGACGCTAAGAGTTTGGTGACAAAGAATTCATTTAGATATTTGCATTCTCTTATCAACCTTAATCCGTCTCCAGAGCCAAATTTGACGGTGCTTTATTCTCCAAAATTACCTCTTAATTTTAGAAAGTTCTGCGCTAAGATTTCGATATTGACGGATGCAATTCAATATGAAGGCGATGAAGTTATGCGTCCTATTTATGGCAATGACTATGCAATTGCTTGTTGCGTTTCTGCCATGAAAGTTGGCAAACAAATGCAATTCTTTGGAGCAAGATGCAATTTGGCTAAGACACTTTTATACTCACTTAACGGTGGTGTTGATGAAAAATCTGGCGCGCTTGTTGTTGAAGGTCTTAAGAAAAACACAGAAAAGGTTTTGACTTTTGACAAAGTTTGGAAAAACTATCAAAAAACAATGGACCTTGTGGCTAAGACATATGTGGATGCTATGAATATCATTCATTACATGCATGATAAATATGCATATGAAGCTGCACAAATGGCATTACATGATACTTTTGTTGAAAGGTTAATGGCTTTTGGTGTTGCTGGCTTCTCAGTTGCTGTTGATTCACTTTCTGCAATTAAATTTGCTAAAGTTAAACCTATAAGAAATGAAGAAGGCATCATTGTCGATTTCGAAACAGAAGGAGACTTTCCTAAATACGGAAATGATGATGACAGAGTAGACGAAATCGCTGTTCAACTTGTGGAATATTTCTCTAATTGTTTGAAGAAATATAAACTTTATCGTGGGGCAAAACATACTCTTTCTCTTCTTACGATAACTTCAAATGTTATGTACGGCAAGAAAACAGGTTCGACTCCAGATGGTAGAAAGGCAGGAGAAGCGTTTGCTCCAGGAGCCAACCCAATGCACGAACGCGATTCTTCAGGTGCTCTTGCTTCTCTTAATTCTGTGGCAAAAATACCTTATTGTAACTGCTGTCAAGATGGTATTTCTAACACATTTTCGATTGTGCCAGATGCACTTGGCAAAGATGAGAAATCACAAGTTAAAAACTTAGTTGACGTTTTGGATGGATATTTTGTTCAAGGAGCGCAACACTTAAATGTCAATGTTTTAAACCGCGAACTTTTAATAGACGCGATGAACAATCCTTGGAAGTATCCAAATCTTACAATAAGAGTTTCTGGGTATGCAGTTAACTTTAATAAATTATCTCGTGCTCATCAAGAGGAAGTAATTGCAAGAACTTTCCACACGTCAAGATAATTAAGTAAAGGAAATAATGAATGAATTTTAAAGAAAAAGGAATAACAACCTCACAATTATTAATGCAATTTAATTAAAAGTGGAAGAAAAAGAAAAATGATAATTGGGAATATTGATAGTTTTGAAAGTATGGGGTTAGTGGACGGACCTGGTGTAAGGTTTGTGATCTTTATGCAAGGTTGTCCTCTTCGCTGTGCTTATTGTCATAATCCAGAGACCTGGTCAGACGAAAAGAAAATTCAAATGACAGCAGATGAACTTGTAAAAAAAGTTTTGAAATATCGGCCTTATTTTGGTGAGGAAGGTGGAGTTACATTTTCAGGTGGAGAGCCACTTCACCAACCAGAATTTCTTCTTGAGGCATTAAAAGAATGTAAAAAGAATAATATTCATACTTGTTTAGATACTTCAGGTGCAGGTGATAGATATGATGAAATTTTGGACTATTGTGACCTTATAATTTTAGACGTGAAGGAACTTGATGAGGAAAGATACAAAAAATTGACGGGGAAAAGTATGGATTACTTCAAAAAGTTTCTTAAAAAATGCCAAGAAAAAGAAAAAAAGTTATGGCTTAGACAAGTTATTGTTCCAGGATATAATGACACAGAGGAAAGCGTTTTAAAACTAAAAGAATTTGCGTCTAACTTAAAAAATATTGAAAAGATTGAACTTCTTCCATATCATACAATGGCAAAAGAAAAATATAGGAAGATGGGGATACCTTATAGGTTAGAAAATGTGTTAGATATGAATAAAGAAAAATGTAAAAAACTAGAAAAATTGCTAAGAAATTAATAAAAAATTAGCAATTTTTTTAATTTTAATATATTTTTTGGTCTTAAATTTCGGTTTTTTTAATTTTAATAAATAATTTTATTTATTTTTAGAATTTTTTTAATTGAATTACATATTTAAAATAAAATCTTAAACTTTGAGTAAAAGCAAAATTTATGTCAAAAATTCTTTTATGGATTATCTATTGCTTGCTATTTGTGGTATTTATGCAATAAAAGGATTTGTAAAAGGATTTGTAAGAATGCTTTTATCTTTTATTAGTTTTGCGTTAATCATTTTTATCGCATATGAAATTGCCGCAAACACAATAAATCTTTTTGGGTTAAATGACTATTTACAAAATATTTTTAAAAATATGCTAGATGGTATGGGTCTAGGTACATTTTCAGATAAAAATGAGATATATATTGCTATAGAAGGTTTAAATGTTAATGTAATTTTAATTTCTCTTCTAAAAATTCTTTTAAACAACATAGAGTTTGAAGGTAATTTGACTTTAGGTCAAATTTTTTCTCCGACACTTGCGGATTTCACATATAGAATAATAATTTTCTTTGGAAGTTTTGTTATTGTGTTATTGCTTACAAGATTGGTCGCTTTTCTTTTAGATTTTGTATTAAAAAAGACAGGACTTACTCCTGTCAATAGATTTTTGGGTTTAATTCTAGGTATTATTAAAGGAATTTTAATTTCTACACTCATTTTTGTTTCTCTATCTTCGCTTGCTAGCCTAAATTTGAGTGAGGGTTTAACTAATTTTGTGAATAGTGGATATGTTTCAAAATTTATTTATGAAAACCATATTATTAAATTGTTTGATGGGTTGTATTCAATATTTTCATAGGAAATGTTTTCTGTAAATTTAGTGCTGATAGAAGCATCTGGAATATTTTCAATGTCATCTTTAGTTTTATTTATTTTGTCGTTGTAGACTATAATTAATATAATCTCTACAACAATAGCAAGTGTAAGCAAGGTGAGTAAAACAACAGTAAAGATTTTAAGAAAATTTATTTTTTTTGGATTTTCATTATTTTTTTCTGTTATTTTTTTATCATTTGTCAATTTTTCTATTTTTTCTTTTTCTAATTTTATTTTCATAACCTTTTTTCATTTTCTCCGTTAATTTATTATACCATTTTCTTAGTAGATTTTCAAGTAAATTTCCAATAAATAAACGTTCGAAGGCTAGGGATAAGAAGAACATTAATAAGATATAAAATCTAAATTCTCCATAATTTAATTTTAAATTAACAAAAAAATAAATTAAAATGGTTAAAAAAACGCAAAAAAAAGACGAAAAATAGTCAAAAAACCTATTTTTTATTGATTTTTTAAATAATTTTTGTAGATCAAAAATAATTCCGCTTAAAAAACCAAATAAAACCACAAATAAAACTATTTGTGGTTGGCTTAATGTTTCGTAAAGCATTATTTGAAAATCCTTTTAAGAAGAGAGACTTTTTCTTTTTTACTCATATACTTAAATGAAGTTATGTTTCCGGAAAATTCCACCTCTTTTGCTTCAAGGTCAAGTTTAACGACTTCAAGATCGCTTCCGCATATTAAAATATTTGTGTCGCCAACTTCGACAACCGCTTGACTGTTTGTAGACGAAACAACTTTAGTTGCGCCTAAAATAGATAGTAGTTTTCTATTATCTAAAACAATTTTTTCTTCCATAAAATCCCCTTTTAATAAACATATGCTATATTTCTTGATTATTATTCAAAAATATATTAAAATATTACTATGATAAAAAAAGATATAGAAGTTTTAAAAGCAAAGAAAGTGCTTGATATTCTTGTAGATAATTCTTTTTCATATTCTCAAGCACAAAAAATGTTGAGGAATAAAGATATAAAGGTAAACGGTAAAGTTTGCAAAGAAAATGTTAAACTCAATATTGGTGATATATTGACCTTATTTTATAAAGAAGAAATAAAACCTTATGAAATAGTATATGAGGACGTGGAGTGCATAATTATCAATAAGTTTGCTGGTATTGAAGTGGAAAATGGCTTAGATAATATTCTGGGGACTTTTCCTGTCCATAGGCTTGATAGAAATACTGAAGGGTTGCTTGTCATGGCAAAAACTGTGGAGGCGAAGCAAAAACTTGAAAACGCATTTAGAAATCATTTAGTTCAAAAGTATTATCTTACAGAGGTTGTGGGGGAATTTGTCACAGATAAACTATATACGGCATATTTGGTTAAAGATGAGGAAAAAGCACATGTTAAAATTTTCCAAAACTACCAACCGAATTCAGTGAAAATCCAAACAAAAATCAAAACTTTAAAGTCTAATAAAGAAAGTAGTTTGCTTGAAGTGGAAATTATAGGCGGAAAAACTCATCAAATTAGAGCGCATCTTGCCTATCTAGGCCATGCGATTATAGGTGACGGCAAATATGGAAGAAGAGAAGATTTAAAAAGATTTAAGGAAAAGAGACAAAAACTTTTTGCATATAAACTTGTCTTTAAAAACGTTGGAATTGAGGGTATTAATAATAGAGAATTTAAAATTTATCCTAAATGGTTAAAGGGAGTGACAATTTCATAAAACTTATCATATGAAAAACTATGAAAATTAAAAACTCCTATTATGAAGGACTTTTGCAAGATTTATTTTGTGGAAATGATGGCTTTTTCACAATTTTTTTGCATTTTTTATATCAATTTAATCAAATTTCTGTTTTTTATCCTAATTTTGAAAAGGAATTTGAAAAGTTATATCATATAGAGATTGAGGCTTGTAATTTGCTTTCAAAAGTTATAATAGATATGGGCGGGGATGCTAAATATTATTCCTCTTTAAAAAAGTACCTTAGTGGAAAAATTGATTATGTAAAAAGTTTGTCAGTCATTATAGATATAGATTTGGAACTTGTGGAAAAAAGTTTAATAGATATAAAAAATGTTTTATCTAAAATAGATAACATAAAAATCAAAACAGAACTTAGGAAAATTGTTGCATTAAAAGAAGATGAAGAAAAAATATTAAAAGAAATAAAGATAAAATTGCTTACTATTTAAAAATTATTAAAATTTAAAAAAATCACAAAAAATCGTATTTTTTGAGGTTTTTTTGCGTTTTAAATAGGTTTTTTCGTATATTTTCAAAATATTTAGAAAAATTTTAAATAAATTTTCTTATTTTGATTTTTTTATTATTTTATAAAAATTATTTTTAATTTATATTTTTATCATTTTTGTTTGATAAATTTAGCAATAAAGTGTTATTATATTATTAATTATAGTGTGACATAATATGCAAACTTCAAAAAACCTAGAGAGGTGTATATGAAAAAATTTAATATTGCTATTGTAACTATATTTACAATAATTTTAGGAACTGTCCTTTCTGCTTGTGGTTTTAAACAACCGTCGGCGAATTTTTCTAGTGAAGAGATATTCCTTTCGGTTGGACAATCTATTAATTTGTTAGATTATTTGACGGTGGCAGAATATGACAAAGAAAACACCGAATTTAAATTTTCGAATTCCTCTTTTTTTACTATAGATGGGAATACTTTGACAGCACAAACTTATGGACAAGCAAATGTTTATGCTAGTTTTGAAGGGAACACCTTAGATAGTATGCATATTGTTGTTAAAAAGCCTTTTGAACAAGTGGAAAACATTCAAATGGATGATAATGGTCTTGTTACTTGGAATAACGTTGTGGATAAATTTGATGAAACTCAAGACTTTACTTCTCCAAGTAGTTATCAAATTAGTATTACATATTTAAATCCTACTACTAATGAAACGACTATAGTTATTGAAAGTGTTAATACAAATTCTTATAATTTAACAGAAGAAGGACGTTACACTTTGAGCGTGGTGGCACTAGGAGAAGGATATTTTGATAATTCTCTTGCTACTGAAACAACTTTGTATTTTGGATACATGCCTAAACTTCAAACCGAAGATTTTAGTTTTGATCCTTCAACAGAAGAACTAACATGGGCAAAAGTCAGTTCGGCAACATTTACAATCACATTCAATAATGAAATTATCGTGGAAAATCAAACTGAAAACGAAAACTCTTTAGATTTAGCACCTTATCTTTCAGAGTTAAATGCTGGAGATTACTCTTTAAAAATTTTGGTTAACGATGAAAATGGCGAAAAAATAAGTGTGGAAAGTGAAGAAATCACAATAAGCAAAATACAAAATGCCTCGGTAAATTATATCTTTGATGAAGAAAATGGTGGAAGTTATAATGTTACATTACCAGAAAACGCAGAAAATGTTGTTTTAACACTTGGTGAAGAAGTTTATGAATTTACTGAAAATTCAACTTCAAGGTTTGAAGGTCTACCACAAGGAAGTTATGAAATTAATGTTCAAGCGTTTGCAAATGCTAGTTTAGAAGATGGTATCTTTTATGCAAATAGTAATGAGGAAATACAGGGATATGTTTATAAACTCGGAAAAGTCTCAATACAAGGAACAGGTGACAATGAAGAGAACGATGCCGCATTTAATTTTGATTTAACAAGGACAGACGAGAACATTTCAACCTCTCTTGAAATCCATCTTAACGATTCTTCCTTTAAAGAAATAGGTTTTGAAGGTGCCGAAACGGATATAAATAAAAACGTTATAGGTCTTTCAAGTGGCAATTATAGCCTTTCTGTTAAACAAATTACAGGACAAGAAAGTGTTGTTATTAACGAAATTAGTTATAACATTGTGAATTCTGATGAAAGTGATATATATGAGTTTACAAAACTTTCTTCTTTTAGTGAAATTAATCTAGGTGAGACAATATCGCATTCATATTTGTCAAATAATTCACAATTTAATTTCAATTTGGTTGAGGGTGCAACTGACTATGCTCTATATGTTCAATCTGGGGACGGTTTTAGTCTTGTTGATTCTTCTCTTTACTCTCGACAAGATAGCACAATCACCTTTAATGGTAAAATTGAAAATTTGTTTGAAGATAACTTTGATATAGATGAGATTACCTTTAAACTTGTGGCATTTGGTGAGAAAGAGAATGTTATATCTTCCTCCACTTTAAAGACATTGACAAAGTTGACAGAGCCGACAAGCACAAGTGGAAACAATGAAAGTACTGTTTACTTATGGGAAACTGTTACCGGTGCAGGAAGTTATAATGTGCGTTATGCTTTAATTAGTAAAGAACAATTTGATTTAGGGTTTGATCAAATAAAAACAGAAGAATTATCGTTTGAAGAACCGGTTGTAACCGATGAAACTCAAATTACGCTTGATGCGGGAAATTATTACTATATTGAAATTTTCGCATTGCCCGAAAACGAAAGTAAAAACTTGACGTCAACGACATTTGAAACGATTTTCTATCTTTCTGAAAAGTTGGCAACACCTAATGTTGATTTTATGTATGGGAACTTAAGCGAAGTGGAACAGGCAGGCTACTATATACGCGTGGAAAATGTAGCGAACATGGCATCCTTTACTGTTACTCTTGGGCAAGACCTTGTGACCTCTTCCTCTCTTGGAGAAGGCTACACAATTTATAAACTTAATGATGATTTTAGTGATGATTATAATGGAACAAATTTAAGTGTTGAGGCTCATTCAGTAGACAATACGATTTATCTTGATAGTGAAAGTTTTACTCTCACAATCAAAAAACTAAGACAACTTCAGTATGCTATTGAAAATAATGACTTTATTTTTGATGAGTTAACCAAGACCGTGACTGTTCGTGGTGGTCGAGAAGGTGTTACTGATATTGTTTTGTCGGACGGAACAGAAGTTAAGCATGGCGGGAATGCCGACACAAGTCTTGAAATATACGACATGGAGAATGGTACAATTACAGCTCTTCTTAAAGGAAGTGTGATTGAAGAGAGTGGAAAACTTCAACCTATTGATAACACAATTTATATTGATAGTGACGAAGTATCATACAACATTCGACGTGTTGATAGACCAACAAATTTCACATATAACAATGGTAATTTAACATTTAATGCGTCACACCAATATGCAAACGATTTTGTTTTAGACATGATTTTGACGGACAGCAACGAAAATCAAGTTATGCTTAAAATTTCTAACTTAAAATTAAATAATGGCGTGGATGATTATCCTACTCTTACAACTTATAGGATGGAGAACGATGATTTAGTCTTAATCTTAGATGAGCAAACAATAGAGTCTAATCTCTTAACTTCATTAACTACAAACAATTATTCCATTGACCTTGCATCTATTATAAGTGTAATTGCCTCTGACAACGATTTGAACAATTATTATTCTCAAGCGGTAAAAATTGAATTTGGAGTTTATTGTTATCAAAATATATTAAGTGGTTCAATTTATCTTAACTCTTATTATGGAACGCTTTTAAGTGACCCATCATTAAATTTACTTGAAATTGAAAAAATGGCAAGTCCGGTTGTAACTTACAATAAAGAAACGAGTATGCTTTCTTGGGACGTAGTGGAAGGAGCAAATTATGTTGTTTATCGCAACGGTACACCTGTTTTACGAGATTTGCAAACAAATTCATACGAAATTGACCTTTCAAACTTAACAATTTCTCAAGATTACACTTTTTATGTTACAGCAACAAGCCCTTATTACTTAGAATCAGCACAATCAAATGATATTTTGATTCATAGACTTGGAGCGGTGAGCGGTGTGACGCTGTCAAACAATAACTTGCAGTTTGCACCAAATGTTTATGACAATTCGTATATTACAAAAGCAACTGTGAAAGTTGATTCTGGAAGCGAAGAAGAAATTTCAAAAGGAACGAATTTTAGTTATGCTATTTCTTCAAATGGAGTCTATACGATAAAATATCTAGGCATAACAGATTTTGAAAGTCAAGGTAGATTTTATTTAGACTCTCAAGAGGTCACTTTCAATATATCCGAGATGACTTCTATTGCTCCAGAAAATAATACTGTAACGTTCTCAAATAATGTTATAAGTTTTGCGTCTTTTGGAGAGAGTGCTAACTTGCAAACATTAAAATATCGTATTGTATTTGAAGATGAAAGTGGAAATCAAAGGATGGTAGAAACTGACACTCCTTCATATACGATTGCTCTTGATGATGACAATTTGACAAATCTTCTTGCTGGCGAAATAACAATCAATGTATATGCAATACTTAGCACTTACTTTGTTCCAGCAGGTGGAAATGTTTATTATAGCGCAGAGAACGAAGATTTGGGATTATATAATGTTTATTCTTATACAAGTACTGCGACATTAACAAAACTTGCGACACCTACAATTCAAAATATTGAATTTGACAGCACTTCAAACGGAGCCACGGCAACAACACCAAATATAATTCTTAGAATTGCTGGTAATTATTCAACGAACGAAACCTTCTACGTTTTTATAGGAGATGATGACAATATTGTTAAAGAAGTTTCCTATTCTGAGGCTAAAGATAGTGTGGGTGATGGGTATACTATTACATTGACATTTGACGAATATTCGCAATATATAAATATTGGAAATAACAATATTTCAGTTGTTGTGCGAAGTTTAATCAATCTACCTTCTCCAGCAGGAACAGCAAACATTTATCAAAATGATACTTTAAAGGGTATAACACAAAACTCTGATAGTATTTCATATAACGGCTCGATTTCTGGATACAATCAAACAATCACCATCGAGTTTAAGGATTCAGAAAGTAAAAGTTATGCAACAGGTGGAATTGATTTGGTGATTTCATACACGCCAAACGGCGGAGAGTCACAAGAAGTTACTATCACCATTCCTTCTTCAAGTTTTGAAGAAAATTCAACTTCATTGACTTATGACTTGTCGTCCTTCTTTAATAACGATAGTTACAACATGGACGAAGGTGGTACAATTTCTTATTCTGCATATATTAGAAGTTTTAGTGACAATAATATAGAAAACAAAAGTTATTTCCTTGCTTCACAGCCTATTTCTAGTGCTATATCATATGAAGTTTTAACTATGCCAACTCAAGGATTAGAAAGAACAAATGGTGGAATTTATTTAGTAAATACAGACTCATTGATTAACACTGCAAACACTGTTTATGTCATAAAATATGGACCTTCCACCTATGTTGTTGGACAAGAGGATGATTTCTATTTTGAATTTCCTTCCGTTTGGGGTAATGGTGAATATTCTCTTGAAATTTATGCTTTTGAAAATGGGAAAATAAAGTCTAACACTTTGGATTATTCAATAAATCTTTCTCGTATTGAATGGACAAATCCAAATGTTACATTTAAACGAGACGAAAATCAAGAACAGTACTTTGAATGGAACGAAATGGTAAACGCCACCTCATATATAGTACGTGCTTATGGTGACGATTTACTCATCAACGAAATTGAAATTGTTAAAGGAAGCGATTTTAGCAGTGGTGAGAAACCTGGATTTACCATGACAGATATATTTGGAGAAAATTACAGTCTATTACAAAATTATGGTTTTACAATAAATGGGGCTTCAATTAGGTTTGATTTAATTGCCTGCAATCATGTTGATAGTGAAACTTATTACACAGATTCCTCAATCTATAGTGTGAATGCAACATTAATTGGAAGCGGAAATAATTTGGTAGGTGCGAATATTTCTGTTTCAGAAGAAGGAGTTGTTTATTTCACAGGTGAAAGCGGAACATATCTTTACACTCTTGCCGATATTCAACAATCACTTAATTTTGAGTGGAAAGAGAAAATTGTGGCATCAGAAAACAATCAAACAAAAATTGATTTAAGAGAGTTTGCAAATTTAGATGAGGACACAGTTTTCACTTTAAAAGTCTTGAAAAAAGGTAGTGCGACTTTAGATGGTGTTGTTTATAACACAACCGCAAATACTAATCTTCAATTAGATTCTATTACTATTGAGAGTTTATCGCGTTTCAAGGTAACATACGGCATTAAAAATGTTGCTTTTGATAGTTTAAATGTCGAAAATTTGACGGTCGCATTAAATAATGAAAATTCTCGTGTATTTGTGAGTAATTTGAGTGCCACGAGCGAATTAGATTTATTTAATCTTTCAAATTTAGTGGAAATATCCTTAATTTCGACAGGTATATTAGATGAGAATAACAATTTTGTATACAATATCAATTACACAGAAATTTTAGATAGTAATTTGAGTCTAGATGATGGAAAGTTGTACTTTTATGCATTACAGGAAAATTTAAACGATTACCTAAACACTCTATCATTTGCTTATGAATTTGAATTTGCAGTTGATTCAAGTTTAGAAATTTTATCCATTGAAAAAATGGCAGAAACAGGAATTGAAATTGAGAATGATAAACTTGACCGTTCAAAAACACAAATGGTGTTCGCTTATGATGAAAATATTGTAGGTTTCTATTTCCGAGTTGATTACACTTCACCTACAGAGCAAAAACAGACAAGCAAATTTACATATAGTATAAGTGACTGCACTTTAGATTTAGAAACAAACCGAATTATTCTTGATTTATCTCTTCTTTTTAGTGATGAGGAAGTTAATCAAGGTGCTGGGACTTATGATTTAAGTGTAAGTATATTGAAAACTTCTTATGGAGAAAGTGGAGAACAAAATGTTGTTTTCACAAATTATATAACAACTTTTGGTGATACACCTTTAACATTCACTAAACTTCCAGACCTTTATTCAGTGAATATAGAAAATGGTAATTTAGTTTGGAGAATAGATAGTAATCTTCAAAACTTAGCAAATATGGCAAATGCGTACTACATTTATCTTTTAAATGTTAATAATCAGAATGCTATAAGTAAATACAAAACTGATTCTAGCATAACAACATACAATGGCGAAAATTTAACGGCGACTATGAATGAATATCAAGTGTATGTTATTGCTGTGGCAAATAGTCCATATATTATCGCTTCCGACCCACGCTATATTGTCGATAGCAACAATGGTAGCATTAAAAATGTTACCAAAAACAGATTTAATTCAGAACTTACCTTAAATAGTGCTGGTGTTCTTTCGGTAAATTGGGACGCAAGTTCTGAAGAGGGATATGAAGGCAATGCTAATAATGATATATACGCACTTTTAAGTGCTGAGACAGCCACTTCGGCAAATGCAACGGCCTTTGTTAACAACATTTTCTTCTATCCATTCACTTTTACCGTTCGTGATTTAGTAAATGGCAATGTCAATGTTAGGTTTAGATTTACTTCATATAAAGAAAATTCAACAACAATAGAAAAAACCGAGACAGTGACAATTAATGCTATGTATTTACTGCAAACTCTTGACATAGCAAATTTACAAGATAAATTTACTGCTCTAACAAACTTTTTAAGTGATTCATCGCAAAGAGCTTTGGTGACAAATTTTAGTGATAGCCTAAACGAATTGTGCGGTGGAATAGGTAATGAAATTAATATATTTGATAGTTTCTTTGAAAGAATTCAAAAAGGAAGATATCAAATTGAATATTGTCTACTTGGAAACTCATCCACATTTAATTCTGCGTGGTATACATTAAGAAGAGATTCACAAGAAGAAAATAATTCTATTTTCTATGTAAACGGTATGCCAACTGTAACAGCGGGCTATCGAGAATTAACTGCGCAAGAAAAGGAAAACACAGAAAGTATTGCTAACCTCTTCTATCTTAGAATAAGTCCAACTTCTATATATAATGATTCAAACGGCGGAACGACTGCCGCACAAACATATATTTTGCAGTTAAGAAATAACGCAAATAAATATGGTTTTGAAATATCTTTAATTGGTAGCGATTGGACGTGTAAAAAAATAGGTGATGATGGCGACGCCTTTAGAGTATTTACTGATAATGGTGATTTAATTATCTATCTTAACTTAAATGGAGCAAACTCACTAAAGAGTGCATATTCAGACATTTTAGGGGCAAATAGTTTTACCTTTGAAATCTTTGCAAAAGGAAATGAATATTCCTTCTCAAGTAAGTCCGAACGTTTTGAACTATCTTTCAATGGTGCATGTCACGATTTCCATATTGAAAACGGAACTTTCATTTGGCAATCGCATCAAAATTATCCAACAAGAGTGGTGTATAAACATGCGACAAGCACCTCTGAGACAACTGATAATATTTCTTCTACAACTGCTAATTTGACCTT
>CALVTF010000019.1 GCA_944360025.1 uncultured Clostridia bacterium
AAGTTATCAACAAACTTGAAAGTTATGGACTCAGTCTTCGTAAAGATGAAGAATAATTTATAAAAGGAGAAAGAAAATGGCTAACGATAAATTAGGCAGACCTTCAAAAGAAAGAAAGGCTCTTCTTCGTGGACAAGTTTCCACTCTTCTTTGGAATGGTAAGATTGAAACAACTTTGGCAAAAGCAAAATCAACTGCAAGAATTGCTGAAAAAATCATCACTCTTGCAATTAATTCCTATGAAGATACTACAAAAGTGGTAAAAGAAGTTAAAGGTGCCGATGGAAAGAAAGTAAAACAAGAAGTTCTCAACGATGGACCAAAGAAACTTGCTGCTAGAAGAAAGATTATGAGTTATGTTTATGATCTTCAAGAACAAAGAAAAGAGAAAGAATCTAAAGAAACTTTCAAGGCTCGTATTGAAGGCATCAACCATCCACTCATTGAAAAGATATTCAATGTGTATGCTCCAAAATATGCTCAAAGAGCAAAAGATAAGGGCAATGCTGGTGGCTACACAAGAATAACAAAACTTGGTGCTCGCCGTGGTGACGCAGCTGAAGTGGCAATTGTTGAACTTATATAATTTTTGATAATACTAAAAGCATTTTCAAAAAATCTTATTTAACCTTAAAATATATTAAAAATTCCTATGTTTTCATAGGATTTTTTTATAAATAATTTTTATCTATTATTCCAAAATAAATTTATAATTTAATATTTCCGCTTTACAATAATAAAGTAATTGTGGTATGATTAATTTCATAGAGGAGTTTTTTATGATAAAATCAAAGAAGAGTTTGTTTACAGTTTTGGTTGCAGTCGGTATGTTGCTTATATCTTTATTTTTACTTGTTGGCTGTAATGAAGAACCAAGCAAGCAAACTCCAACAATAGCAATTAAAACGCCATTTCAAACAGAATATTTTTTGAATGAAGAATTGAATGTTTCTGGAGGGGTTTTAGTACATACAGATGAGAATGGTGTGGAACATTTAATAAATATAGAAGAAAATATGATAACAGGCTTTAATTCGACTACATATGGTAATAAGAATTTGTTTCTTTCATATAATAATTTAACTACTTCTATTGATTACACTGTTTATAATTTTGTTTGTGATTATTATACTGCTGTTCAACAAAAAACTGTTTCTTATAATCAAACACGTTATCAAGATTATTTGGATACTTTAATATATACTTTTAATACAAACTATACAGGGTCAAAAAATGACGGCACTTTTAGTTATCCTTTTACATATTCTTTAAATCTTGACGGCTCTTTTATATTAACTTATGAAAATGGCGAAGAAAGGGGATTTTTTGCTGATAACAATATTGAAGTTATTCAATCTGAAAATGACAATACAACAGTTTCTTTTATTTGCAAACTCGGAGATTCACTTGGAAATATCTCTATAAAAGGTGAATACAAGCAAGAATACTTTTTAGGTCAAGAGTTTGACAGTAGAACTGCTCAAATTGTATATATAAGTCCAAATGGAAATACAACCAATATTGATATTGAACCTTCTAATATTTCAAATTTTGACACAGCAGTGGCTGGTGAAAAATTTATGACAATTGCTTACAAAGATTTGGAAATTGAACTCCCATACACTGTTTACAATTTGGAACTTGGTTCTTATTCCTTAATTTATGCTTCTTTTGTTGAAAGCGAAGAGACTTCAGAGCAAACAGAATTAAATACAGCAACAATGACTTTTTATGAAAATGGAACTATAATACAAAAAATAGACGGTCAACCATCTTCAACTTTTAATTTTCAGGCTTCAACCTCTAAAAACGACAAAACAGTAACTTTCTCAAATTTACCTAGTGGTGTAAGCAGTGATTATTCTGGTGAATATGACAACAATACAAACACTTTTGTGTTTAAAGGAATTTTAGAAACTCAAACTTCAACATTGGTATTCAAGAAAACAGATGAAGTTTTGAGATTTGGTAAATATGAATCTGAAGATGGTCAATATTTCGTTTTCAACCACTCAATATCTTATCTAGATGGTGATGGAATCGGTTATGGTCTTGCCTATGTAAAAGGTTTAGAAAATGAATATGAAACACATTATTTTAAATATCAAGTTTATTCTTCTCTTACAAACTACCAGATAAAAATTACGAATAAATCTGATGAGACTACTTACATTGAAATAGATAATAATTCATTTACCATTTCAAATGATAGCAATAATCCTGTTACATTTACTTATATTGAGCAGTCATTTACTTATGGTGGAATGTATCAACTTACAACTTATAGAGTAGTATATCCAGGCTTTAATATAGTAGATCAAAACATTTCTCAAATTGGAATGAATATGACATTAGAATTTTTCTCGGATGGTAAATGCTCTATAGTAGAATCTCATGATAATGAAGAGCCTGTAACGAGAGAAGAAAATTATTTTTCTCTTATTGATAATGGCATAATTATCTCATCAAATAGAGCGACATATGTTGATTACAAATTATATTTTAGAATTGATTCAAGTGGAACAGATTTGCCAGAGGGTGCATTTGCATACTATATATTTGAACTTGTTGAGGAATAAATTAAAAAAACTTTATCTTGTAGATAAAGTTTTTTAATTTAAGAATAACAAAACAGGACGAGCATTTCTTACAATTTAATCAATTTTAATATACACATAATAAAATCGAATTTCATAGATAAAATTATGTTTGATGGTCTAGAAGTTTTAGAAAATGCAGATTTAAAAAACTACTGCACTTTTAAGATTGGCGGTAAAGGCACAATTGTCTTTCCAAAAAATGTTGTCGAATTAAAAAAAGTTATTAGAGAGTGTAAAAAGAACCATAATGATTATTTTATATTAGGAAATGGGAGTAACCTTCTTTTTCCAGACAATAATTTAAGTACTATTCTTGTGTCTTTAAAACATTTTAATAAAATCAAAGAAGTAAAAAAAGGCAAAATCTTTGTGGAGGCAGGTGTCAATCTTTTTTATCTAAACCACTTTTTGAAAGAAAACTCGTTAGGTGGTTTAGAGTGGTCTTATGGAATTCCTGCAAGCATGGGTGGTGCAGTATTTATGAATGCAGGGGCGTTTGGTCATTCGATTTTTGACTTTATTGAGAGCGTTAAAGTGCTACACAATTCTAAAGTGGAAGTTTTAAAAAAAGAAAATATAAATTATACCTATCGAAGTTCCAATATTAAAGGTATTATTTTAGGAGCCACGTTTAATTTTTCATATTGCCATAAACATAAAATTGATGAAAAACAACAATATTTTCTTACTTGTCGAAAAAGTTGTCAGCCTTATGAACAATTTTCTGCAGGAAGTGTTTTTAAACATAATATTGATAAGAAAATTATTCCGGCAAAACTCATAGATGAACTTGGACTAAAAGGGACCAAGATTGGTGGTGCTGAGATTTCAAAAAAGCACGCAGGCTTTATCGTTAATAATGGTGACGCGAAAGCGATTGACGTTTTGGCTATAATTGAATATATAAAGTATAAAACAGGCGAAGATTTGGAACTTGAAATTATCTATGTAAAATAAAACATTTATCACTTTCACTTTTATCTTTATAGAAAAAATGTTATAATAAAAAGGCTATAGGAGAAAAATATGAAAGCGGTTATTCAAGTGGTAAATCATGCTACCTTAAAGGTCGATGGAAACGTTGTCTCTAAAATAGGACAAGGGCTTGTTGTTTATTTTTGTGTAGAAAAAGATGATAAAGAAGAACTATTAGACTATTTTGCCAAAAAAATTTCTAATATGAGAATTTTTGTTGATAGCAATGACAAAATGAATTTATCTGTTAAAGATATTGGCGGAGAAATTTTACTTGTTTCACAATTTACTCTTGCTGGAGACTGTGAGCATGGAAACCGTCCTTCTTTTATAGGAGCGGAACTTCCAGAGCGAGCAAATACGCTATATGAAAAACTAGGGTTTAAAATCGAAAATGATTTTGGAGTTAGTGTAAGCCGCGGAATTTTTGGTGCAGATATGAAAATCACACAGGAAAATTCTGGCCCTATTACTATAATCTTGAATAATAAATAATTATTAATTAATTTAAAAAAAATTAAAAAAATGCTAATTTCATTTGTTTTTTTGCCTTTATTTTAGGTATTTTTATTATTTTTTTGATTTTTTAAATAATTTCTATTTAATTTTAATTTTTACAATAATTGATTATAAATATTCATAAGTTAATTAAAATATTATAAGTTGTAGATTAATAAAGTATTATATTATAATTTAAAATGCAATCACATATTGCTTGTTTTTTTGTCTAAATCGTGATAAAATATTTATAAGGAGATTTGTATGTTATTAAATGGAGATTTTCATACTCATTCAATATATTCTCGCCATAATCATGGTAAGGGGACAGTTCTTGAGAATGCATCAGTTGCTGCTGACAAGGGCTTAAAACAGATTGCAATAACTGACCATGGTTTTAATCACAAATGTTATGGCATTAGAAGAAAGGATATTCCACTTTTACAAGAGGATATTTTAAATGCACGTGAAGTTACAGGTGTGGATATTTTACTTGGGGTGGAAGCAAATCTAATTTCTTTAAATGGTGACGTGGATGTTAAAGAAGAAGATTATGAATTTTTAGATATTTTCCTTATGGGTTATCATAGATTCATTACGACTACAACTTTTAAAGATAAAGTTTTAATAAATTGGGCGACAGATTGGGCAAAGATTTTTCATCCAACCAAGGAACAAATAAATCGTAATACAACTGCATTTTTAAAGGCATTGGATAAATATCCAATAGATATAATTACGCATTTAAACTACGGTTTTCAAACAGATACGCTTGCTGTTGCAAAAATGTGTAAACAAAAAGGTGTTTATGTTGAACTTAATGGCAAACGCATTAATTTTACAGATGAAGAGGTTTTGACTATGGCGAGCGAAGGTGTGAAGTTTATTGTAAATTCTGATGCTCACACGCCTGATAGAGTTGGAGAGGTAAATAATGGTTTAAATTTGATTTATAGATTGAATATTCCTCTTTCGCAAGTAGCAAACGTGGACAAGTTGCCTAAGTTTAACAAAAAACGCGGTTTTTAAGTGTTTGTGGCACTTTTAGATTCTTGTAAATTAGAAAAATTTTATAGCTAAATTAGTTTATTAAATTAAAAAAAATCAACTTAAAAGCATAGGAGTGAAAAATTGAGTTTTTCTAGACAGTCAAAGAATGAAATTTTAAAAATGCCAATGGAAGATGATACCTCTTCTATTGCTTTTTTGTCTGGTCTTTTTCATTCTTGTGGAGAAATTGGCAAAAGTGGAAATAAATTTTTTGTTTCCATTGTTTCAGATATTCAAGAACTTTTTCCTTATGTTAAAAATATTGTTAAAAAACTTTATGGCAATAATGTGGAAGAAGAAATTAGTGAAAATTATTTAATCAATAAAAACACTTTTTATGAAATGCGTTTTGACGTGGAAACATTTCAAGAACTTTTGTTGGACGTTGGCGTTATAGATTTTTCAAATGGGATTTCTTTTATTTTTGAACTCAACAAAAGTTTATTTTCGGAAGACGCATCTTGTCGAGCGTTTATTAAGGGAGTTTATATTGGCTGTTCAACTTCCAGCATTAAATTTTCTGAAGGAGCATTAAAGACTGAGTCTACCGGCTATCATTTAGAGTTTGTCTCAAAAAATCACGAATTTTTATTAGAATTTTCATCAATTCTTGCAAATTATAACATACTAGGCAAGATTTTTGAGCGAAAAGGCGATTTTGTCTACTATTTAAAAGACGTGAATGCCATAACTGACCTACTTGCTCTAATTGGTGCTAACGAAAGCGTTTTGAAACTTTCAAATGAACTTGTAACACGTGAACTTCGCAACAAAGTTAACAGACAAGTGAATTGTATTAATGCAAATATCAATAAAACTGTGGAAGCAAGTATGAAGCAAGTTGAGGCAATTAACACGATTATTTCTACGATTGGACTTGAGAGTTTGACAGAGGATTTACGAGAAGTTGCACTACTTCGCCTCGCCAATCAAGAGGAAAGTTTGGACGAACTTGTCAAACTGTCCACAATGAAACTAACTAAATCTGGATTAAACCACAGGTTTAGAAAATTACTTAAAATTGCAAAGGAGTTAGAAGAATGAAAGATTTTGTACACCTACACCTTCACACTGAATTTTCTCTTTTGGACGGAATAGCAAGAATCAATAAAGTTGTAGAACTTACAAAAGAGCGCGGTTATTCCGCTTGTGCTATCACTGACCACGGAAATATGTTTGGTACTTTGCAATTCTTTGAAGCTTGCATAAAGGTAGGAATTAAACCTATTATAGGTTGTGAATTTTATATTTGTGAGGACTTACATAAAAAGACAGGAAAAGATGATATTGGGCATATTATTTTGCTTGCTAAAAACAATGACGGACTACATAATCTTTACAAACTTAATGGTATTGCCTATGTCGACGGATTTTATTATAAACCACGAATTGATTACAAAACTTTGGCAGAGCATAGTGAGGGAGTGATTTGTCTATCTGCATGCCTTGCTGGGCATATTCCATCACTTATTTTACAAAGGCGTTTTAGTGAGGCGGAAGAACTTGCATTAAAACTTAAAAATATGTTTCAAGAAGGGGATTTCTATCTTGAACTTCAAGACCATGATTTAGAAGAACAAAAAGTGGTCAACTCATATCTCTATGAACTTGCAAAAAAAATAAATGTTAAACTTGTGGCAACAAATGACGTACATTATATAAACAAAGAAGATGCTGAAATGCAAGACGTTTTAATGTGTGTTCAGATGGGTAAATATCTTGAAGATGAGGATAGACTACGTTTCCACTCTCAAGAATTTTATCTTAAAACACGAGAAGAAATGGAAGAAAGATTTCCAAGTGAAGTCTTGGATACTACGATAGAAATTGCTAACAAATGTGACGTTGTTATTAAAACCAAATCGCTTGGCGAAGCGGATGGAGTTGACGAAAAATATAAACTTCCAAGCAATAAGAATTATATCCCTGTTTATAAACCTTCAACAGGAGAAACTGCTTATGAATTTTTAAGACGTATTTCTTATGAGGGACTTTATAAAAACTATAAGGAGGTCACAAAGGAACTTTTGGACAGAATGGAAATGGAACTTTCTGTCATTAAAGAACAGGGCTTTGTGGAATATTTCCTTATTGTTTGGGATTACATAAATTGGTCAAGAGAACATGATATTCCTGTAGGACCAGGACGTGGAAGTGGTGCTGGAAGTTTAGTTGCCTACTGCTCAGGTATTACTCGTGTTGACCCTATTAAATATAATTTGTTCTTTGAACGTTTTATTAACAAAGAACGTGTTTCCATGCCGGATTTCGACGTTGACTTTTGTACTGATAGACGTGAAGAAAGTATAAACTATACACGTCAAAGATATGGTGCTGATCATGTTGCTCAAATCGTTACCTTTGGACGTATGCAAGCAAAAAATGCTATTAGAGACGTTGCGAGAGTGCTTCGTACTCCATATCCAGAGGTTGATAAAATTACAAAATTAATTCCAGCAAAACTTCCTGATGGTATTAAAAAACCACCGGTTTTAAAATATTATTTTGGTACTACCGGCAAACCTGAAAACGATAAATTTATCATTCCAGAACTCAGAGAAATGTATGATAATGACCCGAGTGTTAAACGTATTGCTGATATGGCCATAAAACTTGAAGGCGTTCCTCGTAACACCTCTACTCATGCTGCCGGAGTTTTGATTTCTCCAGAACCGGTTTCTAACTTTGTTCCTCTTGCAAGAAATGGTGATGATATTGTTACTCAATATGATATGATTGAACTTGAACATTTGGGACTTCTTAAAATGGACTTTCTTGCTCTTATTACCTTAACCGATATCAAAAAAGCATGTGACTATGTTTTTGAAAATCATGGTGTCAAACTTGATTTCTATGCAATGGAATATGATGACCCTAAAATCTTTGAAATGATTTCTCAAGGTAAAACGGACGCTGTTTTTCAACTTGAAAGTGCGGGCTTTAAAAAGTTTATGAAAGAACTTCAGCCTACTTGCATGGACGATATTATCGCGGGGGTTTCTCTTTTCCGTCCAGGGCCTATGGACTTTATTCCAAAGTTCGTAAAAAACAAGCAAGACCCAGAACATATTGAATACGATGACCCTTGTCTTGAAGGTATTTTGGACGTAACTTATGGTTGTATCGTCTACCAAGAGCAAGTTATGAAAATCTTTCAAGTTATGGCAGGTTATAGCCTTGGACAAGCCGACAACATTCGTCGTATTATGGGTAAAAAACAGGTCGACAAAATTGACAAAGAAAGAGTGAAATTTGTTAATGGTTGGGAGGACCCAGAAGGTAAAAAATCTATTCCAGGAGCCATAAAACTAGGACATAAAAAAGAGGTAGCCGAAAAAATATTTGATGAGATGAAAGAATTTGCAAAATATGCCTTTAACAAATCCCATGCCGCCGCATATGCATATATTACATATCAAACAGCGTATTTAAAATTTTATTATGAAGTAGAATACTTGACCGCGGTTTTAAACAATAGAATTAGTAAAGCAGATAGTTTAACAAAATATGTCAACTTTGCTAAAAGTGAAGGGATTCCTGTCTATCCACCAGACGTAAATAAGAGTGGGACATATTTTAAGGTGGAAGGAAAGGGTATTCGTTTTGGTCTTGGTGGCTTAAAACACGTAGGAACGTCAATCATTGAACAAATGGAAAAAGAGCGTGAAACCAATGGTGATTTTAGAAGTTTGGAAGATTTTATAGACAGAATGAGCGAATATCCTATTAATAAAAAGATGGTTGAGTGCCTAATTTTAAGTGGGGCTTTTGATTCTTTCGGAAAAACGCGTTCTTCCTGTATGGCAATTTATGAAAAACTTATGCAGAGAGCACACAAAGATAAGAAAAATAGACAACTTGGTCAAATATCTTTCTTTGCCACAAATGATATTGTGGACACAGTAGAATATCCTGATATTAAAGAATTTTCCAAGAAGGCTATGTTAAGATATGAAAGAGATATTATAGGAGTTTATATGTCTGGTCATCCTCTTGAAGACCATGTAAACAAATTTAAGGATTTTACTTTAAATTCCGAAATGTATAATGCCTTAATTAAACCAAGCGACGAAGAGGATATGGATGAAGGCGATGATTCAAATGATAAATTTAATGAAGAAATTGCGGCACTTGATGGTCAAATCTTTAGTTGTGGTGGTATTATCATTGAAGCAAAGAAAAACAGAACAAAATCAGGAAAAGATATGTGCTATTTAACACTTGAAGATTTGACGGGAACTTTAGAAATCACACTTTTCCCAGCCATATATGCAAAATATCGAGATATTTTAGTGGAAGATAATATGGTTACAGTAAAAGGGAAAATTAATGTTAGAGATGGAAATAATCCTTCTTTGATTGCGGACGCGGTTTTTCTTTGGGATGATGAAGAAAAGGTGAAAAAAGAGGACAAAAGAGGTAAACTTTTCTTAAGGTTTGACACAAAAAATATTGATATTTATTCAAAAGTTAAGAACTCCCTCTTTTCTTATCCTGGTGAAGCACAAGTTATTATTCGTTGTACTTCTTCCGGTTTGGCGTTTAATTATCAAAACAAAGTTTCTATCAATAATTATCTAATAAATGAACTTTCGGGTATAATAGGAAATGAAAATATTGTTGTCCAGGAGGCAAAATGAAAGTTTTAGTTTTATGTAGCGGTGGTGATGCTCCAGGCATGAATAGATTTATCTATTCTTTTTCTAGGAAATTGGAAGGAGAACTTTTCTATGCAAAAGAAGGTTTTAAAGGTCTTGTCGAGGGGAAAATTTTTAGGATAGATGAAAGAAAAATTGAAGAAGCCAAAGATGAGGCGGGAACAATTGTATTGACTTCTCGCTACCCGGAATTTAAGGAACAAAAATTTTTTAATAAAGGCGTTAAAAATGCCAAAATTTTTGATTATGTTATAATTTTAGGTGGAAATGGTTCTCAACAGGGAGCCAAAAGACTTAGTGAAAATAAAGTCAACACAATTTTTGTACCAGCAACGATTGATAATGACGTTTTAGATTCTTCTTATTCCATTGGGTTTGACTCGGCTGTAAATCAATGTGTTTATGTTGTTAATAACACCATGCCAAGTATTCAATCGACACTTCAAACTTGCTTTTTTGAAATTATGGGGAACAAAAGTTCTCTTCTTACAAAGACCGTGTCAAATATAGTCAATGCAGACTATACAATATGCGAAGAAAAGGATATAGATTATAAAAAAATTGGTAAGATAATTAAAGAAAATCTTAAAAAAGAAAAAGCAACTTTAATTGTTATCAAAGAAAAAATTAAAAATGTGTATGAAATTGAAAAAGATTTGGAAGATATGGGCTACTACGTTTGGTCACAAATAGTTGGAAAACTTCAACGTGGTGGAAAGCCGACAAAGAAAGAACTTCGAATGGCAGATAAATTTGCAGATTCTACTATTAAAGTTATAAAAAATGATGGATATAGCAAAAAAATTCTTGTTGACAAATATGGAAAATTTCAAATATTAGATTTATAAAAAAGACAGGGCTGCTGTCTTTTTTGTATATATTTTTAATCTTAAGCATAATTATTTTAACTTCAATTTTCTACAAATTATTTGTAAATTAATTGTTTAATATGATATTGCAATATGTGAGTTTTATGGCTTGTGAAAAATTATTTTTACTATTTGTCAAGTTTTCAAGTTCATTGGATATTGATTCAAAAGTATCTCGAATATTTTTAATATTAGCATTGTTTTTTTCAGCAAATAAAGTTTCAAAGTTATTTTTAGTTGTTAAAAAAGAAGAATTGATTTCGTTCACGTTTAGTCTAGCAGTCAGTTCGTCATAAATATTTGTGTCAAGCGAAATGGATACATCATAAAGACTTTTGTATGTTTTATTTCTAATTTGCAAACATTCTTTTAAAATTTGTTGTTCTTTACTTGAAAAGTTGCCTTCAAGTGTCAAATTGGTTACAGTGTATGGCAAAATTTCCACGCTATAACCATTAGCCTCTAGACTGCTTTTAACAAGTTCCGCATCATTAGGATTATCATAAATGCTTGCTATTATATGAAATTCTCCGTCTTTTTCATAAATATATCCAGCACAGTTTTTTTCTTGATATTCACTTTTTAAATTTTCACAAACCTCTTTACTTTCGTTTTGGTAAATGGACAACAGATAATAGGTAGTATTTTGGCTTTCCACTTTAGAAGTCGTTTGAAAAAGGTTAGTTGTGACAACAAGAGTAGAAATTAAATATCCTACAGAGACACACAATATTAAGGTTATTAAAGCAAAAAAAGTTGTAAAATATGGAAATTTTTTCATATTTTAATATATTTTTCCTTTTTTTATTTTAGAATTATTATTTTAAAAGGTTATTTTCTTTTATTTTAAAAAAATTTTTGATATAATAAAAATATGAAAAATATTTTTAACCTATTTAAAAGAAAGATAAAAATCGGAGTTGCTTTTGGCGGTGGTGGTGCTAAGGGTGTGACTCATATTGGCGTTATCAAGGCATTTCAAGAGTTTGGACTAGATTTTGATTATGTCGCAGGAACAAGCGTTGGCAGTATTATGGGAGCATGCTATGCGAACAATATGAAATATGAGGACATTTTAAAGATCGCAAAAGAACTTAAAACAAGCGACATAAGAACAAGTAAGTTATTCTTTATTCCTTCAAAAACTGAGGGACTTGAAACGATGATGACAAGCACTTTTGGTGATATAAATATTGAAAATCTCAAAAAGCCATTTTCAGCGGTGGCTGTCGACATTAAAAGCACAAAAGAGATTTGTATTTCTCATGGCAATCTTGCAAAAGCCGTGGCAGGGAGTTGCTGTGTTCCTGGAGTTTTTCAACCTGTTTCTTTTGGAGATTATCTTCTTTGTGATGGTGGGCTTCAGAACAATATACCTGCAAATATTCCACGTTTTTTTGGTTGTGATTATGTTATTGCAGTAGATTGTAACAGCACAAGAACTTACGGCACAGAAAGTTCCAAAACATTAGACGTTCTTGCTTGCTCAATTCGTATTTTAATGAAAAGTAACTCCATAAAAGGATATATGAATGCAGATTTGACTATTGCAAGTGACACAAAGAAATTTAAGTCTACCGAACTTCAGGGGATTGATGAAATGGTGGACATAGGCTATCGTAATGCTATCGATATGATGCCAGAAATTATGAAAATATTTGCAGGCAAATATCCTAAAAAGAAAAGTAAAGATTTTGGAAAGGACGATATTTTGTTTATATAATATGCAAGAGATAAAAACTTTCTTTAAAAAAATAAAAAATTTTAAAATAACGAGAAAATTTGTACTACAAATTTTTCTTGCTTTATTTTTGACAATTTTATTTTCTTTAACATATTTCAATCAAGCGACAATTTCATTATTTTTACATAATTTTAATAATATCTATGGAAATAATCTTCAACTATATAGCATATATGTCGGCCAGGGAGACAGTTCATTTGTTATTTTACCGAATAAGACCACTATATTGATTGATACCGGCACGGAAAAATTTGCTGATAAATTTTGCTCAGAACTTAGTGCGATTATGGAAAATAATGGTGTTAGCAAAATTGATTATCTTTTTCTTACTCATCCTCACAGTGACCACATAGGAGGAGCAATTAAAGTTTTTAAAAATTTTGACGTTGAAAATATTTATAGACCTATAATTTGCTCTCCGCTAGAAGAAAATCCTAATGGCTATGAACAACTTGATGACTTTTTGTATGTTGAAGTGCTTGAATTGGCTTATGAGGAAGGAAATGTGGATTTTATTTTGCCAGCAGAGTTAAACTTTGGTGAGTACACTCTAAAAATATGGACGCCTCTTTCTAATTCATATACCGACTTAAATGATTATTCTCCTGTTATAACTATTCAAAATCAAAATAATTCAATAATGTTTGCCGGAGATTTAACTATTGATGGCGAAGAAGAATTCTTAAATGCTGTTAATGAAATTGATACAGATATTGACGTTTTAAAAGTTGCTCATCATGGCTCCAAAAATGCTACAAGTACTGAATTTTTGCAAAAAGTAAAACCAGAGATAGCAATAATTAGTGCGGGAGTAGATAATATTTATAATTTTCCGAACGAAGATTTGATAGAAAGATTAAAAGAAAATAATGTTCAAAAAATTGTTTCAACAAACACTTCAGGAACTATTGGTTTGACATTAGATAACGGCAGAGTAACTATTGCAAGTGGTTTCATTTTTCAAGACAATGCTTTCTTTATTGTTATATATTTTATACTACTATTTTCTATATTTTCAGTAAAAAAGTCTTCCGTTATTAACAAAGTGGAAAAATTAAAATATCAACCATCCGTTTATTCCTTTAATTCTTAAAAATAAAATATATGAAATTTGTTTGTTAAAATTTTTGTTTGTGGTAAAATACATTTATGAGCAAAAGTCTTCCAAACAAAATTGTGATAGTGTCTTTATGCGAAAAGTTTTCCAATGAAATCGCGAATTTGATTTCACAAGATTTAGGTATGCTTTATTGCAATGCTAGAGAACTTATTGAATATGAACTTATCGAT
>CALVTF010000020.1 GCA_944360025.1 uncultured Clostridia bacterium
TTAATAATTCATTACTATAATTTATTATTTTAAAATCTAAATTTGGTAGAATCTAGAAAGTGACAACGTCACCTAGTCGAGAAGTACGATAGCAAGTATCATTGGACGGCGTTTTGTTCTTTTGAAAATAAAGTTAGAAACATTGCGTCTTATTGTGTTTTTAATAACAGATGGTTCTGCACCACGTAAATCTTGCTCTTTCAAAGATGCAATAATCATATTCTTAGCATCTTGCACGAATGCTTCTGCTTCGTCTTGATAAACCACCCCACGAGTAATAATGAACGGATCTCCTGAAACATTTCCAGAAACATTATTAATATTTACAATAACCACGCAAATTCCATCTTCTGCAAGTTGTTTTCTTTCACGAAGGACGTTGCTGTCCATATCACCGATTCCATAACCATCAATAAGTCTTTGTCCTGCTGTTACCACACCAGATTTTCTCATGCCATTTGGTGATAACTCCACTTGCATTCCGAGTGTTGGAAGAATAATATTTCTCTCATCCATGCCTAAATCCATGGCAAGTTGTTTATGCATTCTAAGGTGTCTATACTCGCCGTGAATTGGCATAAAGAATTTTGGTTTGCAAAGAGAATGCATGATTTTAATTTCTTCTTGGCATGCGTGTCCTGATGCGTGCACGTCAGAAAGTTCGTCATAAATTACATCTGCTCCCTTTTGATAAAGAGCATTGATAACATTATAAACTCCTTTTTCATTTCCAGGAATTGGAGAAGAGGACATAACAATAAGGTCATTTTCACCTATTTTTATACCTTTAAAATCTCCCGCTGCCATTCTTGTCAAAGCACTCATTGGTTCACCTTGACTACCGGTTGTAACAATAAGAAGTTCATTATCTGCATATTTGTCAATTTTGTCTATATCAATTAAATTTTTCTTATCAAAACTAATTTCCCCAATTTTAAGCCCAACTTCTGAAATATTAATCATACTTCGACCAGTGAAGGCGACTTTTCTTCCAAATTTTTCAGCCAAATTTAAAATTTGTTGAAGTCTATGAATATTTGACGCAAATGTAGCCACAAAAATTCTATTTTTAGTGTGTTTTTCAAATATTTCTTCGAGTGCACGGCCAACAGACTTTTCACTCATTGAATAGCCCTTTCGACAAACATTAGTGCTTTCACAAAGAAGTAAATTTACACCTTTTTTGCCTAGTTCACCAAATCTTTGAAGGTCTGTCATAACCCCATCAATAGGCTCGAAATCAATTTTAAAGTCTCCTGTATGAATAACATTACCAACAGGAGTGGAAATGCAAAGAGCAAGCGAGCCTGCGATTGAGTGAGATACCTTGATAAATTCCACAGCAAAAGGTCCAATTTTAAGAACATTTTTAGGTTTAACAGTAATTGCCTTGTATTGCACTTTTGGATATTCTTTCATTTTATTTTCAACAAGTGCTAAAGTTAAGCGGCTACCATAAATTGGTGCTTTTATTTGGTCTAAAACAAAAGGAAGTCCGCCAATATGGTCTTCATGTCCGTGTGTTAAGATAATTGCTTTAACTTTATCTTTGTTTGCTACAAGATATGATATGTCAGGCACTACAACGTCTATACCCGGTAAATCGTCATCTGGGAAAGTGAGTCCAGCGTCCACAACAATAATTTCATTGTCGTACTCAAAGGCGGTCATATTTTTTCCAATTTCACCCACTCCGCCTAAGAAGGTGATTTTTAATTTATTATTATTCATAAAATCTCCTTTTAAAAATATAATTAACACATTAGAAAAATCTAATAATGTAAAAATAACTATAAACTATATTTAAGGCGAAAATAAATTCGCATAAATTTCAAATCAAAAAATTCTAATTAAATAAATATACCTTATTCTTTATAAATAAGTGTTATAAAATGTATTTTGCTTTGTTGATATTATCAACTTCTTCCAATTTTTTAGGTGTCAAAATAGTAGTTTTGTTTATATAATAACGCATGCCTTGACTTGTAAAAAAAGTTACCATATCAAACATACAAAGAAGGACTGCCACAAAAGGAACAGTTATAACAAGGCTGTAAACACCAGCCACGAAGGTAATGAAGAAGAAAAGTAGGAATATGACAAGAGCAACAGGTAATGTTCTCCAGAAACGACGAAAAACAACCTTGACTCCACGAAGATAAGCAGAGGCAACGGAACAACCAAAAACTATACTTGCAGGTGCCCAGCAAGCAGTTGTAACCTTATTCAAAGTAAATAAGACTGCGAGGAGAATGATTTCACATAAAGCCAAGAAATATGTTTGGAAATAGGTGTTTTCAATCATACCAACAAGAAAAGCAAGATAAGTTGTGAGTGCTAAAAACAATAAACTATATAAAGTTTTACAAAGTGAATACAAAACAGATTTGTTTAGAGTTTTGAAAAATGCACTAAAAAATCCGACTTTGGTTTTGCTTGCCATATAACCATAAAGCATTTCACAAATTGCATATTTACCAATATTTAAAAGGAATGGCATAAAAATGAAAATAACAATCAAACCATAAACAACAAGTCCAACATTAAATTGAGCACATTCTAAAAAGGTAGTATAAATAAGAACAAATAAACTATTTAAATATCCGCCAAAAGAATTATGAAAAATTGTTGCATATGATGAAACAAGAGTTGTTTCTTGAATATTTTCTTTTATTACATTTGAAAACTCAAAAAACACAGGGAGAAGTAAACAAATTGTTACACCCCACACAAAAAGATAGTAAAGAAAAAGTTTCCATACCTTGTCCCAATTCGAACCAAAAAGTTTTATAGAGTTTAAAAATGTCATCTAAAATCCTTTAAGATATAATAAAAAAGAAAATATTTATTTGCAAAATGTGAAGTTAAACAATCATTTTAACTTCTCTTAATTTCATTATAACAAATCTCCAATAAAAAAGCAAATGATATTCAAAATTAAATTTGAATATCAATGATTTTATATGTTGTTGTTCCGCCTGGAGTCTTAACTTCTACGGTTTCGCCCTTTTTATGCCCTATAAGTGCCTTGCCAACAGGTGAAACATTACTTATTATTCCATTTTTAGGATCACTTTCTGATGAACCTGATATTTTGTATTCCACTTCTTCATCAAAGTCTTCATCATAAAGTTTTACTTTTGTTCCAACGCTTACAACATTAAGGTTAATATTTTTAGTGTCAATGACTTCAGCATTTAAAAGTATACTCTCCATTTCGCTGATTTCTGCTTCAATTTGTGCCTGCTCATCTTTTGCTGCATCATATTCTGAATTTTCTGACAAGTCGCCAAATTCACGTGCTATACCTATTCTTTTAACAACGTTTGGACGTCTTACTGTTTTATAAAAATTTAATTTTTCTTCAAGTTGTTTTTTCCCTTCTGGTGTAAGGTAATGTTTTTCCATTTTGTCCTCCTTAAAAAAACAAAACTCTAAACTCAATTTGTTAAGAGCGAGTATATTATACTCAAAAATAAAAAAATTGTCAAGCAAAATTACAACTTTTAATTATCATATTTAAATTATGCAAAATTATTATAAAAAGTTCAATTTGTCAAAATTTTTAAAGAATAAAAGTAAAATTATTAATGCAAAATATTTAAGAGGTATATTAATATGATTACATTTATTGCATTTTTACTTACAATAGTAGGCTCTATAAATTGGCTTTTAATTGGGCTTCTTCAATATGATTTTATTGCGGGATTTTTTGGTTTTCAAGCAAGTATTTTTTCTCGACTATGCTATATTTTAATCGGTGCCGGTTGCCTTTATCTCATTATTAGAATTATTGTAAATAAAGGATACTTAAAGGTTTGGGAAAGAAAAAAGAAAAAGAAAAAAGAGCCTGAAAAAGTATTAGAGCCTGCATATTCCAATGTTGAAGCAGGAAAAGAGGTTGTAAAAAATGAAGAGACAGAAAAGAATGATAATAGTATAAATGATGAGGGTGGTCTTTTTGACGAGCATATGAAAGAAAAATAATTTAAAATTGGCATGAAAGAACTTGAGTGGGGAGAAAAAAATTTTCGCTTATTGCGAAAATTTTCGGAAAACCATAAGGTTTTCCTGCGTGCTTACAGCACGCTTTCCTCCCCCCCCCACCTACTCATAAAATTTATTTCGAACATAAAATTGTTTGACTTTTTTTCAAAAAAATACTATTCTAATTATTAGGAGAAAAAGATGGTCACATTAGTAATTTTAGATGGATTTGGCGAAAAAAGACAAACTTTTGGGAATGCCATAAAAAGTCAAGGAACACCATATCTTGATAAACTTAAAAAACAATACCCACACACACTTTTAAAAGCAAGTGGCACAGCGGTCGGACTTCCAGAAGGTCAAATGGGAAACAGCGAAGTTGGGCATTTAACAATTGGCGCTGGTCGACTTATTTTGCAAGATTTAATGAGAATAAATAACGATATTGAAACAGGGAAATTTTTTGAAAATCCTGCTCTTATCAAAGCTCTATCACATGCAGAGAAAAACAATTCTTCCTTGCACTTATTAGGACTTTTTTCAAACGGCGGAGTTCACTCAGAACTCAGTCACCTATATGCCATAACTTCAATGTGTGAAAATTTCAATATAAAAAATATTTATATTCATGCAATCTTAGATGGACGCGACACAGGCATTAAAGACGGTGTCAAATTTATTCAAGAGGCAGTAGAAAAGTTTAAAGGAATTTCCGTCAAATTTGCCACATGCATAGGCAGAGTTTATGCAATGGATAGAGAAAAAAGATATGATAGACTCGAAAAAGCCTATCGCCTTTTTGTCAACGGCGAAGGGAAAAAATTTGATGATATTGAAACTGCTGTCAAGACTATGTATGACGAAGGCTTTTCTGACGAGTTTATGGAACCATGCATAATTGACGAAAATGGTACTATAAAAGATAATGATAGCGTCATTTTCTTTAACTATCGCACAGATAGAGCAATCGAACTTACAACTGCAATAACAAACGAAGATTTTAAAGAATTTAAGACTACAAGATTTAAAAATCTTCTTTTCACCACAATGACAGAATATTCTGCCGATTTAAAAGATTTAAATATACTCTATCCCCCAACAATAATCACTGACAACCTTGCAAGCGTAATTTCAGCAAACGGACTTAAACAATTTCACACGTCAGAAACCACAAAATATGCACACGTCACATTCTTTATCAATGGCGGAATTGAAAAACCATATGAAGGCGAAGATAGAAAACTTATTGACAGCATAAATGTCAAAGATTTTTCCAAATTTCCAAAAATGCGAGCAATGGAAATCACAGAAACTGTTGTAGAAGCCATTGAAAGTATGAAATACGAATATATTTTAGTAAACTTTTCTAACCCTGATATGATTGGTCATACCGGCAATTTTGAAAGCACAAAACAAGCGATTGAGTGTGTTGATAAATGTGCTTACACTGTCGCCCTTGCCACTCTTATGGTCGGTGGCGAATGCATAATCACAGCAGACCACGGAAATGCAGAGGAAATGATAGATAAAAATGGCAACAAAATAACCACTCACACAACAAATCCTGTTCCATTCATTTTGGTAAGCGAAAAGAACAAAAAAGCAAAATTAAAGAAAGGAAAATCATTAACAAACATTGCCCCAACCGTTCTCAAACTTTTGGGCATAACCCCACCAGAAACTTACGAAGAACCTCTATTTTAAAGTGACACTGCCACTTTTTGTAACAAGAAAAAAATACACTTGCTACCAAGTGTATTTTTTTGAAACACAAAACTTTTTAAACTACTATTAAATTATTGTAATTCAACAACAGCGCCTGCTTCTTTGAATTTAGCTTCGATTTCTTTAGCTTCGCTAGTTGCAACGTTTTCTTTAACCATTTTTGGTGCGCCATCAACAACAGCTTTAGCTTCACTAAGTCCAAGACCAGTTACTTCTCTAACAACTTTGATAACAGCAATTTTGTTTGCACCAACTTCTTTCAAGAATACGTTGAATTCGCTCTTTTCTTCAGCAGCAGCTGGAGCAGCACCAGCAGCTGGAGCAGCAGCAACTGCAACAGGAGCAGCAGCAGAAACTCCGAATTCTTCTTCTAAAGCTTTAACAAGTTCAGAAACTTCAACGATAGATAATTTTTTGATTTCTTCAACAAGATTTTTAATATCAGCCATTTTATTAATCTCCTTTTAATTTTTTAATTAAATAATAAATTTTCTTTTATGCGATAAGTTTGATTATTTGGTTGCAATCGCATTTAATGCAACCACAAGCCCACGAGTTGGAGCTTGAAGAACTCTGCACAAACTTGTGATAGGATTGTTCAAAGTTCCAAGAAGTTTTGCAATAAGTTCTTCCTTTGATGGAAGTTTTGCAAGTGCTTCGATGTCTTTTGCTGGAACGCAAACACCATTTAAAATTCCAAATTTGATAGCCATTTTCTTAGTTTTGTTGATTGTGTCGCAAAGTATTTTTGCAGGAGCGACTTCATCATCATAACCAATAGCGACAGCAGTGGTGCCTTCAAAGTAATTTGCAGAACACTCAATACCAAGGTCAGAAAGTGCTTTAAACATCAAGCGGTTTTTATAAACTTTATATTCACAACCATTTTCTCTAAATTGACGACGCATTGTTGTGTCTTCGTCAACGTTGATACCACGGTAGTCAACAAAAGCGATTGTTTTTGCCTTAGAAAATTTTTCTTTAATTTCTTCAACAAGTTGTTTTTTTGCCTCAAAATTAGCACTCATTTTCTATACCTCCTTTTAATAAATTTTGTGTTTCATATAAAAAATCTCTGTAACCACGGAAAAGGCACAGAGATAAATAAATCAATCTAAGTTTCTTTTCCTCGGCAAGCACGAAAATTCGTTTACGCCAAAAGCACTTGCGGTCTATGGAAGATTTTTTACTTGCATATTATATCATAAGTAAATTAGATTGTCAACAATTTTTCTAAATTTTTCAAAAAAATATATTTCAGGTGGTCTATAATATTAAGAGCATTTTGTAGGCAAAAACAAACCATACATAACACAATATATTGTAGTAGTATGTCATAATTTGTATTACATATTACACAAAATAGCTAAATCTATTTTAATTTTCATATTAGTAAAAAAAGACTGCTCAAAAAGCAATCTTTTATTATTAGTCTTCAGCATTAGGGTCGAAATGATGATAAATTTGATATGTTTCTCCTACAGTTGTCATGCTGATAACATATTCAGTAAGCCCATTAATATCTTCTTCCGACATATTATCTCTTATATATTTAACTACGAAGTAAAAAGTTACCGAATCGCTCCCCTCGTCATCTGAAAGCATCATGTAAGCCACTGTAAAATTAAAAGAATTTACATTTGTGTCAATTCTTGAAGAATAGGCACTACCATCTTTATTTTTTAATGTTTGTGGATTTGAAAATTCAAATCGAACATAATCATTACTATTTTCATTTTGAAGAGTTGAATTAAAAGATGAAAGAGTTTGACGATTACTTTCGCTAATATTATATCCTGTTAAACTTCCATTAAAAAGTCCGGAAAAATAAGTTTGATTAAATGTTTCATCTATAAGATTTCTTAAATTATTGTATTCTGTTGTGTTTTGTTCATTCGATAAAGTACCTGAATAAACATTCCCATTTATATAAACTCTTGCAACATAATCAGGATTTAGAAAATCAGGTTTTAAATTCAAAGGAATTGACGCTAAACATATGATAACAATAGCAAGCGCAAAAACCACTGACAAAACAGAAATAATTGAAATTTTTTTAACTTTTTGATTTTTTAACAATTTTTCGGTTTGAATTTTTGTATATAATTCATCATCTGTTAAAGGTTTTTCAATATTTTGCTTTTCTGTCTTCTTGTCATTATCATTAACTTCAGTTGATTCATTTTCGCTTGTTTTGTTTTCAACATTTTCTTCAAGTTTTACTTCATCTTTTTCTTCCATTTACTAGTCCTCTTTCTTATCAGTTTTTTTCTTTGTTGACTTTTCTTTTTTATCTATGTCTTGTTTTTTTTCTTCTTTCTTGTCAGTTTTTGGTTCGACAACAACTTCTTTTTCGTCAGATTTTTTTGTTGTTTCTCCTTCTTCCACGACTTCAACCTTTGGTTGTTCTTCAGTTTTTGAGTTTATATCTTTATCAAGTTCCTTTTTGAAGTTTTCATACTCTTTTCTTATTGCTTTTAATTCATCTTCAGCAAGAACTCCCATTTTAACAAGTTTTTCACCTTCACTAAGTTTTATTTCGTAGGCTTTTAACTTATCAAGTCTTACTTTTTCTGCTCTTATCCTTTCCTCTTTCTCTTTTTGGAGTTTTTCTTTCTCTTCCATTATAGCGACAATCTCTTCTGTTTTCTTGCCAGCCATAATCATATCAACTTCTTCTTTATAGATTGTTTCTCTTTCCATAAGAAGTTTTGCCATTTCATGCAATATTTCAATCTTGTCAGTTAAAATATCTTTTGCACGTTTATAGTTTGTGTTCAAAATTGTCATAATTTCTTCATCAGCAATGCCTGCTAATTTTTCTGAAAAATCGTTACGAGTTTGATAATCTCTGCCGATAAATACTTGACTATTTGAAGAAAGTGCAAAGAAGCCCAATTTCTTGCTCATACCCCATTCATATACCATAGCACGCGCAATCTTTGTAGCGTGTTGAATATCAGATGAAGCCCCACTAGTAATATCTTTAAAGATAATCTCTTCTGCTATTCTTCCACCCATACTCATTGCTATCGTATCATTTGCCTTACCGATTGTCATCATAAGGTCGTCTGTTTCAGGACGACTCATAGTGTAACCGCCAGCACTTCCACGTGGAATAATTGAAACTTCTTGAACATCATCACAATTCTTTAATGATTTAGCAAGAATTGCGTGCCCTGCTTCATGATACGCTGTAAGTTTTCTTTCTTTTTCAGTTATAACATGGCTCTTTTTTTGAGGTCCCATTATAACCTTATTAATACCTTCTGTGATATCTTCCATAATAATTTTTGGTCTACCAGCACGAGCAGCAAGTATTGCACTTTCATTAAGCATGTTTTCAATATCAGCCCCTGTAAAACCACTTGTAATACGTGCAAGGACAGAAAAATCAACACTTTCATCAAGGGGTTTATTTCTTGCATGAATACGAAGAATTCCTTCTCTTCCCTTTACGTCTGGAACATGAACATAAATTTGTCTGTCAAAACGACCTGGACGCATAAGCGCTGGGTCAAGAACGTCACTTCTGTTTGTGGCAGCAAGCACAATTATTCCCTCATTCGGTTCAAAACCGTCCATTTCAACAAGAAGTTGGTTAAGAGTTTGTTCTCTTTCATCATTACCACCGCCAAGTCCAGCACCTCTTTGACGACCGACAGCATCAATTTCATCAATAAACACAATGCAAGGCTTGTTCTTCTTCGCTTGGTCAAACAAATCTCTAACACGAGAAGCACCAACACCAACGAACATTTCCACAAAATCAGAACCACTTATTGAAATAAAAGGCACTTTACTTTCACCAGCAACAGCCCTTGCAAGAAGAGTTTTACCTGTTCCCGGTTGCCCAACAAGAAGAACCCCTTTTGGTATTCTTGCACCAAGGTCAGTAAATTTCTTAGGATTTTTCAAAAATTCTACAATTTCTTGAAGTTCTGCTTTTTCCTCTTCCATTCCGGCAATATCGTCAAACTTCACCTTACTCATTGAATAAGATTTTACTTTTGTTTTACCGAAGCTCAAAGCTCCTTTATTTGAGCCTGCAATCATTTTGTAAATCATCCAAATCACAAATATAGCAAAGCAAATATAAAGAATAGGAATTAAAATATCCCAGAAATTAACACCTGCTGGCGCATAGTTGTAAGAAATATCATATCGTTCGCAAGCCTCTAAAATTTGTTGAAAGATAACTCCTGCTCCATCATAATGAAAATAATAATCTGAGTAGGTTGGAAGTTGATTTTCGGCATAATTACTTCCAACAATCAAAATATAACCTGTTCCATCTTTGAAGTAAACATAATTTGCTTTTTCTGCATTCGGGTCGACTTCACTTGTTCCACTGTTATTGTTAATTAGTTCAAGGGCTTGAGAAGCACTTATTTCTTTACCATTATTACCGAAATCAATAAAAAGAAGGCAAAGAAGCAAAACTACTACTAAAAAAACAATAAGATAGGAAAGTTTGAAGCCACCTTGTTTTTTTTCGTTCATAAATTCTCCTTTTTACAAAGTAAATTGCCTATTAAACATAATTATAATAAGATAATATATTCTTTCCAAATTAAATCATATTCAAAAAGGCAACATAATTTTTCTTTTTTCTCTTGTTATGAATAATACAATAACAATACTTAGTTATTTTATCACAAAAGAAAAATAAAAACAACAAAACTAAGCCATTATTTAAAAAAATTATGTCAAATTTTGAAAATCAATAGGAATAAATTTGAGGCGAAACTTTAAATACAACATAATTCAAGAAATCGTCTTTATCTTCTAATCTTTCCATAAATCTTTTCATTTCAATAGGATGAGAATTGTAAATAAGAGTATAAAGGTCAATTAAATCCGCTTTATTTTCTCGAAGAATATTTATTCCATCTCTCATGTATTCTTTTAACTTAAACTGCAAAGCCTCTATTGCATCATCTGAAATGTTTTTAATTTCCACATTTTCTTCAATTAACCGATTTTCTTGTTGAGCCTCACTTAATTTAACAAAAACTTTGGAATTAATATAAACGACAGGAATCCCGTTTTCAAATTTTACCTTATAATTTAATTTGTTTTCAAATATATCAAAAGTCAAACGTGCATTTTGAAAAATATCATCGTAAAAATTATCAATTATTATAGCCCCCGTTGAATAATTACCTTTTAGAAGATTTATGTTCTTTATTTGTTCTTTACTTAATTTTGTTAATGCTTTACCATCTTTACACAAAATTGCTTGCCCATCATTTAAAATTTTATTATTTTGTGTTTGCTCTTGTGAATTTGAACTGCTAGTAGTTGACGAATCTTGAGTCGACGCTTCAATGGCTATTCCCTCTTCATCTTCATTGGCTAATGATATAAAAGATATGAGTTCTGTGTGTGTTGGACTATAAAGTCCTTTGTAAAACGTTTCAAAAGTACTTTCAATAGAATATATGTAATCTTCATTAAATTCAACTAAATTATCTGCTTTAATTGAACTTGAAGTATTAAATTTTTTTACTGTATTTAAAAAATCGAACGCCTTTGCATCGGTTGAAATGATAGTTGTTGAGAGTGCTAAATTAGTATTTCGAGTCAAATAATCAAGTTCAGACGAGGCATCTTCATTAAAAAAATCTTCATTTATAACAACCATCTTAACATGCGATAAACCAATCAGTCTTCCAAGGTGCATTCCAGCAAAATCAATGGCTTCTGCAAGAGTTTTCCCAGAAGACTTAACAACCTCATATTGCTCAGCAAAATTTTGCGTCACGATTGGCACAAAAGTAAGGAGTGATAAATCTATATTATTCTCTTCACCCTTATCTAGACCAATCGCAGTTATGACCGCATATTCATCAATTTCTGCATCTTTCCCAAGACTAGGTCCCCCATAAAAAATTACAATAAAAATAAACACAATAAGCATTGGGGTTTTAAAAATATGTTTTAAGTATTTTTTCACTTTTTCCATCTTTCCCCTCGCTTTTTAATAAACATGAATATTGTTACACATAGTGGTATAATAACAAAAGAGATGATAGATAAATAAGGCAAAATATTTTCCCCATATAAAATTGTATTTTCTAGATTTCTTATTAAAAGTTCCACTATAAAAACAAAAATTATATCAAATGTGATGAGGGCATATTGTTTGTGAAGTTTTGGTAAAAGAACATAAAAACTTTCGGTAAAACATTTTAAATATAACCCCATTTGTAAATAAGATAGAAAAATAATTAATATAACTGCTATAACATCAATACGCCCTAATCCGCCATAATCTTTAATATTCCCCATAACGTCAAAAATAGCATATTGGTGCATAAATGAAGTAAATGAATAAGCAAAATAAAAAGCAATAGTAACTAACACAATCATAACTATGGCAAGTAAAGCAAAAAAGAAAAGTTTTTTTCCATCTCCTTTTTGATAATTTATTTTGTCCATGAAAATGAAAAGAAATATCACGTCGCCAAAAGAAGAAATATGCTTTAAACTAGAAAGAAGAATATCTCCAATGCTTGATTGAAAAAATAGTGGCGTAGACTTTATACTCACAAACGAAATTATTACACAAAACAAAGCCACTATAAAGATAACAGGAAAAAATAATTGACAGGTCCTTCCAAAAATTCTTAATCCCATAAAAGCAATATAATTTATAATTGGAAGAAAGCATACTAAAAATAAAATGGTATTATCTTCTTTATAAATTAAATCCTTAAAAAATATGTAAGTAACATTATAGATTAAAACAAGTTTGCAAAGAAAAAATATAATTAAAAGTAAATAAATAATTTTTAAAGTAAAAGTTCCGAATTTTTCCTTAACTAAACTTGCAAAGGAAATATTTGGATATTTTTTCTTTAAAAAAATAAACAAAGCAATTAAACCAAGTTCCAATAAAAACAAAATTATATAACAAAAAATTCCTTCGACATTGGCATCTTTATAAAAAAGTGACGGCAGTAGAAGCACTTTGTTTGCAAATATAATTATAAAAATCATTATGCTTGTTTGCCAAATGTTTATACTATCATCTCTTGCCATCATTCACCTACCCGCGTATGATTTTTTGTGCTGTAAGAATGCGGACGTTCTCGCATGGAAGTCCATGGAACACGGAAAAGTCCATCCTTATTATCTTTCAAAATAAAAGGAGAAAATGGCGCAAGATATGGCGAACCAAAGTTTTCAATCGAATTTAGGTAAGAGATTAAATAAATAAGTCCTCCTATCAATCCCAAAAGTCCTAATGAAGCACCAATAAGAAGAAAAACAAATTGTAAGACTGTTATTTGAGCCGATTGCTCTGGAATAGTATAAAGGGCTATTTTTGCGATTGCAACCACAATAACTGCTGGAGGTGAAATAAGACCTGCCTTTACCCCTGTATCTCCCAAAATTAAAGCACCAACAATGGAGGTTGCAAGCCCCAAATAACTTGGGAGTCTTAGACTCACCTCATACAAGATTTGGAATAAAAGAGAGATAAAAAGAATTTCAATAAATGGTGTAAACGGAATTTGCTGAGTGCTGTCTGCAATCGTAATTAAGTACTTAAGTGGCATTATATTATAATGAAAAAGTTGTAAAGCAATGTAAATCCCAGGCCCAAGAACGGCAAATAGCCCGCCAATAATCCTTATAAAACGAAGTAATGATGAATAAAGATAGTTTGTATAGTAGTCATTTGTATTTTGTAATTCTTCTAAAAGTACAAATGGAAGTGTCAAGGCAATAGGTGTATTATCTACTAATA
>CALVTF010000021.1 GCA_944360025.1 uncultured Clostridia bacterium
GTGGTGTTGGTCTTGGAAAAACACACTTACTCCATGCCATTGGAAACTATATTTATGAATTTTCACCTGAACTTAAAATTAAGTATATAACTTGCGAACAATTCACTAACGACTATATTGCTTCTTTGTATTCTTCCACAAAAAACAAATCTATTATGGAATTTCGTGGAAAATATAGAAATTTAGACGTTTTAATGGTGGATGATATACAATTTATCTACAGAGCAAAAGAAACTCAAGAAGAATTTTTCCATACATTTAACGAACTTATTATGAACAATAAACAAATTATTATTTGTTCAGATCGTCCTCCAAAAGAAATAGAAAACTTGGAAGATAGATTAAGATCTAGATTCTCAAGTGGACTTATTCATGATATACAGCCACCTGATATAGAAACAAGAATTGCCATACTTCATAAGAAAAGTCAACTTGAAAAGTATTATGCTGAAGATCAAGTTATTAATTATATTGCTGAACATGTTGAAAGCAACATAAGAGAACTTGAAGGAAAATTATCTGAAGTTTATTTTCTTGCAACCTTAAACGGGAAAAAGGTTGCAACAATGGAAGAAGCCGAAGAAATCTTCTCAAAAAACAAAAAAAATGAAATTAAAGGTGATTTAACACCAGAAATAATAACAAATGCAGTATGTGATTATTTTAAAGTAGATTTTAAAGATATTGTAGGAAAGAAGAAAAATAAAGAAATTGTAGAACCTAGAATGATTGCAGTTTATTTAATTTCTGAATTACTTAATGTTCCACTTGTCAACATTGGGAAACTTTTTGGAGGTCGTGACCACACAACTATCATGCATTCACGTGATAAAATAACTGAGGAAGTCAAAAATAATAAAAAAGTTGCTAATATTGTTAATGAAATCAAACAAATATTATCAGCAGTAGATAACTAATTTAAAATCTCTAATGTTTTACAAATACTCAAATATAAACATTTAGTAAAAATTTAAAATATTATAAAAAACGCAAAAAAAATAGATAAATTTTTGCGTTTTTTTATTGTTTTTTAAAAAAATTATATAAAAATTCAAAAAATTTTTACTTTTTTAATAAAAATTCTTAAAAAATTAATAAAATTTTGCTATTTTTTAAAAAAATAACCTATTTTTTTGTAATTTTTATATTTAAAAGCAAAAAATTTTACGTCTTATTTATAAAATTTGTTTAATTGCTATATATTCGTAATTTAGGGCTTTGTAGCCTTTTATATTTATATAATAAAGTTTATTATATATAATAAAAAACACAGAAAATTGTGTGTGAAATTGTGGAAAAATAAAAATAATTATTCACATATTTATCCACATTTTCTAAACACTAAATGTAGTAATTTTTTAGGAATTTTTCGACAATTTTTTTCCATATTTTGTATTGAAAAAAAGTTATACACTTTTCCACACTCATTATAATTATTAGTGTTATGCTATAAATAAAAATAATTTAAAAATTTTAGTTGCGCGCGCGGATTATTTGTGTTATAATAAAGGCGTATAAACTTAAAAGGGGTGTCTATATGTTAGTTAGTTGTCATGGTGTTGAACTTTCTGATGCTTTCCTTAGCGTTAGCAAAGCAATATCTAATAAGGTTACAAATCCAATTTTAGAAGGAATCAAAATTACGGCTGAAGACGATACTTTAACACTGAGTGCTACCGATACTGAACTTTCTATTGAAAGAAAGATTAAGGCTAATATCAAAACTGAAGGTGAAGCTGTTGTTCCAGGAAAATTCATAACAGAATTTATTAAAAAGTTAACAAATGAAATGATTGAACTTGAACTTAATGAAAAAAATCAAATGCTTATTCGTTATGATGATAGTCATAGCATTATTCAGTGCTACAATGTTTTGGAATATCCTTCTTTTAAAAAGATTGAAAGTAGTGAGTTTTTTGGAATTTCTAAGAAAGACTTAAAAACAATTATTAACAAAACAAGATTTTCTGTGGCTATTGATGATTCTCGTCCAATTTTGAAAGGCGTTTTATTTGATATAAATAAAAATGAGTTAAATGCTGTTGCTTTGGATGGTTACCGTCTTGCTAAAGTAAAAAAGAATATTCATTCGTCTCTTACTATGAGTATTGTTATCCCTGCAAGAAGTTTGGATGAAATTGCAAGACTACTTGATGATAGCGAAGATATTGTGAATATCTATGTGGACAAGTCTACGCTTATGGTGGATTTTGGTGATACAAAGGTTACCACAAGACTTTTGGAAGGAGATTTTGTTAATTATAAACAAATTATTTCTGCAAATTATGAAACAATTTCTGTTATTAATAAAGCACAATTCGAGGATGCACTTGAGAGGGCTTCTCTTCTTTCTAAAGTAGGACAAGGTAATTGTGTTAAGTTTGAAGTGAAAGAAAAAAATTTATGTATAACTTCTAATTCTGAACTTGGAAATGTTAAAGAAAATGTGCCGGTGAATACCACGGGCAAAGATTTACTTATTGCCTTCAATGCGAGATATTTTATTGAAAGTTTGAGAGCAAATCAAGACGAATTTGTGAAGATTTGTTTTAATAGTCCAGCAAATCCTTGTGTTATTGTGCCAATTGAGGGGGATGAGTTCTTATATCTTATTCTTCCTGTCCGCATGATCGGGTGACGTTGTCACCTTTTAAATTTTAGCAAAGCAAAATTATATATAACTATATTTTTTAATAATTTAGAAGCAGTCGAGGACTGTCATGGACTGATTTTTGTAAGATGATTATTTGAGTATGAAAGAGAAAAATAAAAACCACTTTAAACAAAATAAAAAAGGAATTTTTCAGTCCTTTAAGATTCTTTGGTCATTTATGGGATATAAAGAAAAGGTTTATTGTGTCCTTATTCTAGTTTCTTTATTTTTTATACCTTTTTTGAAAGTTTGGCAATCAATGCTTCCTTCTATAATTCTTTCAAGGATAGTTAATGAAAATGTCAAAGTTTTAGGATTTATAGACCTTTCTATGCTTAGCGACATAGCCTTTTATGTTATTGTGATTTTATCAATTCCTGTATTATGGATAATTGGTATGCTAATTTATAGGGCTATAGATATTTTTGCTAGACGTATGATGTGTGTGGCTAATGAAAAAGTGCAAGAACTTCTTTTGGAAGAAAGAAAAAATTTAGATTTTAAGATGACCAATGGTGAAGTTTATTACATAGTCAAAAACGCAGTTGATAATATTTATAATATTATTGAACAATCGTTTTGGACATATATTGTGGGAACTTTAAGTTTTATTGCTATTTTTATACAATTCTTTATTTTTGATATTTATGTAGGTTTAATGGCTATTGCATACTTTGTTCTACTTCTTGTTTGTGTGCTTTTAAGAACAAAAGTTCAAGCAAAAGTTGTGGATAGAATTGAAAACATAAATGGAAAAATAGGAAATCATTTTTTAATGTCTCTAACTAATCTTCCAATGATAACAATGTTTTCTTCTAAAGTAAAAGAATTGAAAGTTTTAAACAATATGAATAAAGAGTTTTATAAAGAAAATAAAACTCGAGCAAACATTGGGTTTTGGTATTGGATTATTATAACTTTTGTGGAGTATGCAGGAGTTCTCGGAATCATTCTTTACTTAATTTTAACAAATCATGAAAGCCTTGCAACAACCGTAACTGCCACTCTCACAATGACAGATTATATTATGTCAAATGTAGAAAATTGGGGATACAGTTTAAATGACCTTCAAGTTGCTTCGATTAAACTATGTAATTTATCTAAAATTTATCCTGAAAAAAGAGATTTAGTAAAAGTTGAAAAAGAAAAAGTGGATTTTGGAAAAATTGAGAAACTTGAAGTCAAAGACTATTTTGTTAAAGTAGAGAATTTTGAAAAAACATACAATCAAGTTTTCAAAAAAGGTAAAATTTATCTCTTAAGTGGGCAAAGTGGAGCAGGAAAAACAACGCTCATAAACGCCATATGTGGGCTTAGAGAAATTGAAAGTGGAAACCTTGTTATCAATGATAAGGTCGAATTAAAAAATTTGTATAATTATCGAGATAGGATAGTTTATCTTTTTCAGGATTCAATTTTGTTTGATCGAAGTTTACAAGAAAATATCTCTTATCCCGATGATGATTTAAATCAAAAAGCGAAAAACCTTATTGATAAATTTAACATGAAAAAACTTCTAAACCGAAAAGTCAACTCTTCAATAAAAAATGTTTTATCAGGTGGAGAAAAGAAGAGAGTTGATATTATAAGAACACTTTCTAAAGATAAAGAAATTTATCTTTTTGACGAGCCGACAAATGAACTTGATAGTAGTAATGTTTCAGAAGTTCTTGAAGAAATAAAAAACGTGGCAAGTGAAAATAAGATAGTTATTATTATTTCCCATGATAATAGATGCTTTGATATTGCTGACGAAATAGTAAAATTATAATCGATAGTTTTTGCTGTATTAATTTGTCGAACAGATAGTTTTTTAGAAAATTTGTAAATTTAAAAGACGTATCTAGTTGACAAATTATTTTTTTTCCGTTATAATAACGCTAGACCTTAATGCAACTAGAAGTTTTGACGTTTTTAATTTTGTGAAAATTTCTTTGGACTAATTAAAGTTAACTAGAAGAAAAAGGAGAAGAAAATGAAAAGAACATATCAACCTAAGAAAAGACAAAAACATAAAGTTCATGGTTTCCGTGAAAGAATGAGAACTAAAGGCGGAAGAAATGTTTTGAAAAGACGCAGAAATCGCGGCAGAAAGAAGATTGCGGCATAGTAATGCATAGACTTAAAAAAAACAAAGAATTTAATTATATTTACAAAAAAGGGGATAGAGTGTCAACAGAACATTTCACCCTTTTTGTTGTTAAAAGTAAATATAATAATTACCGTATTGGCTTTTCAGTTAGTAAAAAACTTGGAAAAGCAAATGTTAGAAACAAGTTAAAAAGACGTCTAAGAGAAATTGTGAGAAGAGATATCGAAGTTAAAAATTTTCATAACTATGTTCTCTTAGCCCGTGACGGCTCTAGCAAACTTGATTTTAAAACATTAAAGGAAGAAATAAAAAAGATATTTTTGAAGTATGAAAAAAAGAAAATGGTATAAAACATTCTTTCTTTTGCCTGTTCTCTTGTTTAAATATTGTATATCTCCACTTCTTCCACATAGTTGTATTTTCACGCCAACTTGCTCTAATTATTTCATTGGTGCCGTGGAAGAATTTGGTGTTTTTAAAGGCTCGTATATTGGGATGAAAAGGCTTTTTAGATGTGTGCCTTGGCAAAAGAAAAGAGGTTATGATCCGGTGCCGATTAATATAAAGGGGGAAAATTTATGGATTCTTTGATGGGAATTGTCTTAAATTATCCCGGTGGTATGTGGGAAAGTATCATCGGTGGTTTTAACTCAGCAATGGGTTCATATATTTGGTCCGTAATTCTCCTTGCTGTTCTTGTTAGAATTGTGTTTGCTTTAGTTGACATTTTCAACAAGTATTTCAACATGAAGAGCATGCGAATAAACGAAAAAATGAAGCCGGAACTTGAAGCAATACAAAAAAAATACGGACATGATAAAGTTTTATTGCAGAAAAAACAACAGGAGATTTATAAAAAATACCAATTTAGTATGGTCGGAACGTGCCTTCCAATGCTACTTATGGTTGTACTTCAAATGGTTGTTTTCTTAACATTATGGACAGGACTTCAAAATGTGTCAAATTATAACATTGCAAGACAATACGAAAACACAAAGACTGTTTATTATAACGTTCTTCTTTTAAACGAAAATGAAAATTTTGAAAGTTTCTATAATTCTAATTTAGCCGATCTAACATATGGCGAAGATTTTAATGTTAATGCAAGTATAGATCTAGACAAAAAACAGATGACATTAGAGTTTTATCTTACTAGCAATCCTAATGAAGTAATTTATACAGTAATACCAGCGGATGAAGAAACACAAAATATTGTTAATTTCAATGATGATCCAAATGTAAATGCAAACGAAGAAATTTTCAAGATTATTGATAAGTATGCAAATGAATATACAGATGACGCAGAAGGAAATTCTATTTCTGCACAAAGAGAATTAAACAATATGCAATTAAACATAAAAGCAATGGCAGAAGACATTGTCGCCGATTATTATATTGATAACATGCAAAGTTTTCTTTGGATTAAAAATATTTATAAAGCCGAAAGTCCAACGACAAGTCCTGTATTTACAAAAAGCGAAATAACAAGTTATTTAAACAACTACTATTCTGAATCAGAAAGAGAGGTGGAAGCACAGTTCGGTTATGAAGAGCAAATATTTGACTTTGTCGTTGCTGATTTAAACGAAAGAGATTTAGGAGTAAATGGTTACTATATTTTAGTAATTTTGGCTGTTGTAACTTCTTTCTTATCAATCTTCATCAACAACAAACTTATGAAAAAGGACAGCGGAACGCAACAGCCGGGTGGAAAGGCAATGTATTTCATTATGCCAATAATTTTGGGAATCTTTACTTTGATGTATACAAGTTTGTTTGCAATTTACATTATTATTGGACAAATTGTGACCATGATATTCTCACCAATTACCAACTTAATTGTCAAAAAATGGGTAGACATGAGTGGTAAAAAACAAGATGAAAAAAGAAAAGCAGTAATTGACGTTGACTATCGTCGCAAGTAAAATCTTTTATACATTCCAAAGTTGTTTCACAAAAAAATGTAAAATAAAAAATAGTTTTAATTAAACTATTTTTTATTATTAATAAATAATAATTTGAAATATTTTTTTTGCTAGATTTTATCGAATTTTTAATATATTTATATTTTTTATATTATTTAGTTAAAATCTAAATGATTATTTTGTTGTTTTAGGAATGCGACCAATATTAAAATTATCAGTTTTTCTGTTTTCTAGTTCTTTAACAGGATGAACTTTGTCTTGAACGCGATAATCTTCTTTAAATCTATCAATATGCTCTTCTATGACTTTGTGCGAGACAATATCTTCTGGATTTTTGACCACCTTTCGCTGATACACAAAGAAATCTGCGCTTTGTGGTAAATCGTTAATATTAATATAGTCTTCACGATTTGCTGTGTTTTCAATAGTATCTTTGATAATATTTCTTATATAATTTTTATTAGATTTAAATGTAATTAGTTCTGGAAATTTTCCATCTGGAATTACTTCTTGCCACTCTTTCTTTTCGTATTTCTTTAGATTTTTTGCTGCAGCATGAAGGTGAGAAATTTCTTGTTCTAAAAGTTTTTCCCATACCATTTTAACATTTTTATCACTCTCATCATTGAGCATTGAATAGTAAAGATAGCATTCTATATACTCATGCATTAAGCACATTTCAAACCAACTTGCAGTTGGGTCAATCAAACTTCCATAATGAGAGACATGTTGTTCTTCCACCATTGCTATCTCTGTGTAAAGTTCTCTTCCTTTCTGATTTTTATAAAATCCACCAAGGTTCATATAATAGTTCATTGTTTGTTGCTCGGCGGCGGTTATAATATTTACCGCACATTTATCAAAAGGTGTTGCCGTTTTGTTACAAATAGGATTTTTAACAGAGTCATAAGGGTGGCGATGATGAGCAATAGTAGGTCTTGCAGGCATAATCTCAGTATAATCACCAACATAATCCTCTGCTTTTAAATTCATATCACTTTCCAACATATTTGCATAGCGATATAGGTGGTCGAAGTCCTCAAGAAGTGCAAAGTCTAGGGCATTTTTAATGTTTTTATCATTAACTTTTTGTGCTAAAAAGGCAGTCAAATCAACTGCAAGTTGTTCATAAGCTATTGTTGTTTCAAGTAGATTTTCATCAATAGGTTTTAAAGATGAAATTAATTTCTGCTGCTGTTGTTCGTTGCGTCTAATAAGAGCAATTGTTCTTCTTAAATCATTGTCAGATGAATGTCTATGAAATTGGTGTCCAAACCAAACTGATTCATATTCTGTGCCGTTCATTAAAATGCACCTAACACGTGTGTATGGACTAGATTCAAGTTTGTCATATGGTTTGCCGGCAAGTTCTTTAAAACTCATAATACATGATTCTAATTTTTTTGGTTTTTCTTCAAATGGATTAAATGTCATAAATACCTCCAAAGATATTTTTTCATAAATCAATAAATTTATTCAAAAAATTAAGCGATGAAAAAAAAGATATAATAAATTATCAAAAGAAAATTAAATTTCTAAAATTTTGATAAAAAACACTTGCAAAAATAAAAAAAATATGTATAATATATATTGCTACTAAAAAGTAGAAAAAATATTGCGGAGGTTTGGCTGAGCGGTCGAAAGCGGCGGTCTTGAAAACCGTTGAGGTTAACAGCCTCCTGGGGTTCGAATCCCTAAGCCTCCGCCACATTAAAAGCACTATATATAGTGCTTTTTTCATTAGGGACAAGAAAAATGAGATTTCATCAATTGATGTAATCTCATTTTTTATATATCATTACAATAAAAATTTTTACTTCCTGACTAATTACTTGGCAAAGACATTATATAAATTGCAATAAATAGATATGCAATAATGAAAATAATAGTTAGAATTGTAAATATTATTCCAACCGCCTTTTGTCCTTTACTGCTTGACTTAATTACAAATGGGTGCAAACATAGTGAAATAATTGAACAAACAACTCCCGGAATATAACTAATCCAGCCTATTGTTAAAATAAAAACAATGAATGTAACTGCTTTTTGCGCATCACTATTTGAACTATATGTCTGCAATAAAAAAAATACAGTAACTGCCATAAAACACATTGAAAGAAAAAACGAAATTAACCCGCCAATCATAAGTCCAGTTTTTAATTCTTTAGGTTCATTTACATTTGTTGCTTGCGTTATCACATTTTGGGTATTTTCTAAATTATTTTGATTTTTTATATCTTCTGCTTTTACAACATTAATATGATAATCTTTTTTAACCATTCTAATCTCCTTATTTAATTATACAATTAAAGGTCTTTGAAGTCAAATAAATATATATATAAGGTTGATATTTTTTTATATGATATATTTACTAAAAGGAGATTAAAAGGTTGACATTTTATTTTTTTATATGATATATTTATTAAAAGGAGATTAATATGTTAAATTTAAGTGGAATTGAACTTGCATCATTGATAGTTTCAGGATTAATTTTAATTTTTTTGGTAATTGCACTAGTTGTTCAAATCAGTTTAATTATCAAATATAAACAATATAACAAAATGCCCTTGTCTAATGGATTAACAGCAGAACAAACAGCAAGGTCATTACTTGATGCAAATGGTCTTCAATATGTACAAATTAAAAAACTTGGTTTTTTTAGAAGAATTTTACTTTTTGGAAATCATTATAGTGTAATGAAAAAGACAATATATTTAAGGACAAATATATTAAATTCATCATCTATAACTGCTGTTGGTATTGCGACACAAAAAGTTTGTCTTGCAATTCAACATAAAAACAAAGATAAAAGTTTTAGATTTAGATATATTCTTCAAATTTTAACATTGTTTACACCACTTCTTTTCTATGGGGCTATTATTGTAGGTCTTGTTATAGATATCCTAACTAAGTTTACAGGAATCCCTACACTTATCGGTTTGTTAATTGGACTTGGTTTTTATTTATTAGTATTTATTTTTCAAATTGTAAATATTAAAGTAGAGAAAAAAGCAAATAAACAGACTATTGAGATTTTGCAAAGCTCAAATATATTCAATGAACAAGAAATTACAACACTAAAAAACCTATTTAAACTTTATATCTTGGCAGATATAATCGCACTAGTTTTGAGTTTGTTAAAACTTATTCAACAAATTTTAAAAGTATTTACAAAATTAAAAAGAAAATAAAATTAAAATATTAAAAAGGTCATAGTAAATAATTACATACTATGACTTTTTTCTTGTTACAGAAAACCACGGGATAGTCCCGTGGTTCAAAAGAGGTTAACCTTTACATAAAGATACCTCCTGTGTTAAGATATCTTCGTAGCCTACACTAAATATTTAACACAGGAGGTTTTTGTCATGCACGACACAAATAGTTTAGCACATTCGACTTGGAATTGCAAGTATCATATTGTATTTGCACCTAAGTACAGAAGGAAGGTATTTTTTTGTTAAAAAATATTTTAAATATTTTGAAAAGTATTGTAAAATTATTTGGAATTTTGTAAAAGGTGTGATATAATATAAAAGTCAGTTGGAAATACTGACCTTATTCATTTGGTTATTTCCCCAGAATTGGTTTATATATATTTGCTTTGGCAATATGGGTGCCATTCTTTTTCTGCGCGTATCAAATGAATTTAAAAGGAAAGAGTATGAAAGAAAATGAATTAAACAAAGTAAGAAAAATAATTAAATACGCGCTGATAAAAATAGGTTTTCAAGTAAACCGTGTGGGATTTAAATATCTATGTTATGCCATTGAACTTGTCATCCAAGACCCCTCTCTTATACATAGATTATGTAAAGGCGTATATGCAAAAGTAGCTGAGGAATACAATGTTAAATATTTGTGTATAGAAAGAGACATACGACATTCAATAGAGGCAACGTATATAGACAGAAGTTTTTTGGAAGTTAACCAAATGTTTAAGACAAACATTTTTACAATAGACAGTAAGCCAAAGACAGGAGAGTTAATACAGTTAATAGTGGAATATTATAACCTAGAATTGTATAAACAAGAGGGAGTGAAGTTTTAAAACAAAATCAAATATATTGGCACCCAAAGCACATTCGTGCTTTTTTTATTTTAATAAGGCAAAATAGTAAACTAGATAATTTTAAATGAAGAATAATAGATAAAGTAAATGTCTATGGATTAATGCAAGCGAAATAAATAAAAAATCAGCATTGTCTGCTGATTTTTTGGTTAAATTTAAAAATAAAATTTTCTTAGATTTTCTTTTTAGTTATTGACAAAATTTTTTGAAAGGTTTCTTCTTCCGGGTCTTTCTTTTTCGTCTTTTTGTAGATATAATATGGGAGATAGAACAGATATGGAACAAGAGCGTAAGCAATATACAAAACTATTATCCAAAGCCACTCTGGCATATGGTCAGAGATAATTGAGAATGGAAAACCACCGCGGAAGAACATATATGAGCAGTTATAAACAAAGTTAATTATATTTGCTGGTATAGAAACAATAAACAGAGGAATAAATGCCAAAATTGAGTCTTTTATATTTTTATAGTCATAATATTTTGAAAAGAGCATTAAAAGAGCGACAAATACCATAATTCCGTGATAGAAAAGAGTGTGAAGTCCAGCAAAAGAAATTACTGAATAATTGGAAAGAACATTGCTTGGATAAACGAAATTGACGAGGCCACCAATAAGGTTTAAAGTGCAGATGAAACTACAAGCGGACCTTCGCCATATGCTGAATTCCCCTCCCCATATTGCGAATGGCATAACATACATAAAAATGCTACAAATATATAGAGGTAAAATTCCAGTGACTTCAAAACCATTTGGATTTGTGCAAGATTCCAAAGTGATTTTAACGCCTTCCATAACCACCATTAAAGCCCATAGCACAATGAACAAAATTTTCATGTTTTTCTTTTTCATTTTTCTTAAAAGAAAAGCAAGGAGTGGCACAGCAATTATTAAAACAACCATAACTGCGATATGCAAAGGCGAGAAAAGTCTACCCGGCAAATCTGCAGGTAAATATGCTTTGTTTGTGAAAAAGTAATCAAATAGGTTCATGTTTTATTCTCCTTTTATCAACGACAAGTTTTATAATGCGATAAATTCCATATGTCAAAAAGTAAAATGCTACTGCTTGTGCCAGATAGACCAAGATTATGTATAGTTCCTTTGAATAATTAAAAATTGGTTCTAAGAAAGCCAAACCGAACGGCGAGCCCATAAACATTAAGTTTGTCCCTAAGAAATAGTTAATGATTATTGCGATAGCCGAGAAAATTGTAACAAACACGAAGTAATAAACGAAGTCGAGAAGTTTTGGTTTATACAGTTTTTTCATAAAGATTAAACTGCCGGCGTAGACCATAAGCCAATGGTAAAAAAGACTATGTAAGGAAGCGGGGTGCCAAAGCGGATACAGAAGAAGAGACGTTGAAGGGTAAAAGATGTAACACAAAGCAGCCGGCAAGCTTCCTAAAGCCATAAAGCAAAGGCCGGTGGTTTTCAAAGTTTTATTTTTACAAAGAGACAGCCAAATCGCATAGATGAAAAGACTGCAGAAGTAAAGTGGAATCCAACCGTCACCGCCAGAGCCTTTACAAAGTCGAACGATGATTTTTATTATTTCCATGCTGGTCACTAGAATAGCTATTGTCCACATCATTATCTTGGTTTGTTTGTCGTTAAGCTTTCTAGAGAAATATATAGCCAAAATGACAGTAACAAAAAAGATAGCAATAGCGAAAAAATGCCAAGGCGTAAAAATTCCACAAATTTGGTCTTCTGTAAAATTATCGTAAAACAACTTTTTCCCCATAGTTTGTATTTTAAAGAATAATGGCTCAATATGTCAACTATTTTGGCGAGCGAGTAAAAAAAATATTGACAGAAAGCTAAATTAATGTTAACATATTTCTATGTATAGTGAAAAAATTGTAAAGAATTTAAAAGAAATTTTTGCTTTGGGCTATGTTCCTATAAGAAAAAATGAAAGTTACATGTTTAAACTTTCAAATGGCTTGCCGGCATATTCGCTGGTAAACTGCATGGGACATGCCTTTTTTAATTTAACTAATCAAATTTTAAATGACTATCAATTTGATAAAGAATATCTATATTCTTGTCAAAATTTTTATGATTCCTTTAAATCTTTAAATGGAATGGCTTTATCTATGTTCAATTTTGTGGAAATTACAGGACTTAAAGTAGAAAAGGCACAAAAAACAGCCAAAAGAGGAAATGGAGAATGGAATGTTGCGTTATACTTCAACACTGAAATTGAAGATTATCATTTTTTACTTCAAGAAAATGCTTTTTGTTGGTCTAGCAAAATAAGTATAAATAAAAGCGTAGAAAAATTTGTAACACCGCCAAAAGTTTATCGAGAACGATATGATTTATACGATATTTATACAATAAAAAATCCACATTTCCACAATTTGTGTAAATAAAATTATCTTCAAATATTAGCCTTTTAAATAATGATTGTGGTATCCTATCTATTAGGAGGGATTTCTTATGCTAGTTATCAACATTTTTTATAGAGGAAAGAATGGAAACGCAAAAAAGTTTGCAGAAGAAATGTTTCAAGTGGAATTGTAGATTTAGTTAGAAAAGAGGAAGGAAATTTAGGCTATTCATACTTTTTTCCAATGGTGGATGAAGAAACGGTGCTTTTAATTGACAAATGGAAGGATGAAGAGGCGCTAGATCGTCATCATAAAACGGATATGATGAGACAAATTGCTTTGCTTCGAGAAAAATATAAG
>CALVTF010000022.1 GCA_944360025.1 uncultured Clostridia bacterium
TTCAAATGGCTTACCAATCTTATAAATTGCGGATTTATGCCATGAAAGGAATTGACGATATAAGGCAACCTGCAACAACATGGTACACTGATAGTGTTGGTAGATACAAAGAGGTTGACGTTAACTATATGACCGCTTATACTACAACTGTTACAGTCTTGTCAGGTTATTCTTTTAATAAGTGGACAAATACTAATAATAGCAATGCAGCGGCTTTAAGTAATAGCACTTCATATAAATTCACAATGCCAGCATCAAATTTAACATTATATGCCTTTGCAAAAGGAAATTCTTACACAATTTCATACTCTTCAAATGGTAAAATAGTTGGTACTAAATTAGTTACTTATGGCAGTAGTTATGGTGAACTTTTAAACATTTCAAACACGAGAGAAGGTTTTACCTTTGGTGGTTGGTACTTAAATAATACTTTTGTAACCCCTATTACCGCTAGTACTACTGTGAGAACAGCAGGAAATCATACTTTGTATGCAAAGTGGACAGCGAAAAATCCAGCACAATATGACGAAGAGTTAGGCAAATGGTATGTCGAAATGGGTAGATATCCGCAGACAAGTATAATAGACAGTGATTTGAGAAATTGGACAGAATACAATGGCTCTAATTATTCAAATATTATGTATGACAAAGCAACCAAAATGAGTACATTTACAGTTAAAACGGTGGGAGTTTGGGAGATTTTAGCAATACAAATACCTGCGCCATTAACTTCAAGTGCTGATGGAACATACACTTTAACCTTTGACTATGTTGTGCCAAATTATAATGGTTTAGTTTCTTCTGATTATAGTGATACAAATGAATTCCAAGGTTCAGACGGTCTTGCAGTTCAAATCATAAATTCAACTGGACCAGCAAATACACACTGCACAGATAGAGACTATTTAACATATAGACTTCCAACAAAGGCAAGTAGTGGAACAGTTACAGCAACATTTACAAACATATCATCAACAAATACAATTTGGGTTGTAATCAATGGCGGATATGTTGCTGACAATCAAACAGTAACATTCAGTCTTGGCAATTTTCGGTTGTCAACCACTTCAAGGGAATTACCGGAATCTGGAAATAGATATACAATTCCAATGGTACAAAATGATGGTACAGTGGAAATGGTAAGTCATCCATCATATATTCTAAGTGATGGAAATGAATACATACGCTACAATGGTAATGCCACGTGGTACAAAGTTGAACCTGTAAAATACTATCTTGCAGGAGATTATTTTTCTGGTTATGGAACAGAGGACAGCAGTGTTACGGCAGTGACAGACAAAGTTATTATTGCAAGTGTTTGGAATGATGAGTATGTAGGACTCGGCGAAGGTTATCATATTTCTCAAACTACTATATGGACAAATGATGGTGTGTTTGTTCAAGATTCGGGGCTAGTAGATATAAAAGGTGATGGTTATAGCGAAAACAGTTATACCACATGGCAAGCGAGAGAGGTTGTAAATTTTGGTAGTACAAGTTCTGGTATTCAGATTGAAAATTACAACTTCCAAGATGGTATATCTTCAACAAAGGATATGGACGAAGTATTTGGTGAAGGGAATTATGAAGCAGAGTTTAGTGATTTGGTGGCTGATATACTTGGAAATGCGTTAATGTATTGGACACGAGACGTAGGCTCAGAATTAAACAATGCAGAGTGTATAACCAAATATGGCACAGTTATTCAAGCCAAAATGCAAAATCTACTCGGAGCAAGAATAACAACAAATGTTAAGACTTTCGCTTGTGTTTAGTTAATAGTTATTTAATTTTGAAGTAATATTAAAATAAAAGGCAGTCGTTTGACTGTCTTTTATAAATTTTAATTACTTTATTATATCTTTGTTCGATTCAAATTTTGTAAAAACTCTTGATATGGTATTCCGATTTTCTCTCCAACTGAAGTAATCATTTTTGAATCTGTTGTTTTGTTTAAATGATTGAAAGATATAAACAAATTCATATTTTCTCTTTCATCTTCACTTAAAAACTCACGAGGTTTTTCAAATCTAAAGCCTCTTTTTAAGGCAATATAACCTAAAACATATGGCATTTCTTTTGCAATCTCAAAAGGAATGTCAGTATTTTTAGCAATAAATTTATCTTCATTAAAGGTTATTGTTTTTTTGTCAGTATCAATATAGTTTCCACTTTCAATTAAAAGAAATTCGATAATTTCGTTTATTTTTTTCTGATTTTCTTTTTTTAAATTTAGATTGGAAAGTTTTTTCTTGTCACCGAAAAATAATTTTATCGCTTTTAAATAATGAACAAACAATGTTTCTTCAAAAGACAATACTTCATAATTTCTTTCATATGGCGTGTTATAGTTGTACATTGAATCTTTGACATATTGATTCAATCTTCCTTTTTCATCGCAACAATCAGCCATTCCACTTGCAAGTAGATTTGGTGTAACAAGACTGTTGTTTAAATAATTTGACATATATTTTCCAATATTTCCAATCATATCTCTTCCTTAAACAATAATATTTTACCATAATTTTATAAAATTGTCAATACAAAAAATAAATCTGACAAAAAGCACGAAAATTTCTTAGGATTTTACCTTTTTTTATTAATTTGTAAGGTTATAAATCAAATAAAATATGGGAAAGGAGGGAATATGGAAATTGTTATTGAATATACTCTTCTTCAAAATTTTATTATAGACTTTCTCATATTTAAAACAACTTCCTTAGTTCTAAGAGCGAAATGTCGGTTTGTTTTTCTTGCATCAATTTTAGGAGCCGTGGTTGCACTTATAATTCCCATTTTTAATTTGAGTGGAGTGGCTGAATTTTTCTTAAAATTGTTTCTTGCGGTTATTCTTGTTTCTTTGACATTTTCATATTCCAAACTTTCCTCTTTTTTGAAAATATATTTAACATTTTTCTTTTGCACATTTTTGTACGGCGGAATTTGTGCCTTTTTTGTTCAAAGTTTTGGACAACTTCACGCCCTTTTATTTTTAGTAATTGTAATTGTCACTTACCTTATATTTAAGCATCTCTTTAGATTTATCAACAAACGGAAAGAAATTGAAAATTTTTGTTTTGAGGTTAAACTTGAAAACGAGGGTAAAAAATGTGCTTGTAAGGGCTTTTTGGATACCGGCAATTTGCTTTCTGACCCTTTAACAAATAGACCTGTAAGCCTTATTAGTTACAAACTATTTAACAAACTGTTTAATGTAGAGTTAAGTGATATTTTAACAAACAACTTAGACGCCAAAAACTTAAAATTTGCACACTATATAAACCTTGGCACTGTTTCAAGTTCTGGTAAGGTTTTAGCATTTGAGATAGATAAAATTGTGATAGGAGACAAAGCACTTGAAAAACCAATTCTTGCCCTTTGTCTTAAAAATTTTAAATCTTACGAAATGATTTTAAATAGTTCGTTTGCATAAATAGGAGGTAATATGAATTTTTTTCTTAAAATCAAACTTATTATTTATAGATTTTTAAATAGGCATTATTTAAAAGATGCTGAAAATGTCGTATTCTATATTTGTGGTAATCAAGCACTTCCAGAACCTTTAGAGCCAGAAGAAGAACAAGTGCTTTTAGAAGAAACTCAAAAGGGCAATAATGTTGCAAGAGATAAACTTATTGAACACAATATTCGCCTCGTTGTTTATATTGCTAAAAAATTTGAAACAAGTGGAATCGAACTTGAGGATTTGATTTCTATTGGTGCTATTGGACTCATTAAAGCTGTTAAAACTTACAGCCTTGACAAAAATATTAAACTTGCCACGTATGCCTCGCGTTGCATTGAAAATGAGATTTTGATGCAACTAAGAAAAAACACTCGCGTGAAAAACGAGGTGAGTCTTGATGAACCTTTATCTAATGATGGAGAAGGAAACGAACTTCTTCTTCAGGATATTATTCCTGTGGATGAGGACTCTGTTTCCAAAGATTTGGAAAGTGGGTCAGACAAACAAGTTTTGTTTAATGTTTTAAAGAAACTTGACGTACGAGAACAACAGATTATGGTTTATCGTTTTGGACTTAACGGGCAAGAAGAGAAAACTCAAAAAGAGGTTGCGGACCTTATGGGAATAAGCCAAAGTTATATATCTCGAATAGAAAAGAAAATTTTAAATAAATTAAAAAGGAAATTAGAAAAAACAGATATTATTTAGGTTGCCGCTATGGAAGATTGTGAAGAAGTGGCATTGCCACCGTGAAGAACTCGCATCCGCTAGTGTGAAGAAGCAACAATTGTTGCCGTGAAGAACAGCCTTCGGCTGACGTTGTGGTATTTTATTTATATTGGATATGACAAACTGTACTATTAAACTTGTTCAACACAAGTTGATTCTTCATTTTGCCGAAGGTAAACATATAATTTTTGTTGTTTTTTGACGATTTATGCCTTTTATGTTCAAATTTGAATATTTCCTTTTAAAATTGAGAAAAACATTCTTGTATGTTCTATTTTAGGAGGTTATATGGCAAATCGCGTTGTTATTTCTAGTGTCAACACTTCACTTTTACCTAAACTTAAAAATGCAGAAATTGTCGAACTTTTAAAGAAAGTTAAATCTGGTGATGAATTTGCACGCGACCAATTTGTTGTTGCAAATCTTCGCCTTGTTCTTTCTGTTGTACAACGTTTTCCTGGACAAGCTGATAAATCTGATGATATGTTTCAAGTTGGTTGTGTTGGACTTCTTAAGGCTATTGATAACTATGATGATTCTTTTAATGTTAAATTTTCCACATATGCCGTGCCTATGATTATTGGAGAAATCAAACGCTATCTTCGTGATAACAACTCGGTGCGCGTTAGTCGCTCTATTCGTGATATTGCTTATAAATCTTTGAAAGTGAAAGAGGAAATAATAAAAAAAGAAAATCGAGAACCAAGTCTTGATGAAATAGCCAAGATTTTAGAAATTCCACTTGATGAAGTTACTTTTGCTCTCGACGCTATAAGTGAAACGGTATCTCTTTCTGAACCTGTTTATAGTGACGGAAATGAAACTGTAAGAATAATGGACCAAATCTCAAATGATAAAGATGACGATGAAAATCTTGTAGAAAAAATGACACTTAATGACGCCATTAAAAATTTATCTGAAAGAGAGAAAGAAATTCTTTTGATGCGTTATTATGTTGGCAAAACACAAATGGAAGTAAGCGAAGAAGTAGGAATAAGTCAAGCGCAGGTTTCTCGTCTTGAAAAGACTGCTTTAAAAACACTCAAAAAATTTTTTGAGTAAGTAAAATAGGTTACCTTCGGTAACGTGAAAAGACGACAAGGTCGTCGTGAAGAAGTGGCATTCGTTTGCCAATAATTTCAACTTAAAGAGGTTTAACAATACAGTTTGTTATGTCCTATATAAATAAAATACCACAACGTCAGCCGAAGGCTGTTCTTCACGGCAATGGTAGTTGATTCTTCACGCGAGCGAACGCGAGTTCTTCACAGAAAACGAAGTTTTCTTCTTCACAGTAAATAATATCTGTTTTAATAATTTTTTGTAAATTTTTTAAGGTAAAAGTTGATTTTATTTTAGGCTTATTTAATAATTAAAACAAAAACAGGCTGTGCCTGTCATTTTTTGACAATTTTCTACATATAGTGCTTTATGGAAACGTCATTTTTGGAATTAAGGTGTAAAGAAGTTGTCAATGTTGTGGATGGAAAAAGACTTGGTCATATTGTAGATATATGTTTTAATTTACAAACAAGTTGTTTGCAAGGTATTGTTGTGCCGGGCGAAAGAAATTTTTGGAATGTTTTTAAAAGTGGTATGGAACTTTTTATTCCTATCTCTCAAATTGTTAAAGTGGGAGAAGATACAATATTAGTGGAACTTTATGCTTCTTCCAATCCAACTCCTTATGTTCTTGGAACGTCAAATAATAAAAAAAAGTAATTTTGCAATTGCAAAACTACTTTTTGTAACCATTCACATTCGTCATAGAGCGAGGTTTTGTCACATTTCAGTGATAAGTTTTATAAAGTTTGTAACGTCTTTAAATTGACGATAAACTGAAGCAAAACGAACATAAGCAATTTCATCAACTTTTTTAAGTCTTTCCATTATCATTTCGCCGATTTCGCTTGATTTAACTTCTTGATTAAGGGAATTTTGGATTGTTTTTTCAATATCTTCAGCCATTTCATCTATTTGAGCCATACTTACAGGGCGTTTTTCACATGCCTTAATCATTCCACATTTTATTTTTTCAATATTAAATGGTTGGCGAGAGCCATCTTTTTTTATAACTAAAATAGGCACAGTTTCTACTGTTTCATATGTTGTGAAACGTTTGCCACAATTTAAACATTCTCTTCTTCTACGAATAGAATTTGACTCGTCTGTGCTTCTTGAATCTAAAACTTTACTTTCTTCGCAACCACAATATATACATTTCATATTTTTTTCTCCTTGAAACAATATTATCACAAAATATAGTGTAAAAGCAAATTTTTTGGCACAATATTTACAATTTTTATATTTTTTTTCATATCTCAAAGAAAATTTCCATAAATTTTTATATGATGCCTTTGACAAGTGGAAAAATAAACGTTGTATATAAAATTAAAGATATTTTAGGAGATAACAAGAAGGTTATTCGTCGTTTTTTAGAACTTGGAATAATCAAAGGACAAGCCATTAAAATACTCAACACTTCCATTCTTAAAAAAGTGTTTTTGGTGGAGATAAGAGGTTATATTCTAAGCATTAAATCAGACCTTATTTCTTATATCAAAGTGGAGAAAGCGTGATATGGAAGAAATACTTTTAGTTGGCAATCCAAATTCGGGCAAGACCACGCTTTATAATGCTCTCACTCGTTCAAATGAGCATATTGGCAATTGGCATGGTGTTACTGTGGAAGAAAAGAAAAAAACGATGAAGGTGGGAGATAAAAATTTTCTTCTTGTGGACACGCCAGGACTCTATTCTCTTTGTCCTCTTTCGTTTGAAGAAGAAGTTTCTTTTAAAATTATTGAAAATAAAAAATATAAAAAAATTATAAATATTTGTGATAGAAACAATCTTCAACGTAATTTATACCTTTCTCTTTGTCTTTTGGAAGAAAATTTAGATATTGTGATTGCAATAAATGAAATTGACAAAAAGGTAAAATATAAGGTTGATGAGAAAAAACTATCTAACCTTTTAGGTTGTGACGTATTACTTATCAATGCCGAAAAAAAGATTAAAGTACAAAGCCTTAAAGAAAGTTTGTTAAAAGAAAGAGCGAGCAAACCGCTTCCGTATCTTAGACAAATAAATTTTTCAGTTGTTAAAGATTATTTTAAAGATAAAAGTGAAAACGAGAAAGAGATTTTTGCTATTAAAGCGTTTGAACGAAATGAAAATTTCTTCAAATTAAAAGGTTTTAAAGATGAAGAAATAAAGAAAATATTTTCTCTCGTGCCAGAAAACAGTTTAGAGGTTTTAACACAGGCAAGATACGCTTTTTTAGATGAGGTGATAGAAAAAAGTTGTCAAAAAGTCAATTTTACTTATGGGAAAAGTAAACTTGATAAAATACTTTTAAATAAATATCTTGCACTTCCTCTCTTTTTACTTATAATTGCTTTTATTTTCTTTTTAACATTCTTTTCTCTTGGTGCGTTTTTAAGTGATTTATTGTCATCTTTTTTGAATCTAATTTCTTCGCCGATTCTTTCTTGGTTAAAAAATATTTTGGGCGAGAGTTGGATTTACTATCTTTTTTCTGACGCCATTTTCAATGGACTTTCAACGGTTTTGTCATTTTTGCCACAAGTTGTTCTTCTTTTCTTCTTTTTAAGTCTTTTGGAAGATAGTGGTTATATGAGTCGAATTGCTTTTACCTTTGAAGATATTTTAGGCAAAGTTGGACTTTCTGGAAAAAGTATTTATACACTGCTTATGGGGTTTGGCTGTTCCACAACCGCGATCATGACAGCACGTAATATGGATGATAAGAACAGCAAAATAAAGACAGCACTGCTTTGTCCATATATGAGTTGTTCGGCAAAAATACCTATCTATACAGTTATTGGTGGGGCATTTTTTGGAGCGAAAAATATATTTGTGATTATGGGGTTATATTTACTTGGCGTTGTTGTAGCAATTTTAGTTTCTTTAATTTTAGATAGAACAGTTTTAAAAAGCGAAAATCAAACATTTATCTTAGAATTTCCTCCATATAGAGTTACCTCGTTAAAGCGTTTAAAAAATATTTTAAAGAACAATGTTAAGACTTTTCTCGTTAAAGTAGGCTCTATAATGATTGCTATGAATATCATAGTTTTTCTTCTGTCCTCTTTTACCTTTAAATTGCAATTTGTTTTAGATGGAAGCGGAAGTATGTTAGAGAGTATTGGAAGGTTTTTGGCTCCTATATTTGAACCGTTAGGGTTTAATAATTGGGCTATTGTCTCTGCACTTTTGGCAGGGCTTGTGGCAAAAGAGGTGGTTGTTTCTTCGATTGCTATGTTTAATGGCATTGACTATAATGCTACGAAACTTATTTCCTCTTCCATTCTTCTTTCCACAAGTGTTGTATATTTTCCTTCTTCCGTTTCCGTTTTGTCGTTTTTAGTTTTTTGCCTACTTTATACTCCTTGTCTTGCATCCATTTCCATGATGAAGGCAGAGATTGGCACAAAATGGACGGTAATCGGCATTTTAATTCAACTTGCTGTGGCATATGTTTTGAGTTTTATTGTTTATAACACCGCTTTATCTTTTGAAATCTTTGGTTTTTGGCCGACCTTTCTCGTTATTTTAGCAATACTTTTGGTTCTTGTTTCTATAATTTTAATTTATCATTTAATAAAGCACAAAAAATGTCCTCATAATTGTCCTAATTGCCATAAAAAATGTGGAAAGTAGCATACTTGACTTTTTGTTAGATTTATGATAAAATTATATTATGAAAAAAGTCAAACGAAAAATAGACGTAAAAAAACTTTGTCATGGTATAAAAATTATTGGGTTTTGCACATTTGTAATCTCAATAGTTCTTATTATTACAGGGGCAATTTTCCTTTCAAGAAACATAATTACAGGCGGAATAATTTTTATAGTTGTTGCCACTTTATTGTTAGCAATCTCATTAGGGCTTATAATTATTGGATTTACACCTAATTTTTCAAATTACAACATAAAATCAGTTTATCACATAGAAGAAATAAGTGAAGAAGAATTTGATGAGTTAATGTCTACAAAAAAGACGACCAAAGTTCAATCAAAAAGTATATTTGAAAATAATGCTGAAGAAAAAAGGTTTTGTAAATTTTGCGGAAAAGAAATTGATTCAGATTCAACATTTTGTCGATATTGTGGAAAAGAACTTTAAAACACCTTTTGGTGTTTTTTGTTTTATAATTTTTAGATATTTAATTTTCAAATTTTCGCTGTTTATGGTATTGTAATTAACAAAAATTTTTGATATAATATTTTTGAGTGAGAAAAGTTATGGAAGAAAGAGAAATTGAAGAATTAGAACAAAAACACAGGGAGTGGCTAATTAAAGGACTTAAAGAAAACAAGGTTTTTGCTTTCCCAGATGTTTTATTTGACTATCTTCGACCTTATAGTTTTGGAGGACTGCCTGTTTCTATTTTGCTTTTAATTACTGAAATGAACAATGGACATTGTTATGATAGAGCAATGTTAATGCAATTGGCTTTTGATAAATGTAGAATGGTTTATGCCAACACTGAAAGTTTACGCATAAGATACGGCGAAGAAGGTGCTGAACATGCCTATATTGAAACTGATGAATTTGGTGGTGGTAAAACTTGGGTTGTTGACACATCGACAGGTTTAATTTATGAAAAAGAATATTTTGATGAATTTGAAAAGCCGAAAGTCAATCGTGTTTTTACCAAAGAAGAATGTATGCAAAGTAAATACATACAAGATATTCTTGCATCTGATTTTGAAAAGGATAAATGGTCGCTTGTTTTAACACTTCCAATGATTGAGTCTGCTATTAAACATTCAAATAATATGGGGACAATTGTTTATAAAGAAAAACTTTTAGAAGAAATTGCTAAACTAAAAGAAGTAATTAACTTTGATGCAATGCAGAAAGAAGTTAAAGAAGATATGCAACTTATGAGAACCAATCCTTCTGCTCTTGACAAAAAATTCAAAATAGTTAGAGATAAATATGGCAGGGAAATATCTCGTGATGGTGTTAAAAATCCATATTATCAAAAAACAAATAAGAAAGATTTAAAGTCGTTATTAGATGATAAAAAAGAATTAGAACTGAATTCCTTAGTTTATGAAAAAATGTTAAAAAGAAACATAAAAATTCATATAAAAGAAAATCAAAAAACTCAAAAGAGAGCATCGAAGCAATTAAAAATAATTGCACAAAACCCCACACAAAATTTTTATGAACAAAAAGGGAAAGAAAAATAAAAAAGCCACAAAAGAAGTTGTGGCTTCTTTATTTTTGTTTGTTTAAAACCATAGACTTTCGGTGTTTTTTGTTTTTTAATAAATTCGGTTGATTTAATGGTTTAAAGTGTGATATATTTAATTTATGGAAAAACCTATTGTTGCCATTGTTGGGCGTGCAAATGTTGGAAAATCAACATTTTTTAATAAGATTTGTGGGAAAAGACTAAGTATTGTCGATGATGTTGCGGGAGTCACTCGTGACAGACTTTATGCTGACGCAGAATGGTGTGGACACAAATTTACCATTGTGGACACAGGTGGTGTAGAATTTAAATCGGACGATATCTTTCAAGATGATATTAGACAGCAAGTAGATTTAGCACTTGAAAATGCTACTGTTATTGTGTTTTTAGTGGATGGTAAAACAGGTGTTACTCTTGGTGATATTGAAGTTGCAAAAATGCTTAGAAGAAAAAAACTTCCAATCGTTTTAGTAGTTAATAAACTTGATAATTTTGACACCACGAATCTTTATGATTTTTATAGTTTAGGTATTGGAGACCCAATGCCAATATCTTGCACTCAAGGAAAAGGTATTGGAGACGTTTTAGACCAAATTGTCTCATATTTTCCAGAAAGAACGGAAAAAGAAGAGGTAGAGGGAATTAAAATTACTTTGGTAGGTAGACCAAATGTTGGTAAATCTTCTTTAGTTAACCGTTTGCTTGGTAAAAAAAGAGTGGTTGTAAGTGAAGTTGAAGGAACAACTCGTGACTCAGTGACAATTCCTTTTAAATGCAATAAAAAGGATTATTATCTTGTCGATACTGCTGGTTTAAGACGTCAAAGAGGTGTCGAAAAAGAAAGCGTGGAGGGATATTCTGTCCTTAGAAGCATGAATGCTATTGAGAATTCAGACGTGGTTTTAATTGTTTTTGACGCTTCAAAAGAAATTGCAGAACAAGACGTTAGAATTGCAGGTTATGTCCATGAAGCGGGTAAACCTAGTGTGGTTATTATTAATAAATGGGACTTAAAAAACATGGATAAGAATAAATATATTGAAAATCTTAAAGACAAACTCTCATTTATGTCCTATTTTGTTGTTCTTTTTGTTTCTGCACTCACCGGTAAAGGTTTAAGCGAAATTATGGAAACGGTAGATAAAGTTTACGAAAATGCCTCTAGAAGAATCACCACAGGTGTTTTAAATGATATTTTGCAGGATGCCATTCTTAATTTTGAGCCACCAGCAAAAAATGGGCAAAAAGCGAAGATTATGTTTGTGACAGAAGTCTCTACAAATCCACCTAAATTTGTCTTTTTCTGCAAAGAGCCGTCACTTATCAATTTTTCATACCAAAGATACTTGGAAAATCGGCTACGCGAGAAAGTGGATTTTTCGGGAACACCGATTGAGTTAGTTTTTAAGGGGAGGGAAGAAGAATGATTTATCTTGCACTTGCCATTTGTGCCGTTGTTGGTTATTTAATTGGAAGTATAAGTTTTGCTCGTATTTTTTCTTGGGCATTTGCTAAGAAAGATATAACGAAGGAAGGAAGTCACAATCCGGGGACTATGAATATGCTCAGAACTCGTGGCTTTGGTGAAGCTATTTTGACTCTTTTGATGGATGCTATAAAAAGTGGGCTTCCAGCACTTATTGCTTTTTTTGTTGTAAATCATTTTTTTGCAGGAGAAGGTAATCTTGCTTATTTTGTGACTGCATTTTTTGCCATTATCGGTCACTGTTTTCCTGTTTATTATAAATTTAAAGGCGGGAAAGGGGTTGCTTCAACTTTTGGACTTTTCACATTCCATCCAAGTTTTTGGTGGATTTCTCTTATTGTGTTTGTTGTTTGTTTCCTACTTCTTTTGTTTGTTTTAAAATATGGTTCAGTCGTTTCTTTCCTTTATATTTTAACAATGTCAATAACGTCGACCACTCTTCTTGCTGTTTGGGAAGTTTTAAACTTTGTACCGATTATCTTTTTAATTTGGCTTAATGTTGTCTTAATCTTTATTCTTCACCATGAAAATATTAAAAGACTCTTTTCTGGTCAAGAAAACAAAGTGGACTTAATGGCAAAGATAAAAGGTAAAAAAGATTCAGAGGAAAAGAAAGAGATAAATCTTGAAAATGCTGGTGAAAAAGTTAATGAAGAAGTAAAAGAAAACTCAGAAAAAGTTGAGGATACAAATGACGAAGGAAAATCTGATTAAATACATTGAAGAGGAATATGGCGTCAAGTTTGATAATCCTTTTAAAGATTCAGATACTTTAATTTTTAGACAAAAATCTAATAGAAAATGGTTTGGAGCGCTTTTGAAAGTAACTGCTGATAAACTTGGAAAAGAAGATAAAAAAAT
>CALVTF010000023.1 GCA_944360025.1 uncultured Clostridia bacterium
AAAAAAAACTTGAAACAAATTTTTCGAAAAAAATTTGTTGTGATTTTGCCATATAAGAGAGAAAAATTAGATAAAAGGAGAATAAAAAAATGCCAAGAAGAAAATGTGCGGTTAAAAAAGATGTTCTACCTGATCCAATTTACAACAACAAAGTTGTAACAAAGCTTGTAAACCAAGTTATGATGAGCGGAAAGAAAGGTCTTGCACAAAGAATTGTTTATGGAGCATTTGATATTATTAAAGAAAAGACAAGTTTAGAACCACTAGATGTTTGCTTAACAGCAATCGAAAATGTTAAACCTCAACTTGAGACCAAAGGTCGTAGAGTTGGTGGGGCGACTTATCAAGTGCCAATTCCAATCAGACCTGAAAGACGTCAAACTCTTGCAATTCGTTGGATAGTTAACAATGCAAGAAAGAGAACAGGCGAACGTAATATGGATGAAAAACTCGCTGGCGAACTTGTTGATGCTTATAACTCAACAGGCGCTTCAATCAAGAAGAGAGATGAAATGCATAGAATGGCAGAAGCAAACAAAGCATTTGCTCACTATAATTGGTAATTGCCTATGTTTTACAAAAAACAAAACATGGAAAACTATCAAAAGAATAAAAGAGATAGTTTAGAGAAAGAGAAAAAAGGTGAAAATCTTATTAACTCAAATTATTATAAATCACATAAAAAATTAAGCGAGCAAAAAGATGACTTGTCTCGTTAAAAAAAGGAGAAAAATATGGCTACCGATTTAAAAATGGTTAGAAATATTGGTATTATGGCTCATATTGATGCTGGTAAAACAACAACCACTGAAAGAATTTTGTTTTATACCGGTAAGAGTCATAAAATCGGTGAAGTTCACGACGGCGAGGCGACAATGGACTGGATGGCTCAAGAACAAGAAAGAGGTATCACAATTACTTCTGCCTGCACAACTTGTTTTTGGAAAAACCATAAAATCAACATTATCGACACTCCGGGACACGTGGACTTTACTGTTGAAGTTGAGCGTTCTTTAAAAGTTTTGGATGGTGCTGTTCTTGTTCTCTCTGCAAGAGATAAAGTTCAACCACAGACTGAAACTGTTTGGCGTCAATCTCAAAAATATAAAGTACCAACAATTATTTATGTAAACAAAATGGATAGAGATGCTGCCGATTTCTTCGGTTGCGTAACTTCTATTGAAGAAAGATTAAAAACAAAAGCTCTTCCAATTCAAATGCCAATTGGAGAAGCTGACACATTTACTGGAATCATCGACCTTCTCACAATGAAGGCAGAAGTTTATGAAGATGACCTTGGAACTGTTATTGGCGTAACTGACATTCCTGCTGATTACAAAGATAAAGCGCAAAAACTTCACGATGAAATCGTGGAAAAAATTGTAGAAACTGATGATGCTCTTCTTGAAAAGTTTTTTGGCGGAGAAGAAATTTCAGTTGATGAACTCAAAAAAGCAATTAGAAATGCGACAATTTCAAGAGCACTAACACCTGTTCTTTGCGGTTCTTCATATAAGAACAAAGGTGTTCAAATGCTTCTTGATGCAATGGTGGAATATCTTCCATCACCACTCGACATTGACCACATTGAAGGTGTAAATCCTGAAACCGGCAAAACAGAAACAAGAGCTCCAAGTGAAGATGCTCCATTTGCTGGACTTGCTTTCAAGATTATGACAGACCCATTTGTTGGTCGTCTTGCCTTCTTCCGTGTTTACTCTGGTAAACTCACTGCTGGAAGTTATGTTTATAACTCAAACAAAGGCGAAAAGGAAAGAGTGGGCAGACTTATTCGTATGCACGCAAATCAAAGAGAAGAAATTAAGGAAGTTGGAGCAGGTGATATTGCAGCTATTGTTGGTCTTAAGGATACAATCACAGGTGAAACCCTTTGTGATGAAAAGCACCCAATCGTTCTTGAGAGTATGGACTTCCCAGAACCTGTTATTCGCGTTGCTATCGAACCTAAAACAAAACTTATGCAAGAAAAAATGGTGCTTGCACTTGTTAAACTTGCAGAAGAGGACCCAACTTTCAAAACATATACCGACCAAGAAACAGGTCAAACAATTATCGCTGGTATGGGCGAACTTCACCTTGAAATCATTGTAGATAGACTTCTTCGTGAATTCAAAGTGGAAGCAAATGTAGGTGCTCCTCAAGTTGCTTACAAAGAAACTATTAAGAGAAAAGCACATGCTGAAGGCAAATTCGTGCGTCAAAGTGGTGGTAAAGGTCAATATGGTCACTGCGTTATAGATATTGAACCGGTTGAACCAGGAACACACCTTGAAGATGCTGAAAGATTTGTTGATAAAACCGTTGGTGGTTCAATTCCAAAAGAATATATTCAACCTGTATTTAATGGAATTAAAGAGGCTGCAAAGAATGGTATTTTAGCAGGTTATGAAGTTGTTGACTATAAGGTTACTCTTCTTGATGGTTCTTACCACGAAGTCGACTCTTCTGAAATGGCGTTCAAGATTGCTGGTTCTATGGCTTTCAAAGATGGCTGTGCAAAAGCAGATCCGGTTTTACTTGAACCTATTATGAAAGTTCAAGTGGAAGTGCCTGATGATTATCTTGGAACTGTTATGGGTAACATTACTTCTCGCCGTGGAATTTTAACAGGTAACGAAACAAGACCAGGTGTTCAAATTGTTAATGCTGAAGTTCCACTTGGCGAAATGTTTGGATATGCTACTGACCTTCGTTCTCAAACACAAGGTCGTGGAACTTTCACAATGGAATTCTTGAAATATTCTGAAGTTCCAAAGAATATTGCTGAAGGTATTATTGGACAAAGAAAGAAGGCAGAATAAAAAAAGTTACTTATCTAGATAAGAAGAAAGCACAAAAATCTTGCTGAAATAGCAAATAAAATTATAAAAAGTGGCAACGCCACCAAAAAAATGTGATAATATCACAAAAAATTGTTAAAATCGTTTTGATTTTTGGAAAAAATATGATATTATATCGTATGTAGAATTATAAAAAGGAGATTTTAAAAATGGCTACAGAAAAATTTGATAGATCAAAACCACACGTAAATGTTGGTACAATCGGACACGTTGACCATGGTAAAACAACCCTTACTGCTGCAATCACAATGTATTGCGCATCTAAAGGCTTGGCTCAACAAATGAAATATGATGAAATTGATAAGGCTCCAGAAGAAAGAGCTAGAGGTATCACAATCAACACAGCTCACGTTGAATATCAAACAGAAAAACGTCACTATGCTCACGTTGACTGTCCAGGACACGCTGACTATGTTAAAAACATGATCACAGGTGCTGCTCAAATGGACGGCGCTATCCTCGTTGTTGCTGCAACTGATGGTCCTATGCCTCAAACAAGAGAACACATCCTTCTTGCAAGACAGGTTGGTGTTCCTTACATCGTTGTTTTCATGAACAAAACAGATCAAGTTGACGATCCTGAACTTCTTGAACTCGTTGAAATGGAAATTAGAGAACTTTTAACAGAATATGGTTTCCCAGGAGACAAAACACCAATTATTAAGGGTTCTGCTCTTAAAGCATTGGAAGCTGCTCAAGCTGGTAAAGCTGATGATCCTGCATGTGCATGCATTCAAGAACTTCTTGATGCTCTTGATTCTTACATTCCTGAACCAATTCGTGATACAGACAAACCTTTCTTAATGCCTGTTGAAGACGTATTCACAATCACAGGTCGTGGTACAGTTGCTACAGGAAGAATTGAAAGAGGTATTGTTAAACTTAACGATGTTGTTGAAATCGTTGGTATGGGACAAAAGAAACAAACAGTTGTTACTGGTGTTGAAATGTTCAGAAAACTTCTTGATGAAGGTCGTGCTGGTGATAACGTAGGTCTTCTTCTTCGTGGTATTCAAAGAAACGAAATTGAAAGAGGACAAGTTATCTGCAAACCAGGTTCAATTCACCCACACACAAAATTCACTGCTGAAGTTTACGTTTTGAAGAAAGAAGAAGGTGGTCGTCACACTCCATTCTTCAATGGTTACAGACCACAATTCTATTTCAGAACAACAGACGTTACCGGAACTATTGAACTTGAAAAAGGCGTTGAAATGGTTATGCCTGGTGATAACGTTAAGATGACTATCTCTCTTATCACACCTATCGCTATTGAACAAGGACTTCGTTTCGCTATTCGTGAAGGCGGAAGAACAGTTGGTTCTGGTGTTGTTTCTTCAATTATTGAATAATTTAAGATTTGGCATTAAAAAAGACTGAAATTCAGTCTTTTTTTATTTATTTTAATTTTAAAATTTGCTAAAATTAAACAATTAATTTATAAAAAGCTTTTTTGACAAATTTTTTATTTTTAAATAACATTTTGGTGGCGAAATTTGCGCTTTTATTTGCTAGATTTTAATTATGTATGTTATAATAATAAGAGAGATTAGGCTTTTTAAAAGTTTTAGAGGTTAATATATGAAATTTATGGATATTTTTTATAAAGCATTAGGTTTTGAAACTGACGACGTTAAGGTGGTTAAGAAAAAAAACAATAAAACTGCTACCTATAATTTAAAGGTGACCGAAAAATTGCCGGACGAAATTGACGGGGTAAGAGTTTATTATCCTGAAAAACTTGAGGACTGCAAAGAAAAAGCGGAACTACTTAAAAAAGATATTCCATTTATTTTAGATTTTAGAAATTGCTCCAATTCAGAAAAAAATAAGATTTTGGACTATTACAATGGTGTTTTGGATATAATTCAGGGACGAAATGAACAAATTGAGAAAAATTTATACATTTTTCTTCCAAAAGATTTTGAAATTGAAATATCTTAAGTCCATTTTTTATATTTCTAGAATTTAAAATTAAAGTTAAATATTGTTATTTAAAAGTTATTATTTTATAACTAAATAATATTCTTAAAAATAAATTGGTGGGGTATGAATAAAAGTTTAAGAAACAAATTTATTGTTATGTCAGTTCTTATTGTGGCTATTTTGGTGCTAGATTTGGTTACCAAATATGTTATTGACGGTATGTATGAAGAAGGCACAGGTGTGAGTGCTATTCCTGGGCTTTTCAATATCATTTCTGTTCATAACTATGGTGCGGCTTGGGGTATTTTTGAAGGTAGTCAAGTTATGCTTATTATTATGAGTTTGATTTTTCTTGGTATTTTTATTTGGTATTTTATTGTGGAAAAGAAAAAATCTTGGCTTTTTATTGTGACTTTTGCTTTCCTTTTTGCCGGATGCCTTGGAAATCTATATGACAGAATTGTTTTCGGTTATGTGAGAGATTTTATTCAATTTGCTTTTTGGCAGTCTTTTCCAATTTTTAATTTTGCTGATACTTTTCTTACTATCGGCGTCATTATGTTTATTATCTATCTTCTTATTCCACTTTTCAAAAAACAAGGGAAGAACAAAGTAATGGAGGCTGAAACGGGCACTATTGTGGTGGAAGAAGTGGATAAAAAAGATAAAAAAGAAAAAGATACAGAAAAAGAAATTATTATTGACGATAAAAATAGTGAAGATAAAAAAGGTGATGATCTAGAGTCCAAAAATGGCGATAATGATAATTTAGATAAAAAAGAGTGACATTTTCACCTATTGTGAGTTTTATGAAGAAAAAGGTTTTTGAAATTGAAAATAAGGACATTGGGAAACGGCTTGACTTGTTTTTGCAAGAATGTTTTCCTTCTTTTTCACGTTCACATTTTTCTAAACTTATTGAGGAGGAATTAGTTACAGTTAACAATAAAAAGGTCAAAAGTGGTTGGAAATTAAGGCTGGGCGAATTGGTGGAAGTGGAATTTAAGGAACCTGAAAAAATATCCACTGAAGCCGAAGAGGTACCTTTTGATATCGTTTATGAAGATGATGATTTAGTAGTAGTCAACAAACCTCAGGGGGTGGTTGTGCATCCTTGTTCTTCCACAAAATCGGGCACACTTGTGAACGGGCTTTTGTATCGCATAAAAAATTTAAGCGGAATAAATGGTGTTTTAAGACCGGGAATTGTGCATCGTCTTGATAAAGAAACAAGTGGGCTTTTGGTTGTGGCAAAAAATGACAAGGCTCACATTTCACTTGCAAAACAAATTAAGGATAAAACTTGTAAACGTAACTATTTAGCCATTCTTGAAGGAAATTTGAAAGAAGATAGTGGCGGGATTAAAACATACATTGCTCGCGATAAAAAGGACCGCAAAAAAATGGCAGTTTCTGACTCTGGACGAGAAGCTATAACCGACTATAAAGTCTTAGAGCGTTTTAAAAATGCTTGTTTTGTGGAATTCTCTCTTAAAACAGGCAGGACTCATCAAATACGTGTTCATGCAAAATACTTAGGGCACCCTATTATTGGTGATAAGGTTTATGGAAAGGAAGTTAAAGGTCTAGAAGGACAACTATTGCATGCTTACAGGCTCACTTTCATTCATCCAACAACGTTAAAAGAAATGACTTTTGAAGCGCCACTTCCTGATTATTTTGAAAATTATTTGAAAAAACTACGTAAACAGTAAGAATAACAGTTCAATTATTAATTCAATTATTTAAAATAGGTAAATTATTTAATCTTAATAAAGTTGCAAATTAAATAATTTTAACTTGAAAATTTTGTCAAATAATTCTATTTCTCTTGACAAAGTTTTTATTTTATGCTAAAATACCTAGGTATTTCCGCTTGTGTCGGGTTTTAGAAGTTGAGAATTTAATTTCTGTGGCTTATTTAGTTTAAGGTTTATAACTTTTTTGGTAGATCTTGAATAATTTGATTAAATTTCTAAATTTAGTTAAATGTCACAAAAAGAGTCATAGACTCCTCACACCTAGGACGACAGCGAGTTTGGTTAAGGAGGTAAAAGTTATGTTTGCTATTGTTCAAACCGGTGGAAAGCAATACAACGTTACAGAAGGCGACATTATCAAAGTTGAAAAACTTTCTAATGCTGTTGGCGACAAAATCAATTTAGAAGTTTTGCTCGTGTCTAATGATGGTAAAGTTGTTGCTGGAACACCAACCGTTAAAGGTGCAGAAGTGACTGCTGAAGTTCTTTCTCATGGCAAAGGCGACAAAATTGTTGTTTATAAATACAAACCAAAGAAGAATGAACGCAAAAAACAAGGTCACAGACAACCTTGGACAGAACTTAAAATTGTTTCTATTAAAATGTAAGTTATGACAAAGATAATTATAACTAAATCTAAAAACCATATTATCGGATTTGAAGTTTCTGGGCATACAGGTTATGCCGACGAGGGAAGCGATATTGTTTGTAGTGCAGTTTCTACAGCCACACAAATGACGGTTAAAGGAATTCAAGAAGTTTTGAAACTTGACTCGTTTGTGGAAATAAGCGATGGCTATTTGAAGTTCAAATTAAATATTCACGATTTTGAAAACGAAAATGCACAAATTCTTTTAAAAACAATGGAAAAAACCCTTCAGGAAATTTCAAAAGAGTATGGTCAATATGTTAAATTGGAGGTAAAAAGAGATGATAATTAATATTCAACTTTTTGCTCATAAAAAAGGTGGCGGTAGCACCAAAAACGGTAGAGATTCGCAAGCAAAACGTCTTGGCGTTAAAGCATACGCTGGTCAATTCGTGACAGCAGGTTCCATCCTTGTTCGTCAAAGAGGAACAAAAGTTTACCCAGGTGCTAATGTTGGTCTTGGAAAGGACTATACACTTTTTGCTCTTAAAGACGGTAAAGTAAGTTTTGGAGCAAGCAAGGGCAAAAAAACAGTTTCAGTTATTGCAGAATAAGAGCGAGTTTTTCGCTCTTTTTTAGTAAATTTTACTATTTTTGCACAATTTTATTTATTTTTTTGCATTTTTATATATTTTTTTAATCGAATTTTGGAGTGTTTGAATGAAATATTCAATAGGAAAAGATTATATTGAGATTTTCGGCAAGGAAGATTTTGATATTAGAGATATTTTAGAGTGTGGACAAGTTTTTTCATATAAGGATATGGGAGACTGCTATCTTGTTTTTTCCGCTGATAAAAAGGCAAAAGTTACTGAAACAAATTTGGGTTATATTATCAAGACTAATAGTCCAAAATATTTTGAGAATTATTTTGATTTAAAAATTGACTATGGAAAAATTATAGCCACTCTTTCAAAATTTCCTATCTTAAAAAAGCCTATTGAATTTGGAAAGGGTATAAGAATTTTAAAGCAAGACCTATTTGAAACTCTTATTTCTTTTATTGTTTCGGCAAATAACAATATTAAAAGAATAACTCTCATTTTAAATCGGTTGAGAGAAAACTTGGGCAAAGATATGGGCGGATACTATGCCTTCCCGACAAGAGAGAGTATGCTTAAAAAGGATATCAATTTTTATAAAGAAATTGGAGCAGGTTATCGTGCTGATTATTTATATAAAGTTGTTAGACAAATTGATAATAACACTCTGGAAGAATGGAAAAGTTTAGACACAAAAACACTTAGAAATAAACTTATTTCACTTGCTGGAGTCGGTCCGAAAGTGGCAGACTGCGTTTTACTGTTTGGTTACTCAAGAAAGGACGTTTTTCCTGTGGATACTTGGATTGAGCAAATGTATGTTAAATTTTATTGTACAAATGGAGAAATGGTGCCAAACAGAGAGAAAATTCGTGAATTTTTAGTTCAAGAATTTGGAGACTTGGCGGGTTATGCTCAGCAATATCTTTTTTATTCTATGAGAAGTAAGGAAGTTTAGTCGTTTTTTTAACGACTTTTTTTATTTTAAGGAAATTAGGGCTGTTTAATTGTTTTTTTGTAAAAAATGGCTAAAAGCTGTGATATTTTTGAAAAATATTGTAAACTAAACCAATTTTTTAAAATATTTTGTAAAATTTCAATAAATTTTCAAGATTATTATTGCAAAATGAGATTTTATGTGATAAAATATTAATGGATAAATAGTTTAAAGTTAAGAAAGGGAGATGTTTATGAAAAAAGGATTTTTAAAAAAATTGGGTGCACTTGCTCTTGGAATTTTTATGATAACAAGCACTACTATTGGATTGTCAGCTTGCCATTTGTCACCAGATGATGATAATAATCATGAAATTGTGACGCCTGATCCAGATGATCCAGTGATTGACCCAGACGACCCTACAATAGACCCAGACGACCCTTCAGTTGATCCTGACGATCCTACAATTGACCCTGATGATCCTACAATTGATCCTGACGATCCAGTGACTGAACCAGATGAACCAGTTACAGAACCAGACGATCCGGTCATAGAGCCGGGTGATCCTGTTGTTGATCCGGATCCTGAGCCAGATTTACCAACATTAGATGAAATTGAAAAGGCTTATGACTCAATTGAAGGTTATGAAGTAACTCCAAATGGTGCAGACTTTGTTAGAGATGAGTATGGTGACCCGATTATTGTTTTTAAACATGATGAACTTTATGAAACAGTTGAAAACTTTTTAAAAACAAAAACTATGACCTCAACAAATCTTACAACTTTATATGATAATTATTATAGTAAATTTTCAACTGTTAAGCATTTGTTAACAAATTATAGTGATGAAGATCATAAATATACAATAATGTCTCTCTGTGAATATGATGAGCCAGAAACGGAAAATGATAAGTGTTTAAAAATTGTGGAAATCCCTATGAATTTAACAGCAAATAGTTTTAACAAATTAGAAGATGACCTTTTTGCACTTCGTCCTTTGGATATAACAAGAACTGAATATGATTATAAGGTTTCGAATATTGATTATGCTGATGGATATATTCCAAATGGGTCTGAATATACAGACAAAGAATTTCTTGATGCATGTGTTAATGTTGTTTTTCCGAATAGTAGTATAAAATATAGGTTAGTTTTGTTTGAACAACATATCTCTTTACCCGCTGGAGATAATTTAGGAATACAAAGAAGAATCCCATTTACAATATTAACTCTTGAAGACAATAAAATCTATTTAGAAAAAAAGGAAATTAGATCATCTTCACAATTTGGTAATTGGGTTGAGAATGTAATAAATTATGAGGAAAATAAATCCAATGGTAATAATTGGGTGGTAATTTATGATACTCAATCAAAAACTAACAAAGTGAATTTAGAAGAGTTTGTTTATAATGAAGCATTAGTAGATAAAATAGCAGATGCACAAATAAATTCTTCAAACGAAATGATATTATAAATAAAAAACAAGAATTTTTCTTGTTTTTTTATTTTGTATTGTGTTATACTATTAATATGAAAGTTAAATATAGAGTTTTATCTGTTATTTTATCTTTTATGTTGTTTTTTATGGTGGGTTGCACGGAAACTATCAACCCTGATTTACCTTATGTTATTCAAGGGGCAAAAGTTTTAAGAAAACCAAGTGATTATGAGATTTCAGATTTAGTGGACGGAAACTCGGAATATTTTTATAATATATTTGTTGCATATGTTGCAAATCAACTTTATGATACATATTCATCACTAGATGAAATTGCAAATGAAAACATTTTAAATGATACGAATTTGAGTCTTTTAACGCCTAATCAAAAACTTTACTATAATGACAGTATAAGATACACAATTCAAAGTATAACGACGACTACTAATGATTCTGGAACCTCTGCTACAATAGTTTTAGATTTGAATGGTTGGGAATTTGGATTTGATAATTATGTTGGGAACTCAAATGGAACATTAAATGATGCGCAGGATTATCCTTATACATTGGCAGTTTTTAATGGAGAAAATGCAATCGGAGATTCTGATTCTACTTATAGTTATAATTCAGCGAATGATACTATAGCAATAACAATTCCGCCAGATGTGTTAGGTTCTATTTATGTCGATTATTTAGATATATTTGGTCAGCCTGATAATTATAACGAATTTTATTATGGGAATGAAGTTAGTTTTGAAGATAATGAAAATTTAATTCTATATTATAACTCTCCATACTATCAGCAATATGTGGCTGGGGAAAGTGTGACGGCTGTTAATGATTATCAAGATGCGCTTGAATATGCGGTGTATTTGTTTGTGCTTGGGTATGATTATGAGAATGCTGACGGCACTGAAAATACTGAAGATGAACGATATTTCGATTTTGAAATAAGAAACACACAAGTTCAAGAGAGTGATTACACTATAAATGTGCCTAAGGTTTATGTGAATGGCTGGGAAGATGATGCGATTCCTGTTGCAGAGGCCCTTCAACATGCTAAAGACCTTTATGCAGATTTGGGGGTTTATATCGGTGTTTCGGACACAAACAAGGAACAAATTAAAAGATTTATTTTAGATAAAGTTATTGGAGTTCCAAAAAGTGGTGGAAATTATGACTCTTCTTTTGAAATCCAAATTGTAAACACGACAAACAATTCAACTGACACAAGCACAATGGAAATGGACAGATGTTATGAACAAGTTGTGGAAAATATTATTGAATATGCTTGTGAGCAAGTTTTGATTGGTGGTGCTGATGGTGATGGAGAAGTGAATATTGACGAGCCTTTCCCTATTTCAGAAATTGTAGATTATCAAGGCGATACATTCCTTACAAGAAGAACAGACGAAAGTCCTGTTAATGAAAATGGAGATTTATCACTTGAGCATGTCCCTGAGGCACAATATCAATGTATTTCACTTGAGTTAAGGCCTGAGGATGTTGGAGAAAATGTTTCACTCAAGGAAATTTGTTTGTCTTTACAATATTACGATACAGGAACGACAGATAGGACACTTCAATATTTGGACGAAATTGTAATTAATGTTGGAATAAATTACTTTGACTCTTCAACTAACACGTTATATCAATATGAACCAACAAGGAAAGTAATTGAATATAGTAATGTTTTGACTACCGTTGATGACCCAGATAAAAATTGGGTACTTTTTGCTCATTCAAGATATGATCTTAGTTCGTATGATGGCGTTGTGGAAATTGAACCTATTCCGGCAAAAATGTCATTTAATAACAATATTGACAATGGTGTTTTGAATGCAAGTAGTGTGCATGGGGAGCCGGTTGAGGACGGTGTCAATGTTATTAAAATTGATGGAAGTTCTCCAGCAAGAAGATATTATCGTATGAATGATTCTTCCTCTTATGGTCAATATGCAACCTTTAATCCAGTTATGTTTGCAGAAAAAACTGACTACATAGAAATTTACTTTGACGTAGAAAAAGTCAAGGGGTTAGAAAATATTAATTACAATTTTAAAGTTGGTATAAATTGGATCGCAACTGATGCATATCAACAATGAGCAATAATTTACTAAAGCCACGAGTTATCTCATGGCTTTTATTGTTTTTAATGAGAAAAAGTAAGTTGGAAACTTTGCTATGGCATGGCGGAAGAAGGTGTGCCTTTAGACACGCGAAAGGCACCAAAAGTGCCTTTTTCTTTTTGCAAGAAGTTGCAAAAAGAAATTCTTCCGCCCAAGGTATTTACAAACAAGACTTTATGTGATATAATAATATTATGTTAAAGGGGTTTAAAATGAGTGGTGGGATTATAGCATTAATTGTAATTTTGAGTGTTCTTGTTTTAGCAGTAGTTATTTTTGCTGTTCTAGTGCCAATTAAATCATATTTTACAGCAATGTTTTCCAAGGCATATGTTCCAGCAAGGCGTTTAATGACAATGAGA
>CALVTF010000024.1 GCA_944360025.1 uncultured Clostridia bacterium
CTGTAGAAGAGCAAGAGGAAGAAAGCGTAGAAGAAGAACAAGAAGAAACTGACGAAGAGGCTACAGATAGACTTGAGGAAGAAAGAGAAGAACTTCTTCGTGAAAAAGAAAAATATGAACAAATGGTTCAAGAACTTGAAGATGCTAAAAAGAAACTCATGGAAACAGTGGTTCCAACACAAGTTCAAACAGTTGTTGTAACTCCAATTGATGAACTTAAAGATAGACTTGCAGCTGCAGAAGAAAAATTAAGAGCAAATGAAAAAGATTTCAAACAATGCAAAAAAGATTTCATACCTCTTAACAAAGTTTGGAAAACACATGAAAATGATGAAAAGAAACTTCGTAGAAAAGAAGCTTTAGTTGCTAAACAAAAAGTTGTTCTCTATGGTGTTAACAATTATGCAGACATTGATGAAGAAAAAGCCAAGAAACTTGCTGAAGACTTAGACCTTTTGGATGGACTTAAACTTTCAGTTCAACATTGCGAAGAAGTTATGGCAAAGAATGCAGAAAGATATCCACTTCTCAAGAGAATGTACGAAGTTTTAAAACGTCAAAACACAGAACTTAAAGACGAAATCAAATCTCTTAAAGAAGAAATTGAAAAACGTGAAGCTGAAGAAAACGGCGAAAGTGAAGAATAGATTTAAAGCCTTGCTAATGCAGGGCTTTTTTATTTATTTAATATAACTAAAAAATAAAACTCCATATTGTTATATTTATATAATATTTTTTAAAACATATTTATTTTTATTTTGTAAAAGAAGATTTCTTTGTTATAATATATATTATATGACAGCATTTAATAAGAGCAAAGAGGAAGTTTTAAACGAAGTAAATAGTTCGATAAGTGGACTATCTTCTATTGATGCTCAAAATAGACTAGATAAAAATGGTAAAAACTTGCTTGTTGGCAAAAAGAAAAAAAGTGAATTTGTTAAATTTTTGTCTCAATTTAAGGATGCTTTAATTTTAGTACTAATTGCAAGTTGCATTATAAGTGTTATTATGGGTGCAATTGAGAGAAGTGTCGAAGAATTTATTGATGCTGGCATAATTATGCTTGTTGTTTTAATTAATTCTATAATAGGTTATTGGCAAGAGCGAAAAAGTGAACAAGCAATGCTTGCACTAAAGAATATGACCAAACCTTTTTGTAAGGTTCGCAGGAATGGTGTTATACATAAAATTAAAAGTGAAGACTTAGTTGTTGGTGATATTGTAATTTTAGAGGCTGGTGATATTGTTCCTGCTGATTTACGCCTTATTGAAAGTGAAAGCCTAAAAATTGAAGAGAGTGCTTTAACAGGCGAGAGTGAAGCGGTTGAAAAATTTCCTGATGAAACTTTAAAGGATGACACTATTATAGGTGATAGAGTTAATATGGCATTTATGGGTAGTGTGGTGACTTACGGAAGAGGCTTAGGTGTTGTTACTGATGTGGGGATGAAAACTGAAATGGGCAAAATAGCCTCTGCTCTTGATGAGATAAAGGATGAAGATACTCCACTTACCAAAAGAGTTAAAATTACAAGTATTTGGTTGACAGGAATTGTGCTTGCTGTTGCTCTTATAATTTTCATTGTAAATATTATCTTAGGAGAAAATGTATTATCTTCATTTTCGCTTGCTATTGCCATTGCTGTTTGTGCAATGCCTGAAGGATTGCCAGCTTGTGTGACTGTTACAATGTCGCTTGGAGTTAAAAGAATGAGCGACCAAAGGGCGATAGTTAAAAAACTGCCTGCTGTCGAGACTTTAGGTTCCACACAAGTTATTTGTACTGATAAAACGGGGACACTTACGCTTAATAAGATGACTGTTAAAAAAGCATTTTTCTTTGATGAGAAACTTAGTGAATTTAACAAACTCAACTTTGGAAACAAAATTTTGAAAAATAAAACTACAAAAACTAATGATGAAGAGGTAGCTGAAAATCTTTTAAAAACTGATAAAACCATTCAAGAATTTGTTCGTTGTATGGTGCTTTGTAATGACGTTCAAATAAAAATAGATAATGATAATTTGATATGTCTTGGCGACCCAACAGAAGTGGCTCTTGTTCATTGTGGCTATACTTTTGGTGCTAATAAAGATTTGTATGAAGGCAAATTTGAACGTATAGGTGAAGTACCTTTTGATAGTGATAGAAAAATGATGACCACAATAAATTTAGTTGATGGAAAGAAAATTATATACACTAAAGGTGCTTTAGATAGCGTTTTAGAAAAATGTAGCCGTGTTTATGATAACGGAAAAATTAGAAAATTGACACAAAAAGATAAAGATATAATTTATGAAAGAAATTCTAATCTTGCACTCGATGCTTTGAGAGTTCTTGCTTTTGCTTTTAAAACTCAAAAGGATGAGTTTAAAAAATATACTTCTGAAAATACAGAAAATGACCTTGTATTTGTCGGATTAATTGGAATGATTGACCCACCACGTGAAGAAGTCGCTGAGGCAATTAAGACATGCAATGAAGCAGGTATTGAGGTTATTATGATAACAGGTGACCATAAGGATACTGCATTTGCAATAGCCAAAGAACTTGGGATTTGTACAAATCAAAAGAATGTTATAACAGGTAAAGAACTTAATAAAATTTCTGATGAAAAATTTGCACAAATAGTGGGTAACTATAAAGTCTATGCCCGGGTAAGTCCTGAACATAAAGTTAAAATTGTTAAGGCTTTAAAAACTAATAAAAAAATTGTGGCAATGACAGGCGATGGTGTTAATGATGCACCAAGTATTAAGGCGGCCGATATTGGAATAGGAATGGGTATTACAGGTACGGACGTGACAAAAGAAGCCGCAGATATTATTCTTACCGATGATAATTTTGCTACTATTGTTGGTGCTGTGAAAGAAGGGCGAAGAATTTATCAAGGTATTTTGAAAATCCTTGAGTTTTTACTTGGAACGAGTTTTGCTGAACTTTTTGCAATAACTCTTATTACATTTCTTTTTAGAGACCATACTTTCTTCACACCAGCACTACTTCTTTGGATTAATTTTGTTTCTGACACTTTTGTAGGGCTTGCCTTAGGATTTGAAAAAGCAGAAAAAAATGTTATGAAAGAACCTCCACAAAGTACAACAGGTAATTTGTTTAGAGGAAGGGTTGGATTTAATATTTTCTGCTCTTCTATCTTCGTTTCAGCGTTTTTGATTGGAATTTATTGTATTTCTACCTTGGTTTTCAAATTATCAGACGCACATGTAACAACAATTTGTTTCTTATATCTTTGCTTTACCGAACTTTTCCACTCATATAACTTAAAGAGTGATACACAGAGTTTGTTTAGTTCAAATCCATTTAACAATAAAACATTAAATTATGGATTTTTACTCTCGGCTTTGCTTACAGCCATAATTGTTATTGCACCAATTACTCCTCTTCAAAATGCATTAGGTATTTGTTCAATTGGTTGGACAGAGTGGTTAATTGTTTTAGGACTTGCCGTTTTAATAATTCCATATTATGAACTTGTTAAACTTATTATTAGACATATTAAAAAGAAAAAGGCCGTGAAAAATGAAAAATAAAAGTAAGATTTTTAATTTGAGTTCTATTTCTATTATTGCTTGTGATTGCCTTCAAGGAATCATACTTATTTTTGTTGATCTTTTTTTGGTTGCTAATATTTTAAAAAATCAATCTTATGGACAAGATATTACTTACAATATTATTCAAATTGGACTATTTTATGTGATATATTATGCGACACTAGGACTTTCTTACTCTTGGACGGGATATTTCTTAAAAAAACACAATAAAAGCATTTTTGTTTCTATAGGTTCGATTGGGCTTACAGGGGCCATTTTGATGATTTATCTTTTAGGTAATAATCTTCTAACTTTCTTGCCACTTGTTGCGTTTTTATATGGTTTTAGTTTTGGTTTCTATTCTTCTGGCTACCATAACCTCACTGCAGAAACAATTTCAAGCAAGCACCAAGTAAGATTTTTCGCTGTTAAAAGGATGGCTTATCAAGCAACATACATTATTTTCCCTATTGCTATTGGTTATATTGTAGATGTTGATTTTTCTATAATGGCTCTTATTATGGTGGCACTATGTGTGGCGCTTGTCGTATTTTCTTTCCTAATAAGACCAAAGAAGGTTTATAAACTTTCCTTTAATTTAAGAAAATTTGGTAGATACATAAAAAATAATAAACAAAGCACAGAGCCATTGAAATTTTGTTACCTATCAAACTTCTTTCGTGGTGCTTCGTCCGATTGTTTTACAACTCTTTTAACTATTCTTGTTTGGGTAGCTTTTCAATCTAATGCCTCACTTGGAACATTGCAGTCTATTTTTACTCTTTGTTCTCTTATTACAATGTTTTTATATCTTCGTTACTATCGAAAAAAGAGAGCCAAAACTTTCATTTTGCCTTGTATAATTTTGGTGAGTTTAGCAGTTGTTGGAATTGTGGCAACAGTTGGGACTTCTATGGTTGCAATTGTAATTTTCTATGCAGTTTATACAATTTTCAATACTGTTCTAATTTCTATTTCAGACAGCCGTCGGGCTTCAGTTGCTAGAACATTATCATTACATTCACATATTTTAGAAAATACTGCTTTTATGGAATTTTTGCTTGCAGGGGGAAGGGTTTTCTCCTCAATTTTACTTCTTCTTTCAGGCGTTTTTGATAGTTTGATTGGCAATGGTTCAACCATTTTCTTACTTATTACTCTCGGTGTTGTTTGTGTACTTTATATTTTCTTTGGACTATCTTTATATTGGGTAGAAAAAAGTTTAATAATGCAAGATGAACAATTTCATAAGATTCATATTAATGAAGTGTATGAGAAAATTGAGGACTAGAGAAAAAACTGCGCTTTTGCTTATTTTCGAGTAAACTCGAAAAGTTGCGCCCTTACGCTTGTTTTTTCTCTTTCGCCGCCAAACGAAATCGCACTAACGTTGGCGATTTGCGGCGACTCTATTGCTAAGTGAGTTGTTCCAAGGTGTTTTTGTTTATGTAATATAGAGATTAGTATAAAAAGATTAAAAAATAATCTCAAACAGTTAAATAACAAATTTTGCCTCTCAAAAGTTGTTTAAAAAGTTAGAAACAGCCATAGACTGTTGAAAAATTTTGAAAGTGGACATTGCCGCTTTACTTTTTTGCTACTATGGTGTATAATTAAATAAGTTTATTTATAAAAAAATTTATTTAAAAGAGGAATTTTATGATTTTAGATATTCAAAAAGAAAAAATTAATAATTTAAAAGAAGGTTTTTCTTTCATTAAGGAGTGTCTTTGACCCGGCTTCTCTGCAAGAAAAATTAGAAAATTTAAAACAGCAACAACTTGCTGATGGTTTTTATAATGACGCAAAACTTGTTTCTAAAGTTGGTCGAGAAATGAAAAATTGTGAATATAAACTTGAAAAACTTGATAGACTTCAAAAGGGAATTGATAATGCAGAGGCTAGCGTTGAACTTTTGGAACTTGAGGAAGATGAAAGTTTATATACAGAATTAAACAACAGTCTTTCTCAACTTGAAAAAGAAATTGAGAGTGCAAAACTTGAAACTCTACTTTCTGGTAAATATGACAACTACAATGCAATAATGACTTTACATGCCGGTGCAGGTGGAACTGAAGCTCAAGATTGGACAGATATGCTTTTTCGTATGTATTCAATGTATGCTGAAAAAAGTGGTTACAAAGTGAAGGTCCTTGACGTTTTGGATGGTGATGAGGCAGGGATTAAAAGTATTTCTTTTTTGGTAAGTGGTGAGTATGCTTATGGTTACTTAAAAGCAGAGAAAGGTGTGCACAGGCTTGTCAGAATTTCTCCTTTTGATGCAAATGCTCGTCGTCACACAAGTTTTGCGAGTGTGGAAGTTATGCCAGAAATTGAGGAGGCACCTGATATAAATATTCGTCCAGAAGATTTGAAAATTGACACCTATAGAAGTTCAGGTGCAGGTGGTCAACATGTAAACAAAACAGAATCTGCCATTCGAATAACTCACATACCAACAGGCATTATAGTTGCGTGCCAGACTGAACGTTCGCAAATTCAGAATCGCGAAACTGCTATGAAAATGCTCTACAGTAAACTTGTGGAAAAGCAAGAACTCGAAGAAATGGAAAAACTTTCTGCAATTCGAGGGGATATCAAAAAAATTGAATGGGGAAGCCAAATTCGTTCTTATGTTTTTTGCCCTTATACTCTTGTCAAGGACCATCGCACTAATTATGAAACAAGCGACGTTCAAAGTGTTATGAATGGTGAAATTCAAGAATTTATCAATGAATATCTTAAACGAACAAGTGTCAAAGGAGATAAAAATGTCTAAGTATTTGGAAACAGCAAAGAAAAAGTTTGAAATGCTAAGAGACAAAGATAGTGTTACAATCCTTTCCATCGAAAGTTCTTGTGACGAAACCGCTGTGGCGATTGTAAGAAATGGAAGACAAGTTCTTTCCAACATTGTCGCCACTCAAATCGAAATTCATAAACGTTTTGGCGGTGTTGTGCCAGAGGTGGCATCTAGAAATCATATTCTTGCTATCTCTTCTTGCTATAAAAGGGCTTTAGAAGAGGCAAATTTAAAGGCGGAGGATATTGACGCTATTGCTGTGACTTATGGCGCAGGACTTATTGGGGCACTTCTTGTTGGTGTCAATTTTGCAAAAACTTTAGCATATGCGCTAAACCTTCCTCTTATTGCTGTCAGCCATATTCATGGGCATATAAGTGCAAATTATATATCTCATTTGGATTTGAAACCACCTTTTATTTGCCTTATGGTGAGTGGTGGGCATACTGCAATTTTGGACGTTGAAGATTACTGCGAAATAAATCTCATTGGCTCAACGGTGGATGATTCTGTCGGAGAGTGCTTTGACAAGGTGGCAAGAGTTTTAGGGCTTTCCTATCCAGGTGGACCTAATATTGATAAACTTGCAAAAGAAGGCAAAAATGTTATAAAATTTAACTATCATCCTCCTCTTCACGAAACTTACAACTTTTCTTTCAGCGGTTTAAAAACGGCAGTTGTCAACTATGTACACACATTAGAGCAAAGAGGAGAAAAAATTGAAAAGGAAAACATTGCTTGCTCCTTTCAAGAGATAGCAACTGATGAGTTGACTGATAAAGTGATGAGGTATGTACTAGAAAACGGCAAAAATCAACTTGTAGTAGCAGGTGGTGTTGGAGCCAATTCAAGATTAAGAGAAAAACTCACTAAACAATGCGAAAAAAACGATATAAAAATTTTTCTCCCAGATTTAAAGTACTGCACTGACAATGCGGCAATGATAGGCTCTATGGCTTATTACTATTTAAAAAATGGACTAGGGCTTGCGGATTTAACTCTTACAGCCAAACCAAATGTTGAGATTACACTTTCTTCAAAAAATTAAAACAGGATATTATGGAAAAGATAAAATTATTTTTTAAAAATTTAAAATGGTATGATTATGTTATATTAGCGGTTTTCATTATAACAATGCTTACTGTTGGGCTCGTTTTTCATTCTAATGCCATAACTATTTTAAATGCAATTTTAGGCTCAGTAGGGGTTTATTTTATTGCAAAAGCAAATATTATTGGGCAATTTATTACAACAGTTCAAGTAATACTATATCTAATTATTTCCTATTTTAATGGTTTATATGGTGAAGTCATAATCAGTGCTTTTATTATGTTTCCTTTTTATATTGTCACAATAATTTTGTGGTTTAAAAACTTGAATAAAAAAAGTGAAAATGTTGGTGAAGTAAGAATTAACAAAGGGCTTACATGGAAAGAGTGGGTTATTATGCTTGATTGTGTTGGTTGTGTAACTGTAGCTATTTTCTTCCTATTAAGACATTTTAACACAAGGCTTCTTGTTTTAAGCACTTTATCTGTTGCTTTTACTGTTATTGCAAGTTATCTTTCAGTTAGGCGATCAGAATTTTCCTTTATTTTTTACATAATAAGTAATATAATTGGAGTAGCCATGTGGATTACACTTGTTATTCAAGATAATAATTTATCTCAACTTATAACATTTATTACAAGTTTAACTTATTTACTTATCAATACATTTGGAATTTTTAATTGGTTAAAATTAAAGAAAAAACAGGAGGTGGGAAATGGAACTTTTAGCACCAGCAGGTAATTTTGAAAAGTTTTTGACAGCTCTTCATTTTGGAGCGGATGCTGTGTATCTTGCAGGAAATAGATTTGGACTTCGCGCTTTTGCGGGAAATTTTTCTGACGAGGAAATCAAGGAAGCGGTCAAAATTGCTCATAAAATAGGTAAAAAAGTTTACATAACTTTAAATATCATTGCAAAAGATGAAGATTTTGAAGGATTAAAAGAGTATTTGGAGTTTTTGCAAGATACAAAAGTTGATGCTGTTATTGTGGCAGATATCGGTGTTATGGAGTTTGTAAGAAAATATGCTCCAAAACTTGACATTCATATTAGCACTCAGGCGAATATTATAAATTCTTATACAGCCAATTTCTTTGCTGATTTAGGAGTTAAAAGATTAATACTTGCAAGAGAACTTTCGCTTGAACAGATTAAAAAATTAAGACAAAATCTTCCTAAAGAAGTGGAAATTGAAGTTTTTGTTCATGGTGCAATGTGTATGGCATATTCTGGAAGATGTCTTCTTTCCAATTATCTTACAGGACGCGATTCCAACCATGGTGAGTGTGTGCAAGCGTGCAGGTGGAAATATTATGTCCGAGAAGTCAGTCGCGATGACGAGCTTGAAGTGGAAGAGGACGAAAAGGGGAGTTATATATTTAACTCTAAAGATTTGAACATGCTTTCATACTTAAAAGAACTTAAGGAAGCGGGCGTTGATAGTATCAAGATTGAAGGAAGAATGAAATCTTCCTATTATGTTGCAACTGTTGTCAATGCTTATCGTATGGCTCTTGATATGTTGCCAAAAAAACCGACAGAAGAGCTTGAAAAAGAACTTCTAAAGGCAAGTCATAGAAGATACACCACAGGTTTCTATTTTGATGAAGAAAATCGTCAATTTCAAGAAGATAGTATGCCTGTTCAAGACTCTGAGTTTATGGCTGTGGCAGTTGAGGACGCAAAAGACGGAAAGGTTAAAGTGGAAATGCGAAATAAATTCTCTATAGGCGACACTTTAGAAATTTTGAGTCCTAAAAAAGACTGTTTTAACAAAAAAGTGGAAATTAAAGAAATTATTGATTCTAATGGCGAAAAAATTGATAGTGCGAAAAAAGTTCAGGAAGTTGTGGAAATAAATATGGAATATCCAATTCTTAAAGGCGATATTTTGAGAAAATAAGAAAATTTGTTAAAAAATTTTAATTATTTAATAAATCAATTTGACAAATCATATAAATTTTATGTAAAATAAATTAGAATAGAGATGGCAAAAGTGAAATTAAGATATATTGAAAATGTGGAAGGAAAACAGCACCTCAATTTCATTGAGGGAAGAAAATTGATGCAAAGTGCGAGAGCAGATTTAAGAAATTCTATCTTCTCGCTCCTTCTTTTTTGTGCCTTAATATTCCTTTTCATCATAATTTCCGGCTTTAACTTCTTTTATATAGGATTTTTAGTTGCATTTTTAGTTATTTTTATTGCTATGATAGTTGTTTTTTCCATTCAAAGTAGGCGTGGACGAAAAAAATGTGTAAAAGCGGTGCTTAATTCTAAAAATACCGAAATTATCAATCGTGCAAGTATTTCAAAATCTTCAAGAGCGATTGTTGAAAGTATGAGTTCCACACTTGATAAATATGAGGCGAAAGAAAAGTTTCCTGGCATTGTGAAAAAAGTGATAAGAAAAGGACGTCACATTCACAAAGCAAACGAAATAACCGAATTTGAAGAAGAAAAATTGAAAAAGGAAAGAGAATAGTTCTTTCTTTTTTTATATAAAGTTATAGTTTTAATTTGATTAATTTATAAGTATATGTTAAAATAAAATTATGATACGAATAACAAAAGATTGGAAAAATCGTCTTTCTGCTGAATTTGAAAAAGAATATTTTAAAAAACTCCAACAATTTTTGGAAAGCGAATATTCAAAATATGATATTTATCCAAAAATGGAAAATATTTTTAATGCACTTAACTATTGTCCTTATGACAAAGTTAAGGTCGTGATTATTGGTCAAGACCCTTATCACGAACCTCATCAAGCACATGGGCTTTCTTTTTCTGTGGAAGAGGGAGTGGATTATCCGCCTTCACTTGTCAATATTTTTAAAGAAATTGAAGACGATTTACATATCAAAGTGCAAAATTCTGGAAATCTTGCAAGGTGGGCAAAACAAGGAGTTATGCTTTTAAACACCACTTTAACAGTAAGGCGTGGACAGGCAAATTCGCACCGCGGACATGGCTGGGAGATATTTACAAATGAAGTGATTAGGCAACTTTCCGCAAGAAAAGACCCTATTGTGTTTATTTTGTGGGGGAGCAATGCACAAAGTTTTGAACCTATCATCGAAAAACAGCACTTGGTTTTGAAAGCGCCACATCCAAGCCCACTTTCGGCATATCGTGGCTTTTTTGGTTGTAAACATTTCTCAAAAGCAAATGAATTTCTAAAGAGTATAGGAAAAGAGCCTATCGACTGGAGCTAGGCTCTTTTTATTATTTAAATTATAAGATTTAGTTTCTATTAGGTAAAAAATTTATAAGTAGGCAAATGGGACACTCGACAAGTCAAATTACAAAAGAAAACTATGCTGACTTGGACAAAACCTCTCTAAAAAAAATCACATTAATATAAGTCACGACCAACTCGCCAATGAAATGCGAGTTGCGTTTGGTCGTGAAATGAAAAAACAAGCATCAAATGAAATTTTGAAACTTGTTTTCAAAATGAATTAAAAGTGAAGTTTTTTCATTGGTCCAGGTGGTGGGACTTGAACCCACACGAAGTTGCCCTCTCAGGATTTTAAGTCCTGTGCGTCTGCCATTCCGCCACACCTGGAAACGTTGTTTCGTTTTGTAATGTTTAAAAATGTGGAGATTGCGTTTTATTTTTAACGACTTACTTTTTAAGTGGATAACCACTTTGGAGGTACCACCCGGATTTGAACCGGGGAATAAAGGTTTTGCAGACCTTTGCCTTACCGCTTGGCGATGGTACCATTTTAACAAAATTGGCGAAGTTTAAACTTTTAAAACTCCGCCAAAATTTATTTTTTAAGAGTTTTCCTCTTATGCCTTATGGCAACCAAACCGTAAGGAAACCAAGGTTTTTAGGTTTTAGTGGAGCGGAAGACGAGATTCGAACTCGCGACATTTGCCTTGGCAAGGCAACGCTCTACCACTGAGCCACTTCCGCAAAATTAAAATATTAAGTTTTTGACTTTGCCTTTATAGATCGTGCAAAAGATTTATTGGTTTGACTAGAGTTTCATTTTTATATATTCTAAAAATCTTACTCTTGACAACTGCTCTCTCATTTTAGCAAATTTCTTTTAAAAAATCAAGTGTTTTTCAACATTTTATAAAAAAATATAAAATTTATTTCATAGGTTAAAAATCAAAGTAAAAAATAACACCAACAAAATGGTGCTAAATTTTTACTTTCTACTATTTTGCTGATTTTGCGTTATCTAACAATTTTGCAAAATGAGCTTTCTTACGATTTGCAGAGTTTTGATGAATTACATTTTCTCTTGCAGCACTATCAAGTTTTGAAGCAAGAGTTTTATATATTTCTGCTGCTTTTTCAACATCTGTTGCGAGAGCGTCTTTAAAGTTTCTGATATATGTTTTAATTTCAGATTTAACAGAATTATTTTGAACTCTTCTTTCTTTTTCAATAAGAACTCTTTTCTTTGCTGATTTAATGTTTGCCATTTCTTTCTCCTTATTTACTTATTAAAAATTTTACCTAATGATTATATCATATCAAAAATAAAAAATCAACTTATTTTTTCAATTTTTTTTGGCAATATTAAAAATATGTTAGATTTAGTTGATGAATGTGGCAAAGATTTAAAGAATTGTGGTTATGTAACCGAAGATTTGGGAAAGTATAACGCAACTTGTTCCAAACTTTTCATTGATTCTGACGGAAAAAGTAAGAAAGTGGGTTTTGATAAGGGGCATTATTATATTTTGACGGCGCCACTTGTTTTGGGGCTTCCAGATGAGCATTTTAATTTTTTGAAAAGTGAGATAAAAAAGAGGCTAAAACTTCTTTTTAAACTTAACAAAATTGAAAAAAATAAAAATTTTTTGTTTGTTGGAATAGGTAATCCAAAGATTATAAGTGATAGTTTTGGAAGTAGAGTCATTGATAAAATTGAAATAAAACCTTTTCAAGAAGAAAATAACATTTTTAAAATTTCACCTAATACATTTTCAAACACAGGTATCAATGCATATGAAATCGTTAAACTTTTGGTGGAAGCATTTGATATTTCGGTGGTGATACTTTTTGA
>CALVTF010000025.1 GCA_944360025.1 uncultured Clostridia bacterium
ATTTCTTCATCTTCAAGTCTTGTTTGCGGGTATTTACCCATTTCAACATACCATTTACCTAACTCTTCGTCATATTGCGCCGGATTCTTTGCAATCCACTTTGCATACCATGTCATTGTGCTGGTAGCAAAAGTGTTTGGTGCAAGAATATCTCCATTTTCACTTATTGTTTGTGTTCCATTTCCGTTTTCATCAACAAAGAAACCACCATAACTATACCCTATTCGAATTGGAATATTAATAGTTGTTACCCCTTGCGTACAACTTGAATCCCTATACCAACCAACACCATATTTTAGATATAGATTTGTGTCTGGTTCTCCATTTTGATATTTTAATGTCGCGGTGTAGACATGAGAAACAAAGTATACCCCAATTTCACAAGAATTTGCTGGCATATTAAAGGAAATTGTTTGAGATTCTGCTTGATTGCCATTATACATTAGATATGAAAAATCATAACCTGAATGTCCTTGCACAATTTCAAATGTTACCTCAGTATTGTATGGCACTGCTTCATTAACATAATCCTTAACATTATCTGCAACAAGCGCACCATCAAAGTATATATCATATGAAAAGTTGTAGTTATTAGAATCCGAATACTCATCATTAATAAACAAATTTACGTCAAGCCGATAAGTGTTTATTGTCCAAGTTGGGAAAAGATAATGCTTGCTAGCAGTGGTAACAGTGGATTCATTAGTGATGATTTCATCACTAGTTTGTACAATAAAATAATTTACTGAAATATTTGTTGAAGCATCATCAAATTTTATATCTATGAAACTATATTGTCCAATAAAATTTGTAGAAGTTATTGTATATTTTCCATAACAACGATTACCAGAAATTGCATAATCTCCTTCACCTAAAATAATATCATTAATATCAATATGAATTAAACTCCCTGTGTCCCAAGATATATCAAAAGTAATTACGGAACCAACTTGAAATGCTGAATTAAAATAGTTTGAACCGGGATAAATTCTATGAGTGACTCCACCATCAACACAAATAAATCCATAATCATTTATTCCATTTGGACCATAATCAACACCTAACTGCCAGCCATCAAATGTATAGCCCGTCCTTGTTGGTGTTGGCAGTTTTTCGTAGGTCCCGCCATAGGTAAAAGACATTGAACCCATTGCATTCTCAGTTGTCATGTCCGAAGCCCTCTGCACCGAACAATTTTTGATATACAAAACATCGCCCGATTGCCACCTATCCGATGAATCGGTATAAAAAACAAATGAATATGCTCCATATGATGGAAATTGTGCGGTGAAGGTGTGAGTGAATGTTTGCCAACTTGTTGTTAAATCGGCCTCTATTGTTCCATTCATTTCATGACCTAAATTTGATAAATGTTTTGTTTGAGACCCACCTTCTGTCGACAATCTTAAATCCACCGTCCATTTATATTCTTCACCTTCAATAAGGGCTGGAAAATAAAAATAAACTCCACCGCCATTACTGCTTGTAAATTCCACTCTTAAAACCTGTGTGCCATATTCATTAGAATTTGCTTCGTTGACTGTATAGTTGTATTGTACAGGACCGCCTCCTACTGCATACGGATATGTCACATAATTCGGCGAACCTAGGGTGACATTATATTCTTCAACTTCCCATTTCGCATATAATACGTGACTATTATTATTTGTAATAACTGTTTCAGCTGTAACTCTATTTTGAAAACTAGGTTCCATATACCATCCAGCAAAAGTGTAACCTGTCCTTGTTGGTGTTGGAAGCTCATTTGTTGAAGGTGTATTACCTACTGTTGCATACGTAAAATTATTGTAATAAATGTTTCCTGTAAACACTGAAATTCTAAATGTGGCATTAATTGTTCCTCCACTGCCAAGAGCAATATATGATCTTAAATTATATGGTGGTGTTCCAATATCATCCAATGTTGTGAATTGTGCTGTTGCAATTCCTACTCCGCCAATACCAATATTCGTCTGTCCTGTCGCAACGTCTTGATTTACACTACCTACATCAAAAGGTGAAGTAAAAGTTATTATAAATCCGTCATTCGAAAATGATAAAACCTCAACAACAACTGTATATGTCGTGCCTGGTGAGTAAGTTCCATCAAAAGGTTGCATAAAATTAATCCAAGCTGTAGAAGAAGTATTGTTGTAATAACTAACTGAATAAATATTGTTAGACATACTAAAAGAATATCCACTTGGTCCACTAAAACCGCTATCCATAGGCTGATACAGATTAGTTTTTCCATAGGTATCACCATATCTCCCATAATCTGTTGGTATTTTGCTTCCGCCATTACTATTATAAGATATAACAAGAGAAGAAGTGTCCCAAACTGTTCGTATGTAAATCGTCATTCCTGCATTTACATAAATTGAATATACCCCATCACTTGCCGACAAAATTGAGCCATCTCGGTCCACTTGTGTAACAGTGTAACCATTTCTTGCTGTAACATTGTAAATTTCAACTGTTGTTCCAACTTGAACCATCTGTTCTGGTTCATTTCCTGTGTTTTCATATCTTTTTCCAGATTGAGTATAATAAACCGAGAATGACGCACTTCCACCAAAATCTTCAGCACCACTTGGATTTAAAACATTGATATTAACTTGAACTGTGTTGCTTTCAAACTGGGCAGTAAGATTATAATTTTGTTGAACATTGGATATTGTGCCAGTTCTTCCTGACCAACTCACAAATTTTTGTCCGGTTGGTGCCGATGGTGTTGGAAGTGTAAAACTTGTTCCTCTGGGCACATAATAATACGATGTTGAACCTTGATTTGTCAGTGCAATTGTGTAGCAATACCTAAAAATTCCATAAATGTTAATATTAGTTGAGGTAAAAGAAAATCCTCTTGTAGGTGGAGAAGCATAGTTTATTCCACCATTATAAATATACCTTGCTGTTCCAACCGTACTTGTCATATATGAGTTTAAACCATTCCACGATGTGCTACAACCCATAAAACGATAGCCACTACCCGTTTGGCTTGTTAAATGTCCGGATGGATTTACCTGAACATATCCACCACTTGAAAAAGTAAATCTTCTATAACCCATGTAATCCTGTGCTGCCCCTTGTGTAGAAAAACTCCACGTTCCGTAAGAAGAATAATACGTCCCATTATATGGTTGATAAGTATATCTTAATGTTGTATTATTAATCTCTTGAGAAGAACCATGAAATATAGAAACGCGCCAATAATCCCCAACAGTTATTGCTTGTGATTCAACTTCATCATCACTTGGATTTCCAATTTCTTCATTATTATCTAAATTTTCATCTTGGTTATCATCACCTAAACCTTCATTATCTTCATTTTGCGAATTGTCAAATCCCCCTTCCGCATTTTCGGAGTAGGAATAATCACATGCTGATAACAATAAACCTCCGCCGATGGAGGCAAAGGCGATGAGTACAAACGATAAAATTGAAAGGATAATTTTCTTCATATTTATATTATATATGATTTTTTATAGATTACAAAATCTTTTTATATAATTTTATTAAAATTTTATAATTTATACGATTATTTTACGTTATCTTTATCTTTCAAATTTTGTTTAATAATAAATTCTATCCTTTAACATTTGTTTTCTTTCCGCTATTAGAGTTTTTAACTTTATTTTTATCTTTCTTAAAAACTTTAATAAATTCCGTGATTGAAAGAAGAATAAGAAAAGCACCAAAAATGATTTTTAAAATCTTAGAAGAGGTTAAACTCATAAGAAAACCTCCTAAAACGGAAAAAAGAATGCCGGGAATGATAATATAAAATATATGTTTTGTCATTATATAACCATTTTTATGGTGTATATATAAAGAAAAAAGTGCCATAACAAGAAAACTAAATAAATTTATTCCTTGTGCTAGTTTTTGGTCAAAATTAAGGAAAATGGTAAGTATTGGAATAAGAAGTGTTCCGCCTCCCATTCCAAGCCCTCCAAAAATACCTGACAAAAAGCCTGATAAAACATACAAAAAATATATCATAAACACCTCTAAATCACCAATCTTATACCGCTAAGAAGCATAATGATGGCAAAAATAACTTTTATTGCCTTAGGTGGTAGCCACTTAAGAAGAAATGAGCCAACAATACCACCTATAACAACACCCGCTCCAACGGTAACTAGCGGAACGGTTTCTAATGTGCCTGTCAAGAGGTAAATTATAGAACTTATGAAAGAAATTGGGAAAATAATCGCGATTGCTGTCGCGTGAGAATATTTATCTTCCAAATGAAGCACATTTTGAAGTATAGGAACACAAATCATTCCACCGCCTCCGCCAAAGAAACCATTAATAATTCCTATAACCATTCCGCAAAAAAGTAAAATCATCTTTGCTTTTAAAGACAATTTATCTTCTTTTACATTCAAAAATTGTTCTCTTTTTTCTAGGTTTTTCGACAACATATTAATATTATTGATAAATTTTAAGAAAATATTTGATTTTATTTGATAAATGTATTATAATGTTAAAGTTAAATTTATTAAAATAGGTGGTTTATGAGAAAACTTAAATTGAATTTTGCGAAAATCTTTATTTTCATCTTGGCTATTATGATGCCTATTTCTGTGACAGGAGTTGTCGGAGCATTTACAAATAATCTTGATAAAAATGTCGCTTTTGCCGAAACTTCTACAATTAATTATTATAAAAATTATATTGAAGACGTCACTATGACAAACAAAAACTTTAATTCCAGCACTGTTACTTCAATAAGCAACAATCCTTCTGGCTGGTCTAGACAAGTTTCTGATAGTCGTACAACTGCTGGTATTATCAATGTTGGAAATAACTTTGATAACTATAAAAGCGGTACTTATTATCTTTCTGTTAATCCTGGCAAAAAATCAAGTGACAGCCAAATTCTTATGATTAATTCTAAAACAAGTTCAAGTGATCAAAAAATGGCAAGAGAGGGTTATTCTTCAAGTTCAGTCACCTTATCTGCAAATTCTTTCTATTCTTTTCAAGTTTCTTTTAAAAGTGAAACAAATTACACCGAAGAGACAACTTATGTTCCTCGTGGTGGAGAGGATGGCGTTAGCCGAGACGTAACAATCTATCAATCAAACTTCAATAGTGCTGAATTTGGCGGTTATGTTTCTATGACATACCTAAACACAACATACTATGCTAAAAAGGAATTAAACGATGCTGGAACATTTTCTGCAGAAGCAACTTCAAATCGTGCCTTTTACTATGATGGAAGTTATGTAGGATTCTTGTATGACACAACACCTGAAGTTGAAGATGACGCTTTAACACCTATTTATGTGAGTTTAGAGGACGTAACACATATAACTGTACCAACAACTGTAAATGTTATAACCGATCTTTCAAATACAAATCAAACAACTCAACTTGAAAGAGAATTTAAAGGTGAAATTTCTGACTTTGAAGAATATGAAGACTATTTAAGATTTCAAACTAGAGATGAAGACGGAAATTTGGAAGGTATTACCTACTATGTCGCAAAAACAAATGTTAATTATACTGTGAGAGAAGGTGCAACATATTACACTTGCCCTATCATTTTCCAACCTAACACTAATAGTTACACAAGTGGTTCCTATCGCCTCCCACAGGGTTCACAATTTTACTCTCAACGTACAGAATATACTTCTAATGAAGAATACGGACAAGGCTCTGTTTATATTTCCGGATTGACAGATGAAGATGGCAACGAAGTTGATCTTTCATTCGAAAAAGTTACCTCACCAAATTGGACAACATTCTATTTCTTTATTGCAACAGGTGACGTTGACCAATCAATCAATGTTGAACTTTGGCTTGGTGCTAAAAATGCTAAAAATGTAAACACTATTGAATCGACGGGTGCGGTATTCTTTGATGATATAAAAGTTTACAGATACAGCGAAAACTATTTCTATGACACATATTTTGATTATCTCGAAAACAAAACTTATGGAATTAGTTATGAAAACGGAAACTCAACTGAGACAAATAAAACTTCAAGTGTTAAATATGCAAACTTGAAATCTTATGACGAAATTGAATATACCCCTGAACATAACTTTAATTTTGAAACCAATGACGGAACAGGGCTTTATGGCTTTAAGAAAACAGCAGGAAGCGGAAATGCTCAAATAGTTGAATTAAGTAAAGACAGTTTTGAACACCAAACAGGAAATTACTATGCTGGTTCAAACCTTAATGTTTACGAAAATATTGATGGAGAAGGAAATGTTACAATAACACCAAACACTCAAGCACTTGCTCTTTGGACTGATAATAACTATGTTGAAGTTACGGCAAGAAATAGTATAAAAATTGACACCCATAAAATGTACAAAATTTCAGTTGATTACAAATTGATTGACGTAACGGGTACAGCATATTTGAAGGTTCAAGAAAATGATACCGTTCAAAAAGAAAATCAACTTACAGATGAACTTTACACCTTATCAAATGGTAGTGTAAGCGGAACAAGTAATGGCGCAACAAACTTCAATAACTCATACAACACTCTCACAATATATGTAAAAGGCTCAGATCTTTATAATTCTTATATCGATTTGACACTTGCCCTCGGCTCAAGTGAAGAAAGTGCAACAGGCTGTGTTGTCTTTGATGATATTAGAGTTGAAGAAGTAAATTATACAGAGTTTGAAGAGGCAGAAAGTAGTGTACAACTCGGCGCGCTTTCAGGGACACCTTCAATTGAAAATGGATACTTCAATTCCACTGAAAATACAGAATTTGACTATCCTTTGACTCCTGCTAGTTGGACAATTGAAGAAGAAAGTGGTTATACTTTTGGTGGAATCATCAACACAAAAGCAAGCGAATTTAGTAATTATCAAGAAAAGGCTTTAGAATATGAAAACGACTCCGAAAACCCATATCTTTGGGCAAAATATGGAAATCCTAAAGATAGCAACAATAGTGATACTTCATCCAATAATGTTTTAATGCTCGCTAACCTCACTTCTGGTAGACAATCTGTCACCTCTCCAACATTTACATTAAACGCAAACTCTTTCTACAAACTCAATTTCAATTATTTAACACGTTCAATTGATATTCAAAATCTTGCAAGTTTTAAAATAAGTGTTTACACTGATCAAGGAATTCTCTTATTCCAAGATGAAAATGTTTCTTCAAACAATAATTGGCAAGATTATTCAATTTACTTCCAAACATTTGAGGGTGCTGAAAATGTTTATATCGAAATAGAATTTGGAACTACTAACAACAACCAACTTGGACTTGTTTATTTTGATAATTTTGAACTTGCAACCATCGACTCTTCCGAATTTAATAACCTTTCTGACGTCGAAAATATTGTTGATATGACAGATTATTATTTGAATTTACCAACAAATAATTTTGAAGGCGAAACAAATGATTTAGGTTCTGGTGCTTACACAGGTTTATCTAATACTGAAAACAGTTTTGGTGGAATTGTTAACGATAATTACTTTGAAGGAAATGATATTTTCCAAATTGAAAAAGAAAATGAGGATGACGTAAAACTTTTTGTTATTGAAACAAAACAAACAAACAACGATGGCTCTATCTCCCACACAATTGAAAGTGCTTTTAATTTTGATCTCACAAGCGGAAACTACTATAAATTGTCTTTTATGCTTAAAACTAACTTTGTTTATAATGGTTCAAATGGAAATGAAGATTTTGATATTAATGACCAGACTTACGGAGCAACTGTTGGTCTCACAGGTTTTGACTATATGACAGAACTTAAGTCCAACGACGAATATCAAGAATACACAATTTATATCCATGCAACTGCAGATACAACAGCAAAACTTCATCTAGCACTTGTAAGTGACCATGAACTTACAACAGGAACAATGGTTGTTTATAACATTAGTTTCGAAAATATTTCTACAGATGATGATACTGTTCCACAAGAATACACCAACGCTGAGGAAATTATCAATGGTTCAGATTATGATATCAACTCTGACCGTGTAGCAATCGGTGAAGTTATAGACTCCGATGATTCAAGTGATGACACAACGGACGATGAAGATACTTCTGATAATACAAACCAAAATGACTATACTTGGCTTCTCTATGTTTCTTCAATAATAACCGCTCTCGCAATTGTGATTGCAATCGTTGGATACTATTTACGAAAGATTAAAATTAAGAAAATCGAAACTAAGCGTAAAGAAACATATGATAGAAAAGGAAGTCTCCACAAAGACGCAATTAGACAAGAAGCAGAACAAGAAAGAGCAAAAGAAGTTGAAGAACTTGAAAAAGATATCAAGAAATTTGAGGCTGAACTTGAAAACATTGAAAATGAACATAAAGATAAAGTTGTTAAACTTAGAAAAGACGAAAACAAAGTTGTTTCTAAGTCAACTGAAAAAGAATTCAAACTGTTTGCTCAAAAACGCGATGTCTTAACAGAAAAAATCGACATCTTGAAACATCAACTTGAAAATGTTAAGTCGCCTGAATATCTCCTCTCACTTGAAAGAAAGAAATTTATGGAAAGTGAAGCAAAACAAAAACAACTTGAAAAAGAATCAAAACTTTCAAACAAAAAGAAAGAAGAAGAGAAAAAGGCTAAAGAAAACAAGAAAAACAAAAAATAAAAGATAAAGAGGTTAAAACCTCTTTTCTTTTTTTTACAACCAATATTTAATTGACTTTAAAATTTATTTAATATATAATGCCAATATTAGGAGTTTTTATGGATAAATGGAATAAACGATTTATGGACCTTGCCGAACATATTGCCACATGGTCTAGTTGTTTAAGACGTCAAGTTGGAGCAATCGTTGTTAAAGATAAACGCATTATGACAACCGGATATAATGGTGCTCCAGCTGGCGTTAAAACCTGCATTGAAAAAGGCTTTTGTATACGCAATGAGAAAAACATTTCAAGTGGAACACATGCGGAAATTTGCTATGCTGCTCACGCTGAACAAAACGCAATCATTCAAGCCGCAAAAGAAGGAATAAGCCTTAAAGGTTGCGTTCTTTATTGCACTCACCAGCCTTGTGTTGTTTGTGCTAAAATGATTATAAATGCAGGAATAAAGGAAGTAATATACAAGGACGGGTATCCTGACGAATTTTCTATTGAAATCTGTAAAGAAGCCGGCGTAAAACTCACAAAATTTGAAGAACTAGAAAAAGAAGATAAAAAGAAAATCAAAGTTTACAAAAAGATTGCAAAATAAAAATTTAAACGCAAAAATTTTGAAGTCAAAAGATTTTTATTCATTGGTATAGGGATTTTTACTTCCTATGGTAATTTGTGGATACCTTTTCACTGTAAGTTTAATTGGTGGTATTAAAGAAATTAAAAACAAAAAAAGAAAATAATCAAATTAAATAAAAAATAGGAAAGTTTTATTTCCTATTTTTTTGTTTTTAACATATTTATTTCCTTAAACAAGACTACTAATATTAGAAGTCGTCATCCTCATCATCGTCGCCATCTTCATCATCGTCATCTAAATCATCATAATCATCATAGTCTTCGTCTTCATCATCCTCATCATCGTCGTCATCAAACTCTTCATCGAATTCTTCGTCCAAATCTATATCTTCATCATCTATCGTATCATCAAATCCAATGTCTGTATCAATATCGTCATCAAGCAAACTATCATCACTTAAATCAGTAACAGAAGCCATTTCTCCTGTCTCCTCATCTTCGTCGACGATTTCGTCTTCATCACGGTTAAGATAATCTTCCCAATCTGCGTTCATTTCTCCATCTTCACTTTGGTGTTCTTTAAGGCAAGTTGAACACATAATTTCGTCTGGTGAAATGTAATTGGTTTTACAAAGAGGGCAAAGTTCAAGGTCTAAATCGCTTGTATATTCGTCCTTTTTCGCAGAAAGTTCCGCTTTGCAAACACTGCAAAGTTTTTCCTTTTTTTCAATATAGTTGAGTTCGCATCTTGGGCATCTAATATAAACAGGTTTTTTCATATTATCTCCTTGTAAATTCGCTTATATTCTACATTTTATCTTTTTACTTGTCAACTAATTTTCACACTTTTTTTTGTACTTTTTAAATTTGCTTCCGCCTGAGACGGTCGAAGGTATAAAGGATTGACATTATCTACGCTTTCACTTTTCCCTTTTGTCACTAAAACCTCTGCAAAACTTAATAAACTATCACATGTAATATCGACAGAATCAGCGTCTTCTAAATTTAAATCTCCATTAAGTTGCACTTTTTTCATTTTTATTTTTTCAAGTTCACACTTCTCTATCATTCTCTCTTCTTCAATTTTTATACCATTTTTATCAAACTTTGCAACAAAATAAAGATTTGATAATGCATTTAGGATTGTGGCAAAACTATTCTTATTCTTTTGACTATAAATATATGCCATAAGTTCCAAAGAAGATACAGGATAAAACTTGGCTTTATTGTTAACACAACCAATGGCTTTAATAATTGCCACACCAATTCTAATACCTGTAAACGAGCCAGGACCTATAACTACAGCAAAATTGTCAATATCACGAATGCTAATTCCCGCCTCTTCTAAGACCTCATCAATGGTTTTTAAAACATTTTCTGAATGTTTACTTTTTGCGTCAATAGTTCTTTCAATACGTTTGCCATCATCTAAAATTAAACCTATATTTGCGTCCATAAAAGCGGTGTTAATTGCTAAAATCATACTGCCTCCAATTAATCATACTCTATCTAGCATCATTTTCCTTGTCGAATAGTAATTTTTCTTAATCTATCATTAATTTTATCAATAGTAATAACAAAATCAACTTCTGAAATTAATCCTTCAACATTTTCTGCCCATTCCACAAGACAGACACCATCAAGTTTTGACTTATCAAAATATTCCTCAAAGCCGACAGCCAAAGCCTCTTCCATGGAAGAGAGCCGATACATATCAAAATGATAAATCGGAAATTCACCATTATAAGTGTTTAACAATGTAAATGTAGGGCTTGTAACCTCGTCATTACTTCCTAAATACTTAACTAAACTTTTAACAAATGTTGTTTTCCCACTTCCCAAATCGCCATTTAAAAGAATAATCATTGGTGGTTTCACAACTTTGCTAAACGCTCTTGCTAGCGAATCAGTCTGTGCAACATTTATACTTTCCATTTGAATTCTCATAATATCCCCTTTAAACTAACTTTCTTCCGTCATACTTTTATTTTTTTCTTTGTACTTATCATAAAAATATTTTAAAACAAGTCCTAAAACACCAAAAATAATACCCAAACCAAGTCCGGCAATCACGTCAGTAAGGAAATGCTTACCTAAATACATGCGCGAAAGCATGACAAGTCCAACGTAGACCGCAAGAGCCAGCAAAGTCCAGACTCTTTGTCCTTTTTTCTTATAGATAGAAAACAGATATGCACCTAAGAAAATTGCAATCAATGTTGCACACACGGTATGCCCACTTGGCATACTAAAATCTGTTACAGCATCTCCAATGTTAGCAATAGTATCACTCACATTAAACGGTCTAGGACGTGCAATTGATTCTTTTAAAATGCTTTGAGTAAGATAAGCAAAGCCATATGTAAACAAAAACCAAAAAGCATACCTCTTTTTAGTGAAAAGAAAAAAGATAACAAGCGCCACTGCACCAACATAACTTCCAATCATAGAAATGACTTGAAAAGAGGCATCAAAAAATGGCGTACGTCCGGCTTGTAAGAATTCAATTATTTTTATTTCAAATTCCATACCCTTATTTTACCAAACTCGCCAAAAAAATACAAATATATTTAAGTATTGACAAAAAAAATAAACAGGCAATGCCTGCTTATATAATCTCTTTCACTTCACTTTCTTCAGATTTTCCTTTTTCTAAGAGAGCAACCAAATTGCAGGATACTTCATAGGCTGTACGCTGCTCAATTTCTTCATTTTCCAATTTTTTTGTATATTGTCTAGATTGAATTCTGCCCGATACTTCAATTTTAGAGCCAATGGAAAGATTAGAAACAAAACGAGCATTTCTACCCCAAAGTATACAAGGAATATAGTCTGAACGGTGATTATTTGGTCTATTTACCGCAAGAAGAATATCGCAAATTTCTCGATTAAATGGCGTTGTTCGAAAAACAGGCGGTTTGCATATAAATCCAACAAGTTCCACCTCATTTTTATCTTGAAGTTCTGTTTTTTCAATATCTTTCGCAAAGAAATGAAGTATGAGTTTATTTTTTTCATCAATACTTTTGTTATGACTTCTATATTGTCCTGTC
>CALVTF010000026.1 GCA_944360025.1 uncultured Clostridia bacterium
ACTGTCCCACTTTTATTATCTTCAGCACCTGTAGGTGACAAAATATTTATATTTACGTTATATTCCTTCCAAGCCATATTGATATTTATTGTTGCAGCATAATCATCACCATCAACTGCTGTGCTTGAACTAAAATCAGAAGTATCATATTGATATGCTGTTGTACTATTGTATGTGGTCTGTGTAAGCGAACCTACGTCTACTGTCACATTAGAGACTATCATACCTGCTGCAGGCTGAATGTTGAATATTGTAAAACTGTTGCCATAGTAGAGTTTTGAATGGTCTCCTTCATTAGATAAATCTTCTATGACTTTGCCACTTTCTGTTAAAATAGAGAAAGTGCCTGCTCCACCTGTCATTTGCTGGTTACCACTAGGATCATTCATATTTATATCAATATAATACCTGTTAGCATTCCACTTTGCATAGAGAGTGTGATTTGAGGCTGTAGACACTGTTGTTGACGAAGTTATTTCATCACCGGTTAGGTCACTATTCAAATACCAACCAGCAAATGTATACCCCGTCCTCGTCGGCTCAGGCAGTGTGCCATATGTCCCACCATATGTTACAGTGATTGAATCACAATCTGATCCTTCGTTTGAGTCAAAAGAAACTGTGTAACCTGCTCCCTCCCATTGTGCATAGAGGACTTCATTGTTTGATTCTATTGTTATTGTCGAACTTGGAGAACCCGATCTACTTGTTGACCATCCTGCAAATGTATATCCTTCTCTCGTTGGTGTTGCTGTCGGTGTACATTCGTGTCCATAATATGATGCCATACTCTGAGTGTCTGAGCCATTACTAAACTTCCCTCCATTCCCATTTAGTGTAATTGTATACGGTGTAAACATATATAGCCCTAATGTCAGCATTGAACTTGTATTCCAACTAAACATTGCATACCCTGTTTGTGACAAAGGATAAAGTGGTGGGCTTGGTTGATTTGTATTTACCACTGCATAACTTGTATATGACGAAGTTATTCTTATATATGTAGTAGTAGTTGAAGTTGCTGTTGACATAACAGAGTCACCTAAATATACTGTTCCAGATCTAGGTGATCCTCCATAAACTTCAAAGTTTATAGAACCACTTCCCGTTCTTCTCCCATCAATAGCAATTAAATGTATAATAACTGACATTGCTTGATCTGAAACTTCATCATTATTGTCATTGCTATTATTTATTTCTTCATTATTTTCTAAATCACTGTCGTCAATTGGAGGTTCTATCTCTTCAATGTTATCTAAATTTTCTTCATTCTCATTTTCGGAAATTCCCCCCCCCGCATTTTCGGAGTAGGAATAATCACATGCTGATAACAATAAACCTCCGCCGATGGAGGCAAAGGCGATAAATACAAACGATAAAATTGAAAGAATTATTTTCTTCATATTTATATTATAAATATTTTTTTCGTATTTACAAAACAATTTTCGACATTTTCTTATTTTTTGATTTAATATTCTATATAAAATGTTAAAATTTTAATATTAATTACTTGACTTTTTACAAAATTCTTTGTAAAATAAGTTTTACCGAGATAGATGGGGAGTTAGCGGTGCCCTGTAACCTGCAATCCGCTATAGCAGGATTGAACGTTTGCCTAGGGATAATTTGGTTGAATATGTGCGTATTGTTTGGACGATGAAATCAAGGTCTTATGCAATTGGTAACTTTGAACCATGTCAGGTCCTGACGGAAGCATCATTAAGAAGACCTATCGATGTGCCATAAGGTTGCTTTGGTGGAGTTTGAACATTATCGAAACAGTCAGTCTTTTTATTTCGAAGCATTCTCTCGGTTTTGAAAAAAGTGAGGTAATCCCTCACTTTTTTTCTATTATATTCTCGAAAAAGCATAAATCTATTATAAATTATCAGCCATTTTTTTTATTTCTTTTTTCATATCTTTTTTGGCTTTTTCCAATTTTGGTTCAACTTTATCTTTCATCATATCCATTTCTTTTTTAACTGCTTTTTCAGTTTTATTTACAAGTTGTTTTGTCTCTTGGGAATGTTTATAAAGAAGAGCCCCTGTGATAAGACCAGCACCAAAACCAATAATAGTCATAAATTCTTTCATATTTTGCCTCCTAAATGTAGGATTTGCAAAAAACGACAAAATATGCACACAAGCCTCGTCTTTCTTGAATTTTCCAAATATAATCAAAAGTTCACTTGTTTTAAATTTAACTAAAACAAATTATATAACATATTTTGAAAAACTATTTTATATAAAAGTTTACTAAATTTTATATAAATCTAACAATCTTATCAAACGCGAAAAATCTACTTGTCCATTGACGTCAATTATAAGTTTTTCCTTAAATATAGATTTTGTATTATCGCAAATAGAACGTATTGCCGAAACGTCTACCAAACGAATGTAATTTGAAACATTGATAAAGGTTTGATATAAATCATCACTAAAAAGCGTATCAGGACAAGCACAAAGAAGGCTTTCAATTAAAATTTGATTAGGAATTTTATTATAATTTTTAGAATACAAACTGTTATAAACTCTAACCATATCAACAAAATTGCTTCCGCAAGATTCGTATTTATTATTAAGATTCTTAAACCTTTGCTTCATATCAATATTGTAAAATTTGTTCTTTCGATTATTGTACAATTTATAGATATCATTTTTTTCATCATAAAGGCAAACGTAAATATTTATCTTAACATTCGAGCCAATATCCTCACGACCTATAATAGATATATGGTCCTCGTACTCATAAATTATAGTAGTAGGTGTGACATAATTAGAAAGTTGATTAACTATATCACTTTTCAAATCATCAATGGTATATTTTGTTAAATTCCTAACAGCAGTAACCTCTTCGGTTTTGTTGTCCTTGTCTTTCTTTTTCTTCTTTCTCGGTTTATTTCTAGAAATACGCCAAGCACGAACAAATCTATTCCATAAATTTTTAAAGTAATGTTTTTTTTCAAGAGAATTTAATTCTATTTCAATATTTGGTATGCCCAAAAAGTAGGTATATTCACTGTTAGAACAAACGGCACCAAGATAAATCTCATTGACAGGTTCTAGATGCACTTTATCAATTTGAATAAAAGAGGATTTCATGGCAAGTTCTTTCATTGTCTCGCCAACAAGAGAATAGACAAGTTCATTGACACTTTCTACAAATTCATTATTAGTACTATCTCTAAGTCCCTCAATTAATTCTTTGTTAAGTTCATATTTCATAATTCACCTTTATCTATATATAGTGTAATATGCTATGCATACTACAATATATTTGGTATAATTTAAACTTATTTTGCAGTCATAACATGAACACAGAGGTCTACAAGTTTATTTGAATAGCCCCATTCATTATCATACCAAGCAACAAGTTTAACAAATGTTGGGCTTATCATAATTCCAGCCTCAACGTCGAAAATAGAAGTTCTTGGGTCGCCAATAAAGTCGCTTGAAACTACAGGTTCATCAGTCCAACCTAAAATACCTTTCATTTCGTTTTCGCTAGCCTTTTTAATAACTTTAACAATTTCTTCATAAGTGGTTTCTTTCTTAAGTCTGCAAGTTAAATCAACAACTGAAACGTTAAGAGTTGGCACACGATAACTCATGCCTGTAAGTTTTCCTTTAACTTTTGGATAAACTTCACCCACGGCTTTTGCTGCCCCTGTTGATGAAGGAATAATGTTATACGATGCTGCTCTTCCACCTCTCCAATCTTTTTTGCTTGGGCCGTCAACTGTAAGTTGTGTTGCTGTTGTAGAATGGACAGTACTCATAAGCCCCTCTTCAATACCAAATGCCTCATCAATAACTTTAACAAGTGGAGCAAGGCAATTTGTGGTACATGACGCATTTGAAACTATTTTCATGTCTGGAGTGTACGTTTTTTCATTTACACCCATAACAAACATAGGCATTTCTTTACCTGGTGCAGACACAACAACTTTCTTAGCGCCTGCTTCTAAGTGCGCTTTAGCCCCTTCATATGAAGTAAATTTGCCGGTGCTTTCAATCACCACGTCAACTTTATCATTTGCCCAAGGAATAAGAGCAGGCTCTTTTTCAGCATAGAAGGAAATTTTCATGTTTCCAACACAAAGTTTTCCACCTTTAACTTTCACTTCTTTATCAAAATGACCGTGAATAGAATCATGTTCTAATAAATATTTAGAATATTCTACCGTTAAAAATGGGTCATTAATTGCCACAACTTCCACATCTTCTCGATTAGAAATTACACGAAGAGCAAGTCTCCCAATTCTCCCAAAACCATTGATACCAACTTTAATTTTTTTCATATTTATCTCCTTTTATAAAATCTAATTATACTTTTTCTTCCGCTCGCCCAAATCTTAAACGCCCGACTGCCACCGTTCGTGCCAAGTTTAAGATAGCAATAAGGAAGAAAACAAAACCAATTAATGAAATTGCAAACGCTAAAAGAACGTTTAGAACATTTGCTCCAAGTGCTGTACATAAAATAACTGAACACATTATGCAAATTGTGAAGAAAAGCAGAAAACTAAGAAAATTAACCGCTGTTGAAAATCTATCATAATCTCGTTTCGTAGGTTTGACATTAGTATCCACCTCTTTAATTGACAGGCCAACAAATCTATTAATTCTAGAGATATAGGATAAATTAGTAAGTGATGAAATTAAATCATATATACTTTCTTTAAAATAAATAGCAGAAATATCATCAAAGTAATTAAAGGCAAAAAATCTTTTTATAACTTTGCTCCAAAAGTTTTTCCATGCTTTTACAAAACTATTTTTACTTTTATTTAAATATGAAATATCTTCTTCCGCTTTGATTAAACCTTCAAATTCTTCTTCTTTAAGCGGACGTCTGACCACCATTATCCCGCCTCTATCTTTCTGCAAAGTATGAAGGGAATTAATAATTTCTTCTTTCGCACTTTTTGCCTTGAAGATTTTAACAACAAAATTGCTGTTAAGATTATCTATACTAAATCTCTCATCAAGTCCAATATAAACTTTAATATCTTTCCTTTTTGAAAGATAACCTATCATAGTTTTATAATCATCAAATTTGTCGACAATAGGAAGAATAATATTTATCATTTTATATCCCCCGAAATTTTCTTTATACGTCTAGCGTGTCTACCACCTTCAAAAGAAGTAGTTAAGAAAACTTTGATAATCGCAATTGCTTTTCTTTTTTTCATAAATCTAGCAGGTAAACACAAAACATTCGCGTCATTATCTTTTCTTGCGAGCATTGCCATTTCTGGTGTCATACAAAGTGCGGCACGAATTTTTGGATTTCTATTTGCAGCCATGCTCATTCCAATACCCGAGCCACAAATAAAAATTCCTACATTATTCTTATTTTCTAAAACTTTTTCAACGCCATTTTTTGCAAAATCTGGATAATCTACGGGCTCTTTACTATATGATCCCACATCAATAGTTATAATGTTTTCTTCGTTAAAAAAAGTTTTAAGTTGCTCTTTAAGTTCATAACCTCTATGGTCACTTGCCATTATTATCATAAATTCCCTCTCATATTCTCAATTTTATCAAGAAGAATATCAATATTTTTCTCTATCATCCTTGCAGTCTTTAGATAAACCTCTTCAGTTTGCCCATATGGATCAGGCACTTCACCGTATAAATCTTTAAAAGATAGGCATTTTTTTGTTAAAATTCTTTCTTTGTGATTATCAGTGACCGCAACATAAAGTGTTGTAGGCTTTATTTTGCCAAGTTTAACACTTTTTCTATCACGTGCGTCATATCCTAAATCTTTAAGGATTTTTTTTGCATTTTGATTGATATTTTCTTTTTTCGCAAAGAGACCGCAAGATGAAAATTTTATATCTTTAATTTTCCTCAACTTTGCTTTTTTTCGGGCAATTCTTTCTGCCATAACGCTTCTACAAGTGTTACCCGTGCAAACAAAACAAATTTCAATCATATCCACCTTTAAAGACTTAATTTATCATAGGATTTTTACCTTGATAAAACAATTATACCCTAAAAATAAAAAAAAGCAAAATAATTTTGCTCATTTTTAAAATTTCTTATTTTTTACTTATACTATAACGAAGAGGTTTGTATAATTTGTCTAAATTATATTTTTCTCTAACTTTTGGCAAGAAAATGTGAAGAGTTAATGTATTAAAATCAAAAACTATCCATTCACCTTTCGTGTAGCCCTCAATCTTTTCTTGATAATTATATTTTTGTGCAATTATATCCGCAACTAGTTTACTTTGCTGAGCACTATTTGAAGAAGCAATAATAATAAACCTTTCCGCTTCACTGTTTTCAACATTATAAAGGGAAATGTTTTTCAATTTGTTATCTTCTAACAGTTTTATAAGTTCATTAATTTCAATCATATTAAAATTTTAACAATATTTTTTTCTTTTGTCAAGAAAAAGGTGTAAATATTAAGATTAAAACAAAAATTCTTGTCAAAAATTAGATTGTGAGAAAAATAAATTTTATCTTCCAAGAAGTTCTTAAAATCTTTTTAATCTTCCTTTTGTCTTTCATATGGCTTAGATATTTCCTACGAAAACTATGGATAGCAGTTTTGGTAAGTATTTTTGTTACTGCATTTATTTATTTTATACTTTACCTAATTAAAAGAAAAAAGAAAAATAAAGAAGGACTAAAAATAAAAGAAAAAGAAGAAGCCGAAAATATGTTTCTATCACTTGCTTGTAATGACAAAAAAATGGATTTTTTCTTAAAACTTGCATCTAGTAAACATAAAAACGTCAAAAAATATTCAAAATTTCTCGTTATTTCTCACGAAAATAATACCAAAACTTTGCTTTTCCCTAAAATGGATTTTGAACCTTTGAATATTTCTAATTTTATAGAAATCTACAATAAAGTAAAAGGTAGAGCAGAGAAAGTTGTTATACTGTGCCATTCTTATGACAAAGAAGTATTGTCATTTTCCAAACATTTTGATATATATTTTTTGATTTTTGATAGGTTTGAAACATATGAAAGACTTTATAAGTATTACAACATTTTCCCTGAAATTAAAGAAAGTTATAAAAAAGATAAAATGTTGACATTTAAAGATTTTGTCGCCTTTTCTTTCAATAAAAAAAGAGCAAAAGGATATTTATTATCCGCATTTTTACTTGCTCTGTCTGCAATTTTCGTTCGAACAACAATTTATTACACAATAGTTGCCACTCTATTAGTTGTATTCGCCGTCATTTCACAATTTAACACAACATTTAACATAAAAGAAGATAAAGAAATTTTATAGAAATTAGAATAAGAATAAATTTTTTCTCAAATATGTTTATCGCGACATATTTCTAAGGCAACTCAATATGCTTAAAATTCTTTTTTGTGGATTTTTTATAAAGTATAATAATAGCACCTATAACCTGCACAATTTCAGCATTAAGCATTGAAGATAAATTGTCAGCAATTTCTCTGGCTGTCAATTCACAATTTTTTAAAACTTTGATTTTAACAAGTTCACGAGCCTGAAGAAGAAGTTGAACAGAGGTTATAAGATTTTCATTCAAACCTTCTTTTCCGACTTGGACTACAGGGTCAAGTGCATTACCAAGACCTCTTAAATACGCTCTTTGTTTTGTTGTTATCATATTTTCTCCTTATTTTTGTTTATTTTATGAAATAATTACTTAAATAAAATAATTAAAACCTTAACGCAGTCGCAGACTGTTCTTCACGGCAACGATAGTTGCTTCTTCACGCGAGCGGATGCGAGTTCTTCACGGTGGCTATGCCACCTCTTCACAATGACTATGTCGTCTACTTAGTATAAGTAAAAGATATGTCTTTAATAATCACTGTATCTCCGTCTTTCATTCCTTTTTCTATTAGCAAATCAATAACACCCATCTCTTTAAGTCTTGTCTGAAAATAAGCAAATGAGCGAGGGTCAGATATTATTACGCCACGTGTTAAATTCTCAATTCTACCACCAAAAACCTCAAAACTACCATCGTCATTACGTTTAATTTCAATGGTTTGAATATCTTTCTTATCGAAATCAAAATCTTCCACTTGAAGTGCTGGTTTTTTCGGTATTTTCTTTAAATTTTCTAAAATCCTTTTTTTCAACTCATCCACGCCGTTGTATGTTATTGAAGAAATGCAAATGTAATCTTTAATTTTGAATTTTTCTTCAAATTTTTTAAGACGATTTTTTAATTCACTTTCATCAATTAAATCACACTTAGAAAATACCACAATTTGTTTAACATCTTTTAAACTTTCGCGATATTTTACAAGTTCTTCATTGATTACGACATAATCATTAAGAAAATCTCTACCTTCGCTTTCGGAAATATCAATTAAGTGAACTAAAAGTCTAACTCGTTCAATGTGTTTTAGAAAATAATGCCCTAGCCCAAGCCCTTCACTTGCTCCTTCAATAAGTCCTGGAATATCCGCAACAACATAAGTTTCTCCCAGAACTTCCACAACACCCAAATTTGGATATATGGTGGTAAAAGGATAATTGGCTATTTTTGGATTAGCATTTGAAATCACAGAAAGGAGTGTGCTTTTACCAACATTTGGAAAACCAATAAGTCCAACGTCAGCAATGGTTTTAAGTTCCAAAATCACTTCCTTACCTTTTGTAACTTCGCCTGTTTGCGAAAATGATGGTGCTTGTTTTATGGAAGATTTAAAATAGTTATTGCCATGTCCGCCAGCACCGCCTTTAAGCGCCCTAAAAACTGTACCATTTTCGCTTAAATCAGCAATAATTTTGTCATTTTCTGGATTTATTAGAACTGTTCCGGTTGGCACAAAGATAATTTCATCTTTTCCGTTTTTCCCTGTCTGATTTTTCTTTGCTCCGTCTAAACCATTTTCAGCAACAAATTTTTTCTTAAAACGGAAGGAATAAAGAGTGTTCATGTCGTCAGTCGCTTTGAAAATAATATCTCCACCTTTACCGCCGTCTCCGCCGTCTGGCCCACCATTAGCAGTCATTTTATTACGCAAAAAAGACACAGCGCCTTTACCGCCGTCTCCTGCTTTTATGGAAATTTTTACACGATCTAAAAACATAGCACTCCTTTATTTTGTTTTAATAATCAACTAATAAACATATTACTTTTATTAAACTTTCTTCTTTGCTTTTCCTTTACTATATTTTTCCACTTTTTCTAAACAGAAACTATAAAATGGACAACCTTCACACTCAGGATTAATGGCCTTACATTTATATCTTCCAAATAAAACCATTCTTTTATGTAAACTAGCCCAAGTATCTTTTGGGAATGTTTTTTTTAGATTTTCTTCGCAGACGTCCGGATTTTTTGTTTTTGCAAGTCCAAGCCTATTTGACACACGAAGAACATGAGTATCGACAGGAATTGCATCACCTTTAAATGCCTCAATCATTACAACATTTGCCGTTTTTCTTCCAACTCCCGGAAGAGAACATAAATCTTCAAAACTGGAAGGAACCTCTCCGTTAAATCTTTCAAGTATCTCACGACTAGCATTTTTAATAGACAACGCTTTATTATGATAAAAGCCACAAGAATGAATCAAATTTTCAAGTTGTTCAAGTGGCATATTCGCAAAATCTTCCGGCTTATTGTATTTTTTATACATTTCATTCGTCACTTCATTCACTCGCTTGTCTGTGCATTGAGCAGAAAGAATGACAGAAACCAAAACTTCAAAAGGTGTTTGAAAAACAAGTTCACTTTTGGCTTCCGGAAACATTTTTTCAAGTTCAGTAACTATTAAATTAACTTTTTTATCCATAAATTCCTTCTTTATTTCATAAGTGGGAAAAGCACAGTGTCGCGAATGTTGTCAGTATCAAAAATAAACATTAAGAATCTGTCAATTCCGAATCCAAGTCCAGAAATTGGTGGCATACCATGTTCCATTGCAAGAAGGAAATCTTCATCAACGTCCATAGTTTCTTCATCACCAAGTGCCTTTTCTTCAAGTTGCTCTTCTAGTGTCTTTCTTTGAGTTATTGGGTCAACAAGTTCGGAATATGCTTTCACAAGTTCTGCTCCGCCCGCAACAATTTGGAAAACGTCGATAATTCTGTCATCCTTATCATTTCGTCTTGCAAGAGGAATCAAAACTGCTGGATAGTTATATAAAATGGTAGGATTAACAATTCCGGCACGTATTTTTCTTTTATAGATATAGTCAACTAAAGTTCTCACTGTCTTACATTCTTCAAGGTCGGCATATGTGAACATTTTTTTGTCTACAACAATTTTCTTTAATGCGTCAACATCGTCAATACCTAAAAAGTCACAGCCTAAAATTTCACGCATCTTAGCAACATAGTCAATTCTCTCCCACTCACAGTCAAACTCCACTTCCATACCTTGATATTGAACTTTTGTTGTTCCTAAACACTCTTTAAGCATTTTAACAACAAACTCTTTAAAGAATTTAATGTTATCCTCGAAATTCCAATAGGAAGCATACCACTCAACTTGTGTAAATTCTTGAAGGTGTGATGGATCCATACCTTCATTTCTGAAATCTTTACCAAGTTCAAAAACTCTGTCAATACCCGCACCGATACATTGTTTCAAATAACATTCAGTAGCAATACGAAGATTACATTCAATGTCTAAAGCATTGTGATGAGTAAAGAAAGGCTTTGCACTTGCGCCAGAAACACTTGTCTGAAGTATTGGAGTTTCCACTTCCAAAAAGCCATTATCTTCCAAATATCTACGAATAAAGGAAACCATTTTGCTACGAGTTAGGAAGATTTTTCTTGAATCCTCATTTGTAATAAGGTCAAGATAACGTTGACGATATTTTATTTCCGTGTCTTGAACTCCGTGGAACTTTTCAGGAAGTGGACGAAGAGTTTTAGATAAAAGCGTGATTTTTTCTGCTCTGACAGTCACTTCTCCTGTTTGCGTCTCATATACTTCGCCTTCCACACCAATAAAGTCACCAAGGTCTATCATTTTTTTGTAAAAATTATACGCTTCTTCGTCAAGTTCATTTCTACCAACAGAAATTTGAATATGAGCGTATATATCTCTTATTTGGCAGAAACCAAATTTTCCCATAACACGACGAAAAACCATACGCCCTGCAATTTTGACTTTTTCGCCAAGTTTAGAGCGCGCTTCTTTAATAGTGCAAGTTCTTTCAAACTTTTCTTTGTATGGAATTTCTCCCATTTTTTTAAGTTCGTCGATTTTATTCTTTCTAACGTCAAATTCCGTTGATAATTGTTCCATTTTTGCCTCCAATAGTTAATAAATAAAATTCTTTAAAAGAATAGCATAAATAATTAATTCTGTCAATTATTTTGAAAAATTATCAACTTTTCAGCATCAATTTTAGAAAATTTTAAAATTAAATCAATAAAAGTCACTTGCCTAAATTCATGAAAAATGTTAAAATAAGGCTCAAGAGGTGCAATATGATAAGAAAAACAGTGATAATCACCGGTGCTTCTGGTGATATTGGAAAAGCAATAGCAGAAAAGTTTGCAAATGCAGGCTACAACCTTGCTTTATGCTCCAATGCTCATAATGTTGAGTATGACGAAAAATTAAAAGATAAATGTAAAATTGAAATTAAAAACTATAAAATGGATATTTCCGACTATGCACAAGTTGAAAGCGTCTTTGAGAAGATATTTAAAGATTTTGATAGTGTAGATACTTTAGTTTGCAATGCTGGAATTAGTCAAAAACGTAAACTCATCATTGACGTCAAAAACGAAGAAATTGATAACCTTATTGACACAAACCTCAAAGGCACGATAGTCTGCACTCGTGAGTTTGTGAAAAACCGTCTTGATAAGGGTGGAAAAATAATTCTTATGAGTTCTTTTGTCGCAAACTATGGCTGTGCCTGCGAAAGTGTTTATAGTGCCAGCAAAAGCGGACTCATTGGCTTTACTAAATCTCTCGCCAACGAACTTGGAAATTTCAACATAACAGTAAATGCAGTTTGCCCAGGCTTTATCGACACCAAAATGAATAATAACCTTTCCACTGCCGAAAAAGAGGATATTGAAGATATGACTCCTCTCCAAAGATTAGGAAGTACGGAAGACGTCGCAGAGGCAGTACTCTTTCTTGCAAATGACAGCGGAAACTTTATTACCGGTCAATCAATAAATGTTGACGGTGGCTATATACCATTGTAAAAAATGTTTATTAAAAAATAAACAGC
>CALVTF010000027.1 GCA_944360025.1 uncultured Clostridia bacterium
ATCTTTTAACAACTCTGAGATGAAAATTTCTTGTTTATTAAGATTATACATATACACTGTCAACATTTCTTCTAAATTAATAAAAATTTTACTCATTATGTTCTCCTTTTTGTGTTTGTCTTTGGCGGACAACTTCGTAGACAACAATTCCAGCACTCACACTTGCATTAAGTGAGTTCACAGAACCAAAAAGCGGGAGAGTGATGACTCCGTCGCAATGAGAGATGATTGAAGGCTTTGTTCCTTCGCCTTCTGAGCCAATAACGATACCAATAGGTCCGGTAAGGTCGGTTTTATAAATATCTTGACCGCCGATTTCAGCGGAATATATCCAAAGTCCTGCTTTTTTCAAATCTTCTATGGCGTCTTTTAGGTTTGTAACACGAGCAATTTTCATATTGGAAATTGCACCAGCGCTTGTTCGAACAACAGTTTCGTTTACTTGGCACGCACGAATTTTTGGTATGATAATCCCGTCCACTCCAGCACATTCGCAGGAACGAATGATAGCGCCAAGATTATGCGGGTCTTCAATGCCGTCAAGAAGAACAACAAAGGCATCTGTTCCTTTTTCTTTAGAAACATTCAAAATATCTTCCACTGTTGAATATTCAAAATCTACGGTTTCGGCAATATAGCCTTGATGGTGTTCAGTTTTTGCTAGTTTGTCCATAACTTTTTTAGGCAAAAATTCCATTTTGATTTTGTATTTTTTTGCCAAACTTACAACGTCATCTTTTCTATGTTCATAATTTCTATCGATAATAAGTTTGTTTATTGTTACACCATTTTTGATGCCTTCAATGACTTGATTTTTTCCTTCTAAATTCATATTTTTTCCTTTTTTATTTATTTTTTTATATTTTGCTGAAAATATATTGAAAATTAATTTTTTAAATGTTTTTTTGCTTATAAAATTGGATTTTTTAGATATTTTTAATGATATTTTAAAAAAATATTAAATATTTAGTTAAAATTCTAAATAATATATTAATTTTTTATATCTTTCAACTTACCGAAATTTTTAATATTTCTTCTAGTCTTTCGTTTTGTTTTGAAAGATATAAGTAGCCGATTAATGCTTCAAAAGCAGTTGCTTTTTTATATTCTTCCTCATCAAAATTTTTTGCTTTATGTTTTGATTTGGAATTCCTTGCTCTTCTAACTATCTCACTCTCTTCATTCGTTAGGCTTGGAAGAATTTTTTCTAAAATTTCCTTTTGCCATTTAGCATTACAAAATTTTTTTGCTTTTTCGTGATAGTTAGTTATTTTTAGATTTTGTTCCTCTTTTAAAACATATTCTCTAACATATGCAGTGTGTATCGCGTCGCCTAAGAAGGCAAGAGCGAGAGGAGATAATGTTTCGTAAATTTTCATTATTTTTTTTCCTTATTTTTTCTATTTGAAAAATTTAAATAATTAATGTGACACTTGTGAAAACCTAGGTAAAGTTAAGAATGTGGACACATTTAAGTAGAATTTAGAAACGCACAATGTGTTAAAAAATTGGACAAGTGTGGTAAAATCTAGAAACACACAACGTGTGGTGTGTTAGTTGTTGAAACGGAAAAGAACCACATCTCCATCTTGCATAACATAGTCTTTTCCTTCCATTCGAACCTTGCCTTTTTCTTTAGCTTTAAGGAATGAGCCTGCTTCGACAAGGTCATTATAGGAGACAACCTCGGCTTTAATAAAACCTTTTTCAAAATCGGTGTGTATTTTTCCGGCAGCTTGAGGGGCTTTAGTGCCTTTTGTTATTGTCCAAGCACGAACCTCTTTTTCGCCAGCAGTCAAATAACTCATAAGTCCAAGTAGGTCATAACTTGCAACCACCAATTTTTCAAGCCCACTTGATTTGATACCAAGTTCTTCTTTAAACATTTGTCTTTCGTCTTTGTCAAGGGAGGCGAGTTCTTCTTCAATTTTTGTGCATAAAGCAACAACTTTGGCATTTTCCTTTTGCGCAATTTCTTTGACAACTTCCACATATTTATTTGTTTCTTTTGCGAGATCATCCTCGCCAATATTTGCAACATATATCACAGGCTTTGCAGTAAGTAAGGCGAAATTTTTAATTATTTTTTGTTCGTCCTCTGTGTATTCAAGATTCCTTGCTTGTCCACCTTTTTCCAACACTTCTTTTACGCGAAAAAGTAAGTTAACAGTCACAAGCAAACTTTTATCACCGGTTGTTTTGACAAGTTTGGAATTTTTTTCAAGATATTTTTCCACTTGCTCAAGGTCAGATAGTGCGAGTTCCATTTCAATAGTTTCAATATCACGTTTAGGGTCGATGCTTCCGCTTACGTGGATAATTTTGTCATTATCAAAACAACGAACAACATGCACAATGGCATCCACTTCACGAATGTGACTTAAGAACTTGTTTCCAAGCCCTTCACCGTGACTTGCACCAGCAACAAGTCCCGCAATATCGACAAATTCGATAACTGCAGGTGTGATTTTTTGTGTATTGTACATTTTCCCAAGGACATCTAAACGTTCGTCTGGTACGTCAACAACACCAACATTAGGCTCTATAGTGCAGAAAGGATAGTTTGAACTTTCAGCACCAGCATTTGTAATAGCATTAAAAAGTGAACTTTTTCCAACATTAGGTAAGCCTACAACTCCAATTTTCATTTTTCATCTCCGTTTTTAGTTATTTTAGTTTCGAATTAAATTATAGCAAATTTTTATAAAAATTACAATAAATATAACTATTATTCTTATAAAGTTATTATTTTTGCTACTCAAAAAACAGTATAAAATAAGAAGGATAATTCATCCTTCCTATTTTGCTGCAGATTTAGCAGTTTCTTTGACTGCTTTTAATTTTTTTAATGCCTCTTCTCTTTTCTTTCTATTAAGTCTTTTTAGTTCCCTAATACTCATTAAGTTGTGTTTGTATTTTTCAATTTTTTTCATAACTTCAGGATTTTCTTTCTGATTTTTTTCGAGTTCTTCAAGTTTTTTTAGTTGTTCTTCATGCTTTTTTTCTTTTTCTTGCTCTGCATTCATGGATGCATTGATTTGTTGTAATTGTTTAAAGATTTCGGCAATATCTTTATTTTCTTCTTCCTCAGCAATCTTTTTAATAAAATCATCTTCTTGGCTAGTAATATCATTTTCAATTTGGGAATAATGATTCTCAAGATCGCTTGTTTGTTCATCAAAATTTTGACCATTAGGGTTATAATCTTCGGAAAGAATGGTTCGAGCATAATCAATTATATCTTGGTCGATACGTGTTAAGTTGTTGTAATCAACAACGCCTTCTACGTTTGTAAATATGGTTTGTGCGGTGCCATCTTTATAGTGATTATCATCTTCTATACCCTTAGAAAGTTTTTTAACTTTTCTGGAGTCTTTTCTAACCACATGTTTATCACCACTTATTCTATCCAATGTTTCTTGAACATTACCTTTCAATTTTTCGAGTATTTGTATTCTTTTCTTATTTAATTCTAATTCTTCCTTGATATCGTCACGGTATTGATCAATAACATTTTGCGGATTGGCACCTATATTGTCCAAAAATTCTTCAAACATAAGAGAATTATCAATAATCCTAATTCTTTCTTGAGTATAAGCAAGTTCGGATTGAAGATATTGAACATATCTTCTTCCAAAGTCATCATCAGCGACCTCAGCCAATTCTTTTTTATCTTCTTTGATTTTGATAAGTCTTTGCTCGGTACTATTAATTTGTTTTTCCAATTTTTTTAATTGCTCTTTTTGTTCGTCTGTCATCATATCAGGATTAATTGGTAAAGAGTTTCGTTCTGCGCGCAGTTTTTGTAATTCAAGATCGCATCTCCTTTCAATACTATCTGCTTGAAGCATACTTCTAAGGGTTTCAATATTGGCATTTTTTGCTTCTTCTATTTGTTGTAATAATTCACTTTCTCGATTTTCTAAGGTGCTACGTCTTTCAGTTAAATTATCTCTTTCAAACTGAGGGAGTCTTTCATATGAACTTGTGTTTAAAGCACGACCTGTTCTTTCTAATCTTGTTTGATCATTTAACAATTGATTCATTTCTCTATTATAGGAATTTGCAAGAATATTAAATCTTTCTCTAGTCATATTATTTGTCATGACATGTTTTTGTTGTTTAATAATTTTCCTATTTATGCTCTCTCTTAAATTTTGTTGAAATTTTTGTGGCCAAGTCCAAGGTTTTGTTATAGCAACTCCAAATGAGACAAAGGAAAGTGGTAGCAAGAATGGCATAAACACACTTAAAATTGCAAATATTAGCCCTAAGGCAGAATAAATGTTTGGATTTCTTAGTGGACCGTCTTCAGTTTTTGGAGCATCACCTTTAAGTTCAGGAGGCATTGGATATTCTGTTTGTGGAATAAATTCTTGCTGACTTGGTTCATTTGAAGGACCTTGTGTTTCTCTAATAGGCTCTTCATGTTGAGGTTCTATTGGTGGTTGTGGAGTAGGTGGAGTAGGTGGAGTAGGTGGGGTAGGAGGCGTACCAATATCTCCTAAATGTTGCGATTCGCCGCCGCCATCGTTTGGATTTTCACTAGGATTAGCGTCTAAAGTTGCGGACCTAGAAATTTCACCACCATTAGTGATAATAATAGATGCACCATTATCTTCTGTTACTTCAATATTATATGTTTCGCCTATCTTATGAATTGTATTTTTATCTATTGTTATAACGGTTGGTCCGTTTTCATCAACAATCGTACTGACTTTTTGTCTAGACTTAGAAAAAGAAGCAATTTCCTCATCGCTATAGGTTTGGGCTAAAGCAATTTTCTCGTTGGAGGTTTCGTTAGAATTTTTGTCTTGTGCCTTTCTTAAATTTTTGTTTGAATAGATTTTATTGTAAGTGTTTATTAAATTAACAACTTCCTTATTATCTTTAGTCGGCACAGGATAGATTGTAGCATATGTTTTTGTTGGATCTTTAGGGTCTTGAAGCATAATTCTAATATAAGAGAGTCCGTCATTTGGCATTCCGTCTATTTCGTATGGCGAAGATTTAGGGGCTTTTGTATCAAACATTTCTATATCAGCCACGCGATAATAATCTGTTCTTAAGTTTACAGTTCCGTTTGTGCTATTTGAATCAGGTATAGCAAGACTGCAATAGAAAAAGAGTTCTTGTTTTTCGCTATTTTTCCCACTTGTTTTTTCTAAAAATTTTAACTCCAAAGGTTTTTCGGAAATTACGAAATTACCTTTTTCATCTTTCTTTACATTCATTCCGTCTCGGGCATACACTGTTGTTTTTGCTGAAACAGTTGAGAACTCTTCTTTGCCATCAGAACCAAATGTTTGTGTTTTTATAATTTTATCTATTTTAGGCAAGTTGGCTTGGTTTTCTACAGTTAAATTATTATTGAGTGTGGAGCCAATAAGAAGTGCTTTCATGGCTGAAGAATTTGTATCAGCATCAATTTGATAACCCTGTTGTCCATTCAAAGCCCTATCAATAAAATGGTTACTTACAGCAATGCTGAAAGGACTTATTTTATCGTTTCTATAAACAGCGCTATTGTGAGCATTATCGGCAATTTGTAATCCAAAAGCAGAGAAAAGGAAACCAATATTTGTGTTTGCACCACTAACTCTTAAATCTAGACGACTATCCAAAACAACATTATCTAAGATAATACTATCATTTTCCATTGTGAAAGTTGGAGTTAAATTGGTGTTTTTTTCATAAAACTGAACGAATTTACTTTTTAAACTTTCATCAGAAAAGACTAGTTTTATTTTGCTATTTTCAGCCTCTTGAAAACTTGCTAAAACTTTGCCATCTTGAATAATACTTATAAGATTTAGTTCATCATTGGTGGAGATAATTTGTTGTGGAGCAAAATCTTTTCCAAGACTTATAGGCTGACTTACACCAATTGTTTCACCGCTTTGAAGTCTATATTCATTGACTTGTTGCGTCTTTTTTGAAGTTCTAATATTGCCTGATTCTAGAATGGTGTTTCTATATGGATCATCACTATTTGCTGAGGCATTTTCACTCATTTGTTTTTGTACCGTTTTTAGAACTTCATTTGCCTCGTTTACTCTTGGTATAAAATATTCAAATCCTTTATTTCTTTCGGCTAGATAAAATCTTGCTATTGCATCGTTATCACTTATAAAAGCACCTGTCTTATTATATTCTTCTTTGAATTTTTCAAAATCTTCTTTGTAATGAACAGAATAAGCCATTGCTTCAGCAAAAGCTTTACTATCTTCACCTAAAGCCTTTCTATACACTTCAGCATCGGTTGTTTTTATTTCAAAATCTTTTTTCCCACTCTCTAAGGCATAGAATTGTGCAATTTGTTCATTTTCATCTTTAATATCTGGATTATCTTGTTTAAATTTTGTAAATTCTGAGATATAGTAGGTTGAATATGAAAGAGCATTTCTAAGTTCTTCTTTGGATTGACTCTTTACTTGTGAATAAGTATTTGCCATTTTTAATTTTTCGTCAAAATCTTCCGACAAACATTCTTTTGCAAGAAATCTTGCAATTTGGTCAGTTGCAGATTTATCTGGTACCTGTTTGGTAAATTCATTAAATTCTTTATTAAAAAGTGAAGCATAGGCAAAATATAAATTTGTTGGATCTGCAGTTTTTGAATGAACAAGGTCAAAAATTGCAATCTGTTTAACATTATTTTGGTCCTTACCCATTTTTTGTGCAAATTCGAACATTGCTGAATCATCATTTGCAAAGGTTTTGCTTTTTTTAAATTCTTCAAATTCTTTATCAAAATAATTTGCATAAAGATTCATATAACGAACTATATCGTCACTCATTGGGATTGAATTTTGAGAATCACTTTGAGTTAGGTTTCTAGAATCTTCCATATTTCCTCCAAACTTTTTAATATTATACCATACATATTGTTTCTTGTCAAATTTTGACTAAAATTTGGTTAAAATATTAACCTTTTCAATTTTTTATCTTTCTATGGGTATAATCTTAATCAAAAAGGTTGTGTTTTTTTGTTATTTTTGTTAAAATATTGTAAATTATGTAATTAGAGGGGACTATGGGACTTTTTGGAAACGAAAACAAATCGCAAGTAAAAAAATTGAAAAAAATTGCTGACAAGGTTATTGCTTTAGAAGATAAATATCGTGCATTCTCTGACGAAGAATTAAAGAATTGTACAGAAGATTTTAAAAATAGATATAAAAATGGTGAAAGTTTGATGGAACTTTTGCCGGAAGCCTATGCTGTTATGCGTGAGGCTGCTGACAGAGTTTTGAATATGCGTCATTTCTATGTGCAAATCTTGGGCGGTATTGCTCTCCATCAAGGGCGTATTGCGGAAATGGGGACTGGTGAAGGTAAAACTTTGGTGGCAACACTCCCTGCTTATCTTAATGCTTTAACAGGAGAAGGAGTGCATGTTGTCACTGTCAATGAATATCTTGCAAAGCGTGACGCTGAGTGGATGGGGAAAGTATACCGCTTCCTTGGTCTTACTGTAGGTATTGCTGTTTCTGGAATGCAAGAAAATGATAAAAGAAAAGCGTATGCAGCAGATATCACTTACTGCACAAACAATGAACTCGGTTTTGACTATCTTCGTGATAATATGGCAATTACAAAGGCTCAACGTGTTCAACGTGGGCATGCTTTTGCCATTGTGGACGAAGTGGACTCAATTTTGATTGATGAAGCGAGAACCCCACTTATTATTTCTGGACGCGGAATGAAATCGAGTGAACAATATGTTGCCGCACAAAAATTTGTTAAAACCTTAAAGCCAGAAGATTATGAAAAGGACGAAAAAACAAAACAACTTAACTTAACAGAAAGTGGTATTGACAAAGCAGAAAGATATTTCAAACTTGATAATCTTTCTGATATTGATAATCTTGAATTAAATCATCACATAAACAACGCTTTGAAGGCTAATTTTGTTATGTTCAAAGACGAAAACTATATTGTTAAAGACGGCGAGGTTATTATTGTTGATGAGTTTACCGGACGTTTGATGCCGGGGAGAAGATATAATGACGGACTTCATCAAGCGATTGAAGCAAAAGAAGGTGTGGAAATTAAAGATGAAAACAAAACTCTTGCCACCATCACTTTCCAAAACTATTTCCGTCTTTATCACAAACTTTCAGGTATGACAGGAACAGCAAAGACGGAAGAAGGCGAATTTAGAGCGATTTACAATCTTGATGTTGTCACAATTCCACCAAATCTTCCAAACATTCGCCAAGACGAACCAGATATCATTTTTTCGACTGAAAGAGGGAAAATTAAGGCTATTGTTGAAGAAATTAAAAGAAGAAATGCTCTCGGTCAACCGATTTTGGTCGGCACTATTACAATTGAAAAGAGTGAATTGATTTCAAAAGCACTTAAAGAAGCGAAAATCAAACATACCGTTTTGAATGCTAAAAACAACGAAATGGAAAGTCAAATTGTCGCTCAAGCAGGTCGAAAAGGGGCGGTTACTATTGCCACAAATATGGCGGGGCGTGGAACTGATATTCTTCTTGGTGGTAACCCAGAATTTATGGCAAAGAAAAAAATGAAAGACGAAAACTACACTGACGAGCAAATTTCTTATGCCACTGCTTTTAACACCGTGGATGATGCTGAACTCAACAAAGCAAGAGCAAGATATAACGAACTATATTCTGAATTTAAGAAAATTACTGATGCTGAGAAAGAAGAAGTTAAAAAGGCGGGTGGACTTCATATTGTCGGAACCGAAAGACACGAATCAAGGCGTATTGACAACCAACTTCGTGGTCGTGCTTCTCGTCAAGGCGACCCAGGTTCCAGCGTTTTCTTCATTTCTTTTGAAGATGATTTAATTAGACGTTTTGCTGGTGAAAAATTCAAGAAAATTGCCACCTTCTTTAAACTTGAAGAAGACACACCAATTCAACTTAAAATTCTTTCAAAGCAAATTGAAACTGCTCAAAAGAAGATAGAGATGCAGAACTTTGCCATAAGAAAAACTGTCCTTCAATTTGATGACGTTTTGAATGCTCAAAGAGAAATAATCTATAGCCAAAGAAACAGTGTTTTGGAAGGCGAGAGTGTTCACGAACAAATCATGAATATGCTTCCTTCTGTTGTTACAACTTTTGTTAATCGCTGTGTTGACCCAGAAAAGCCATATTTTGATTGGGATTATGCAAAGATAAACAAAGAACTTGAAAATGGAATTTTGGAACGCGGAAAAAATCTAATAACCGAAGATATGTGTGAAGGTTTTGATATTGAAGATTTCAATGAAAAAGTTTTGGAACTTGCAAAGGAACGTTATCAAAATCGTATGCAAGAAGCAGGAAAACTTGGCATTGACTTTGAAAAGATTGAAAAATTTGTCCTTTTAAAAGTTGTTGATAGCAACTGGATGAACCATATTGACGATATGCAAATTATGAAAAATGAAATTTTTGCTCGTGGATTTGGTAACCAAGACCCAATTTTAGCATACAAAAAAGATGGTTTTGAAATGTTTGATAAAATGGTAGATAGAATTAAGGAAACAACTTGTCTTGTTCTTCTTAACACCAACATTGAAATTAGACGTCGAGAACCAGCAAAAGAAGAAAGCAATTTGAAAAATACTAAAGCCGAAAAATACGACCCAAGTGAAAGACCGCAAGAAAGAAAAATTCAAAAAACAGTGGTAAACACTGAACGAAAAATTGGAAGAAACGACCCTTGCCCTTGCGGAAGCGGAAAGAAATATAAAAACTGCTGTATGTTGAAAAATGAAAACTAATTTGAAGTAGGATAAAAATGAAACTTTTTAAAAGTGAAAACGCAAAAATAAAAAAATATTTTGAAATTCTTGAGCCAAATTTTCCAGATTGGCTCAATGAATACATAAACACAAAAGAGATGCAAAGGCTTGACGGCATAAGTGTGACTTGTGGAACGTATTATACAGATTTGCTTAAGTTTAAGTTTCAATATTCATCACTTGCTCACTCAGTTGCAGTTGCACTTATTGTTTGGCATTTCTCTCACGACAAAAAGCAAACACTTGCTGGACTTTTTCACGACATTTCCACACCAGTTTTCAAACATGCAATAGATTTTCTTAATGGCGACTATGAAAAGCAAGAATCAACAGAAGAGTTAACTTCAAAAATAATTAAAAATTCAACTGAAATTATGAGACTTTTAAAAAGAGATAACATCTCTCTTGAAGAAGTGGAAGATTATAAAATCTATCCAATTGCTGATAACGACACACCAAAACTTTCAGCGGATAGATTGGAATATTCTCTTTCAAACGCACTTTTGGTTTATAATCAAGCAAATATTGAAGAAATAAAGAAGATTTATAACGATTTAGAAGTTCAAAAAAATGAAGATGGCGTTTTAGAGATAGGCTTTAAAAGTAAGGAAATTGCCAGAGATTTTGTTGATTTGACAAGCAGACTTTCTCTCATTTATCGTGGCAATGTTTCAAGATTTTCCATGCAGTTTTTGGCTGATTTAGTCAAAAAATTGAATGAAGAAAAATTGATATTTAAAGAAGATTTATATAACTTATCTGAAAAAGATGTGATTGAAATAATCAAAAAATCAAAATATAAAGAAATTTTTAATAATTGGGTTAAGTCAAAGAAAGTTTTGACATCAAAAATAAGACCAAATGGGAAATATTCCGTTTGTTGTTCAGCGAAAGTTCGTTATATTGACCCACTATGCAATGGAGAAAGAATTTCAAAAATAGATAAATTTGCCAAAGAAAAAATTGAAGAAAATTTTTCTTTTGATATGTCAAATTATTTATATTTAGACACAATTGACGATTTTACAAAATAAAAAATCCACAAAATTTTGTGGATTTTATTTTTCTTTTGATACTTGCAGTGTTTTTGTGATATGTGTTATTCCTTTTTCGTCTTTAACAAAATCAAAACCATTTTTTGAATAAAAGGAAGATGCTCCATACCAGAAATTGCCATTTGGGTAAAACCAACCGGATATTTCTTGGCAGTTTTTTGAAATAGCAAATTCTTCCATTTTCTTTACCATAAGTGAGCCTAGACCAACCTTAAAAAAATCTTCACTCAAAATTTCAATTTGATTTAGTTTGCAAATGTTCAAGTTAGAACCAATTTTTAGATTATTTTCTTTGATAAACTCTTGTGAAACTATGGAAGAATTTATGTTTCCATTTAAGATATTCTTATCTTTAATTAAATATTTTTCTTGACCATTAAATTTTGGACTACTAATAGATTTAATTTCTCGGATGACAATTTCAAAAACGCACTTCCCAACAATTTTATTGTTTTCATTAACTGCACAAACAATGAAATTGTCCTTTGTGGCAATTAAACTTATTGTCACAATTTTCTTATTTTTAAGTTCCGCTTTTTCTTCAAACATATTTAGGTTATAACACAAAAATTTCTTAAAGTCAAGATAGAAAAAGACTTGATATTTTATTTTTTAAGGTTTCTATTAGCATCAATTATATTTATATAAATTGAAATAAAATATACTTATTTCTAAATATGCTAATAAAAAAAGAAAGGCGATGCCTTTTCTTTTTTCTATATAATTGTTTTAAATTTAAATTTATTAACCACGATTGTATTTTTTGTTGAATTTTTCAACATTACCGCTTGCGTCAACAACCTTTTTCTTTCCTGTGTAGAATGGGTGACATTTGTTGCAGATATCAATTTTGATTGTATCGCCTTTAACACAAGAACCTGTCTTGAAGGTATTTCCACAAGCACAAGTAACTGTTACTTCGTGATAATTTGGGTGAATACTTTCTTTCATTTTTCTCTCCTTTTAGTCACCAAGATATGGAAGTAATGCCATATTTCTTGCTCTCTTGATTGCCAAAGCAAGTTCTCTTTGGTGATGAGAGCAAACACCTGTTTGGCGTCTTGGCAAAATTTTACCTTTTTCTGTGACATATTTTCTTATTTTTGCAATATCTTTATAGTCGATTGT
>CALVTF010000028.1 GCA_944360025.1 uncultured Clostridia bacterium
CCTGGCAATTCGCTTGCAGAAATATTTACTGACTCACCAGCATAAACGGTATAGATTTGAGCGTTTTCACTGCCTGTATAACCAAGGTTTGAATTATTCGCACCTTGAACGGTTGTAACAACGCTTATAGAGTCAATTCCTACTCCTTTATTTATTGTCACATTGTAATTTCCACGTGTAAAGTAAAGATTGATTACAAGGCTTTCGTCACCTAAAACAATAATTTTATCTTCACTATTTACAGCACTTGCAATAACGCCTTTATAACTTGCCTTCAATGTTGTGTTGCTGTTTATAAAGTTATTAGCAAAATTTAAAAGCATTTCTTCTGTAATTTCCGTTCCAGCATCGGCTTGAGTTGGCAAAGTTGTTGTGAAAGAATATTGAGCATAGTTTGAAGAATTCAAAGTTTCGTCATCTTGTAGTCCATTTCTTGCACTTAACAATGTTTCATAGAAGAAATTAACTGTAAAGTCGACAGGTTGTGCTTTCCAAATAGCATACAAGGTTATCGAACCTGTTTCAACATTTGTTTCGAGCAAATCATCACCGCTGTATTGTGCAGTCGCTGTGAATATACTTCCATCACCTTCGACAGCATTTGCATTTTTCGACCAACCAATAAAATCATAACCTTCTCTATCATAAAGATTTGGAAGTGTGATATTTGTGGTATATGGTATATCTGCTCTTGTTTCATTTTGTGAAGTAAGTCCTGCTTTAAGGCTTGCAGGATTTTCCACTGTTCCATTGCCATTAAAATTGATTGTATATGTTGTCTCTTCCCATTGAGCATACAAGGTTGCAGTGTATGTGTCTGAAACTGAATCATATGTGTAATAATAATTGAAATGTTCGTTTGCACCAATTGTCACAGTTGTTCCGTTTCCATCAATCCAGCCTGTAAATCTATAGCCAATTCTATTAAACATTGTCTCATTGGTGTTATCTGAAACTGTATAACTTGAGTCAAAAACAACTGTTTCAGGTGTTCCATTTTGAGTTCTGTCACCTATGTCCGCTTGATTGTTTCCATCTGCATTTTCGTTGTAAACAACATTGAGAGTAAGTGCTTGCCAATGCATATAGAGAGTAAGTGTTGGACTGTCAGTATCCAATCCTTTAATATAATTATCAAACAATGAAACAGTATCTGTCGGATTTACTTGTTCTCCATTTGTTGGATCGGTAAACCACCCTAGATCTCTATAACCCGTTCTAGTAACAGTTGGAAGTCCAAGATTTGTCCCTTGTGTTACATAAAGTTCAGTAAAGTCACGGCTATATGAAACATACATTGTTTCTGCGCCACGTCCAAAAACTGCTTCAGTTGTTCCGCCATCATTGTCATTTGCTTCAAATGTAACAGTAACAGTCTTAGGATTCCAAACAGCATATAAATTGAGATTGTTGTTTGAAATTCGAGAGCCAAGATTTGTCAATGTTGCTTGATTAAAGATAAATTCAGCCTCATTTTGATATATTTGATTGCCAGATTCGCTTTCTTCATTATCTTCTATTTGAATAAGTGACCAACCACCAAAAGTAAAGCCGTCTCTCACAAATTCGTTAGCCGCTAAATTCCCTGTCAAATCAAATGTGAAGTTTTGTGTGTAACTTGTTTCGCTTTCCGCTGTTTCGCCATTATTTCCAATAAATGTTATTGTGTAAGTTTGTGCTTTCCAAATAGCATAAAGTGTTACTTCACCATTTGTTGTCACACTTGAATTTATATTTTCAACATTCCAAACATTTTTAAGAACACCGCTTGCATCAGTTACTAAACTGTTTGTCTCATCTGCAGAAACAACAGAGAGCGCCCAGCCAACAAAATCATAGCCTGCACGTGTCGGTGCAAAACTTGCGATAGTGTTTTCATCACTTTCAAGAGCATAAATATTTCTTGTGTCATATTCAATATAAACACCATTATTTTCATAGTTTTGCATTGTTGTATCAGTAACTTGTGTAGAGCCGTTTTGAGCAGTTTCGCCTTTGCGCGTTGAATCATTAAGGTCAACGTTTACTAAATATCTTGCATTTTGCCATTGAGCAATAAGAGTTACGTCCCCATAAAGTCCGCTAGCAGTCCCCTTTTCAGCACTTTGTGTGCCGGCTTGTCTAAGATTACTACCCCAATTGTGAGACACACCATTTACCGACCAACCTTGGAAAATATATCCTGTTCTTGTTGGTGCTACTAAAATAACTTCCTCCACTATGGTGTATGTGTCTTCATTGTCTACTAGGCTATCACCATTATTTACGTCATAAGTAATTGTGTAAGGTGTTGGAGTCCAGTAAGCAGTAAGAGTGACATTTCCGAAGATTCGAACGTCCGAACTTACTTTAAGTTGCGTTCCTTCGTTAACACGATTATTGCTGTCAATAAGAGCGCCAAGCCCAGCCTTCCAACTTTCTAAACCTGTGCCTGAAATTGTCCATTGACTTAAATCATATGCTGTTCTCAAAGCATATTCTTTTGCCAAAGTTACTAAGCCGTCGTTAGATTGGAAAGTGTAAATATTATAATTGTAAATATAGTCATTTCCACTTTGTGTATAACCATTTGGTAGTCTATCGGCAAAATCACCTACGCCATTTGTTGTGTATGTTATTTGATAATTTTGAACACGATAAATCAAATTGATAATAGTTGTTCCATCGCCACGAATTTGATTTCCGCTTTCGCCATAACCATTCGAAATTGTATAGTCGGTTCCCAAAGCGAGAGGACTTCCAATACGGAAGCCGTTAAGATTAACTTGTCCAGCCTCTTCTTTTGATGCCACAAAACTTAAAACTTCAAGCATAAATTCAGCATTAATAACTTCTTCTGTGTCTGCACTTATATCTTCAAATTGCACAACTGAAGTAAACTGTCCACCTGTTGAAGATTCAGTTTGAATATTGATTGTGTAAGTTGTTGTTGTAGGTTCCCAAATTGCAGTTAAAGTAACATTACCATAAGTTCCTATAGGTACCTCGAACACTCCATCAACAAAGAGAAGTTGACCTTCTGCGTTTGCAAGAGTGTTCCAATTCCCTTCATTATTTGAGATTGTATAACCTATAAGTCTATAACCTTCACGGCGAATATTATCGGTTCCATAAAGAAGGTTAAATGAGTCTTGAATAGTGAATTCATATCTAGCATCTTGTTCGTTTACAATAATACCTTCACCGGCATCATAGATAATAACATATGGATCAGCCAAAGCCCATTCAGCAGTTAAAGTTACATTTCCGTGTTTTCCAATTAAATCAGTTAATGTGGTAATAGTACCATTCCAACCGCCATTTGAACCATCTGCCGTTCCTGTCACGTTTGTAACAGTCCAGCCATCAAAATCATATCCAAGTTTTGTTGGCTCTGGCAAATCAAATTCTTCATCAATATAGTATTTTGTTGTGTAGGATGATGGCATATTAAAGTCTGAAGTTGTACCATAATTAATTGTATATTGAACACGCTCCCAATTTGGTGTCAAAATTACATTTCCATAATAATTTCTGTTAATTTGTGTTCCGATTGCAATAGCATAACTTCCATCATCTTGTTGCCCTTGTGTCCAACCACCAACAAGTTCTCCCTCCGCCGGAGTTACTGTCCAACTTGTCAATCTATAACCATTGCGATAAACGTCCTTGTCTGCATTTGTGACAGTTGACAAGGTGTGACCTTTAATGTAAATATTGGTACTTTCCACTGTGTATATGACTTCTTTAACTTTTTCAGAAGTGTCATTAAAAGAGCCACTAGAGGTTAGATCATATTTAATCGTATATTCAATAGGATCCCAAACAGCATAGAAAGTGGTGTCAGCATTGCCTTCGTAGATCGTAACGGTTGCAGTTTCTTCAGGTCCAACTGCCCAACCTAAAGCATTATAACCTGTTCTTACAAGTCCAGAAGTACTTTTTAAAGTCAAAGGTGTTCCATGAATTTTATAAGATGGATCCACACTACCTGTACCACTATTAGAGTTATAGGTTACTTCATATCTTTCATAAACAGCAACATAGATTGTTGCATTGCTTGTTGGAGCCCAACTGTAAATTACTGAATCATATGGAGAGGCTTCTGATGCCGTCAAGTTCTCAGTGTTTGAGCCGACAACGATAAAGTATGACAAATCTTGAGACGTGCCTTCTGTAACAATTTTTATTTCTTGTGGAGTTGTAGAATAATTAAGGTTTATTGTTGCGTTATTTGATACAGCCACACTAGAAGATTGCGTGTCATCATTCATGCTAACAGAAATGTTTGTCGCATTTGTAACACCAGCAGAATAATAAACAACTGTCAAAGTGTATTCATTTATTTCAAAAATTGGATAGAGAGTCAAACTTGAATCTGACAAATCCATAATCCAATGTCCTTCTGAATCCGTGTAATCTTCAACATTTTCTACCAAAGTAAATGTTGGATTAGAAGAATTTGGATTTGTGTTTGAAATTAAAAGAGTGCTAATATCATCTGCAGTAAATCCCCAACCGCGGAAGGTGTAACCTGTTCTTGTAAGAGGAGTTGGATTGTCAATTAGACCATTGTCATATCTTACTTCAACCGTTTGTGCTCCTTGTGAGCCTTCGCCGTTTAATGTAATGCTGTATACTTCAGCCGTCCAATCTGCAGTTAATGTGACATTTCCCCAAAGTTTAGGATTATCAAGCGTTCCAGCACTAACATTACTTGAAGTGTTCCAATTATGGTTGCCTTGAGAGACAACATATCCACCAAAAATATATCCTTCTTTTGTCAAACTTGGAATCACAATTTCGGCATTTTCAATTGTATAATTTGTAGTGTAAGTGCTTGGACTTGGTGTTCCACCGTCAAAAACATATGTGATTGTGTAAGGTGTTGGAGTGTAATATGCTGTCAAAACAACATTACCAAACATATTGTCGAATTCTGTGAGTGTTTTAGGAATCAAATTGACACTTCCAACGCCCTCAACTAAAACGCTTTCAACATAATCATCCCAATTTGTAGTATCAGCCGTTGTTCCTTCTTGATATGAAAGTTGCCAGCCCCAGAAAGTATATCCTGTCTTATTAGGATTTGCTATATTAACACCTTGAGTATAATCATATTTGCGTGTGTAGTCATTTTCGTCTGCGAAACTTCCATTGCCATCATAGTCAACTTGCACTGAATAAGACACAACATCCCAAACAGCATATAAAGTTTGATTCCCGTTGGTTTCTAAGAATATTCTAAGATTTTCTGAATTTGCAGCAAGCACTAAATCTTTAGCATATTGAGCAACTTCTGCAGATGGATTAGTCGACCAACCGAGCAAATTATACCCATCTCGAGATACCAAAGTGCTTGGCCCTGTTTCGCCTGCAAAATCAAAATCTTGAGTAATTGTAAGTTCTCTTGTGATTGAACTCTCACCAGAGAATGTTCCGTTATTTCCATTGAAATGTACAGTAAATGCATAAGCCGTCCAATGAGCATAGAGATCTATTGCATTAGGATAAATCCAAGTTCCTGATGAAACATAATCCTCTGCATCTACTAAAGCATAACCATTCGAGAATATTTGTTTACCACGTGCATCGGCATCTTGTCCTGTAAAATAACCAGCAAAAGTGAATAAATTCCAACTCAATCTTGGCACACTTGCTTGTTCAACAACACTATCAAAAGTTACATTAAATGTTATAGTATCAGAAGAATTGTCATTAAATGTAGGAAGATTTTGCCCTGAAAAATATTCTGTACCATTCGCATGCAAAGTTACTGCAATTTGTTCTGCCTGCCAAACTGCATAAATTGTTCCGCCAAAACTTGAAAGAGCAGGTTCAAATGTTCCATTTATAACACCACTTTGATTAATAACAAATGTGGAACTGTTTGCACTCGTATCATTTTCAATAATACTAAATCCCCAGAAAGCATACCCTGATCTTGAAGCAGTGATCGCACTCTCTGTCGTTCCAATTTGATTTTCGCCTACAGTATCACTTACCTTTCCTGCATAAACTTCATTGCTGCCGTATCTAATATAGACAACTTTACTATCTTTAATTTTTTCTAAATCTAACTCTGCCGTTGTTGATCCTTTTCCATTGTTCAAGTCATTGAGGTTTAAAGTAACTTTAATCAAATTCCCTGTCCAATGAGCCACAATTGTTGTGTCGGTAGTTGTGAAAGTGTTAGCAGAGGCAGTAAAATTACCGTCTGCATCAACAACCATAGTTTCTCCGTCTTGAGTGTAATAACCTGCAAAGGTATAACCATTTTTAGTTGGAATAGCAAGTGGTTCATCCAATGAAAAGTTGCAATCTATATCAGAATAGAAACCTTCAGCATATTTTAAATAAATTGTATTTAAGTTTGAAGTTCCACCAGCATTATCTAAAGTTATTGCAATTGTTTGAGATTGCCAATAAGCATAGAGAGTAACAGTTACTCCTTTTTCACTTGACAAGTTTTTCGCTGAGAAATATTCGCCATTATTATTTTCAATAAGTCCTGTAAATTTTGTTCCTTCTTGATTTCTAGCCCAACCCATAAAGGTATAGCCAGGACGAGAAATAACAATATCAGAATTATCAGGCCCACCTACAGCACCATCATTCAAGTTATAAGTATCATCGTAAGTTGCAATAATATTAGAAATATCACCGCCTGTTGCAGAACCTCCGTTTAAATTAAATGTAATTGTGTATGTAATAGGAGTCCATTGAGCCTCAAGTTCAATGTCGCCATATCTATCAGTGCCGGTATCTGTATATATTTGACCAATCGTCCAACCACCATGCGTTCCGGTTGTATATCTTGTTTCATCTATCGTTACACTAATAACTTTCCATCCAGCAAATTCGTACCCTGTTCTTGTTGCCACACTAAACGTCACAGTTGATGCAATTGTGTAAGTCGTATTGCTTGGCATTGGAAGATCATTAGGTTTAAGTTCGTATCCAGGCATGTATGTAATATTATAACTAATTGCTTCCCAAACTGCACGAAGTGTAACATTTCCGTATCTGCCTGTTCCTATAGTCAGATTATTTACACTGATAGTTTGTCCAACAGTCCAGCCACCATAAGTGCCAGAAGTGAAATTTTCATTCTCACCTATTTCTTCATTTCCATCAGCATCATATGAAAAACTTATAACTTCCCAACCAGCAAGTGTGTAACCTGTTCGTGTGGCGTTATCCGGAATAAGACTTAAGTTTGTTTCAATATTATAATCTTGTGGCGTAGTGACAACAGAACCTTCTCCACTTGCAACAGTATATGCAATTTGGTAAGATGTTGGAGTCCACTGAGCAGTCAATACAATATCACCGAATCTGCCCATACTGTTTTCAATTAGTCCCGGTTGTTGACCCGGTTGTTGAATAATGTCGCCTATTGTCCAGCCACCATAAGACTCACTTGTTTGTCCATTAATTTGCGTAACTTTCCACCCAGCAAAATCGTAACCAGCATAAGTAAACTCATTTGCTGAAATAGTCACATTGCTTGTGTAAGAATATCCACTCGTATACTCTGCCCCGGAAGTGGCTGCTCCACGGTTATATTCTATTGTATAATCTCCAAAATCAAGTTCAACATATAAGCGACTTGTATCTTGAACATAATTCCCACCAGATTCTGACACTGTCAAGGTAAGAGTTATCTCTCCGCTATCATTACTTCCACCAAAAATAGAACTTGGCAAATATGTATACCAAATATCTTGAAGTTTTGAATGCGTCGCGTCTATCAGCCTATTTCCATTATAATTAAGATAAACTGTAACATTAGGAATTTCTACTGGATCAGCCTCCACGGTTGTAACCCAAAACATAGGAACATTTATCGACATTCCACCGCCAACTGTTGTTATTTCATCCTTTTGACCATATTTTGCTTGGGCTTTCATACAATTATATTGAAACGCATATTGTCGTCCATTAATTGTAATAGGATTATTAAAGAGTTCTGCAAAATTAAAAATTATATTTCTTGCTATAAAATTTGGTTCTAATGATATACTTATGTTATCGGTATAAGTTGCTCCAAAATCACAAGTTGTATCACTGTCCTTTTTTATCCAATTCACAAAAGTAGAACCATTTTTATAAACATTTTCAGGCCTCTGTTTTATTGCAATGCCTATGTCATGAAGTTTATAGTCTTTCACAGTTGTTGGATCAGCATTTGGTTCTCCATTATCATTTATAATGTAGTATTCATAAGTAATAGTATATATTTGATATACATATATATTCAAATTACTAGAACCAGATCCTAGAATATTATTATTTAAAGTAAATGTTATTTCATAACTTATAGTGTCCGGATTCAAAGTAATGCCATCCAAAGAAATAATGTTACTATTCGTTGAAACATAATAGCCTGTTGGAACAGTCACGGTTAAAGTATATTCTTTATCATAAGTTCCTGTAAAAGTAGCAGTTCCATTAAGAGTTATATTTTTAGCTGTCTGACCGTCCATTGAAATTTCGCTTATATTAGTATCAGTTGTCACCTTAGCTCCCGCATATGTAATAGTAAATTCATAATCTTCATCTATGGCCCAAAATACATAAATAGAAGTGTTATTGCCTTCATTTAAGTTATAGACATAATAACCAGCCTCGTCACCACTTGCTATACAATAAATTCCGCTAGTACCACCACCTATTATTTCGGCAACACTATTAGCCGATTGTGCATCGCTCTTTTGACCATCAGGAGTCAACATATATCCAGCAAAAGAATACCCTTCTCTATACCATACAACGTCATTAATTTTGAGAGGAATGTCATATGTTGCGTTTTGCGTGAAAGATGTGTTGTTCGGATTATCATTATAACTTCCACCGTTACCATCAACTGTAACAGTATATGTTTTTGCCTCCCAATCGGCATAAAGATTTAATGTAAGTGATCCGTCGGTATCGTGAGTCATATATCTAAAGTATGATGAAAGATAATCAGAGTTTGCAACATAAGGATCAGAGTTAGTTGTAAGCCCCCAACCTAAAGGATTATACCCTACTCTAGAAGCTGTTGGCAATCCCATCGAAGTTCCACCAGAAGTATTAGGATAGCTTAAACTTCCAAATGTCATATCAAATGTTGTTGGCAAGCCCAATGTTTCATTTCCACCTACAGCATCGCTGGCGACACCTTCAAATTGAGCACCTTCACCATTTAAGTTGAAAACAACTGTGACAGTCTTTGGATTCCACACTGCCTGCATTTCTACATTACCATAGACATTAATCCTATTTGTTTCTTGATCAACTGGTGTTTGACTATAATTATCTCCAATCTTCCAACCGCCATGGGTTCCGCTCGTTTGTCCATCAACTTCTACAAGTTTCCACCCACCAAAATCGTATCCATTACGCTCAAGAGGGGACGGAAAAGGTACTGCTGGCGTTGCCCCTGTATTATAGTTTAATGTCTGAGGATTATCAACATCTTGTGCACCGCTGTTAAAAGTTATAGTATAAGAATTTCCTTCCCAAACCGCATAAAGATCATAATAATATACACCATCTTGTTCATCCCGCTGCAAATTGCCTGAAGAAGGTTTAGGGTTTGCTCCATCAGTATAACGAACCTCTCCGCCTTTCGACTCTGCCCAACCGTCAAATTGATATCCTGGTCTTGAAAATTGATTTAATGTTAATTGTTTACCTGATTCGGCTTGGTCGCTATACACAAACCCGGATTGAGTATAAAGATCTCCTAGATCAGAAGTTCCACCATTTCCATGGAATCTTACGGTGTAATTATATCCTTCCCATTGAGCGGTTAAAGTAACGTCACCATACATATTAGTTAGTGTTCGAGGGTTAGAACTGACAATAAAATCAGAGCCATATAAAGTGCCAGCTTTCCATTCTCCTATACTATTAGATACCACCCAACCTGTCAAATTATATCCCGCTCTAGTAACATCCGGCGTAGTATATGGAGATAATAATGTTATTGTTTTGTCTATATTATACGAATCGATATAATCATTGGTTGAACCACCTATGCTTCCACCATTGGCTTCATAAGTAATTTTATACTCCTTTCTTTCCCATGCAGCAAAAAGAGAAATGCCACTTTCATTTGTTTTATTAACCGTGTAAGACGTCACAAATGTTCCATCGCTAGGCTCAACAGAAGTCGGATCGTCAATTAAGTTGGCATAGCGATACCATCCTGTATGCATATATCCGTTTCTTGTCAATGTATATTTTTCGTCAGTCGCATTGATAGCATCATCTCTACCAAGATTTATAACTATTTTTGAATTTTCTTTTTCGCCTGGCATACCTGTATACAAATAAACTATAGCAGGCGACGATAATTGCCCATTTATATATGCAGCAGGATATGGATAAACTCCGCTAGGTGCATCTTCCCACGCATTTGCGCCACTTGCATCAACAATTGTGCTTGAAGCGTAAGCCCAGCCATCATTTGAAAAATTCCAAGAGCCAGACCAAATTTCAAATTCCTCATCTGCACTTATAGAGTTGTCTCCATTTAAATCATATGTATATGTGTCTTGCGCAAGAAAACGAACTTCACTTAAAAAGTCTTTTAAAGATCTCTCTTTGATTTCGTTTCTTGAATTTGAATTTTGCTCATAAATATACGTTGATCCACTTGCATTTCCATAGACAAAACCACCTCCAAACACAAGCATATCTGTGGTAATATTTGTATTATTCACAGAACCTGTGCCACTTGCATAAAAGATAACATTGTTAAGAGTGACTCTTGCGTTGTTAGAATTATTTGAGAAAAGAACAGAACTCCCACTCCCTGTGTAAACAAAGATAGAATTGTTGATGGTCACAGTCTTTCCCGATAAGTCACCAAGCATATTACTATTATCATAAACGAATAAACTGTTGGTAATTTCAACAGTATTACCTAAAGATTGTAGAGACTCATAATAACCACCGTTTAAAACTGTATCAGCAGTTGCTGTCGCTCCCATTTCGTCGCTTGTCGCTCCAACATTCTCCTCCTCTGTTTCGGCAATCGCATAACTTGGCGAAGAGAAATAAGTTGAAAGTGCACTCACTCCAACACCAAAAGTCGTTGCAAAAGCCAAAATGCTTGCAAAGAGAATAAATCCGATTTTCTTTTTCAGTCTGTCCATACACACACTCCATTTGATTTAGGTCTTGCCATTTTACGCAAAAAACTCTCAAAATGTTTATATTCGAGAGCACAGGTCCTTTTATCTTTTGCGGAAAAATATACAAGAATTTTTCCTATGTAAATATTATAATAAATATGTGCAATATTTGTCAAATTAATCAAAAGAAAATTATAAAATATTTATTAAATTAATTTGTTCAAAAACTTTAACTTCAAAACTAACGATAAACCGTTGTTTATCGCAAAACTAGCAAATTTTAAAAAATTAAAAATTTCACATTTTTATTCATTTTTTTAAGAAATTTTAATCATTTTTTGCGATTTTTTAAAAAATATAAATTATTTTTCAATTTTTAACTTTAAATTTAGCAAAAATAAGTAAAAAATACATTATTTTCTTAATTTTTTTAAAATTTTTATGATTTTTTCTATATATTTATTGTTTTTTTGCGTTTTTTCATAAATTTTTAAAATAAACCAACTTTATTCACACTACTTTCTTTTTATCATAAACTGATATTAAGGTGCAAACCTACACTAAAAAATTTATATAATTTAAACAAAAGAGAATTTGAATGATTGACATTTTATATATCATAATTGGATTTAGCATAATACTTTTAATGACAGTATTAGGCGCAAGTTGCGTATTTTTT
>CALVTF010000029.1 GCA_944360025.1 uncultured Clostridia bacterium
CTTAAAACAAAATATTTTAAAATCTAATTTAAAAAAACGAAATTCCTTTGGAAAAAATTAAAAATATGTTAAAATAGTTTCAAGGAGGAAAATATGGTAGGAAGTATTATTTTTGCAGTGCTGTGTATGGTCATCACTCTCATTTTCTGTTGGCTCAGAAGTTCAAAGGCGACCTTTTACTCACTGACACTTAAAATTTTGGCATCTTTATGTTTTATCTTTTCCGCTATTATCGCCTTAAGCTTAATCGGATTTGACAGCACCGTCGGAATTCTGATTTTGGTAGGACTAATTTGCGGACTTGCTGGAGACATATTACTCGACTTAAAAGTTATGTATCCAGCCAAAAATGACGTTTTGTTCCTAACAGGAACAATGTCATTCGCAATAGGTCATGTGTTCTATTTTGTAGCTCTTCTTTTAATTAATATTTCAACAAACACAATGGCTCTTGCTTGGGCAATACCTGTCTCCGTTGTTTTGGCGGTAGGACTCACACTCATTATCCTTTTCTCATCCAAAAAAATGGGAATGGATTTTGGAAAAGTTAAATGGGCAGTGATCGGCTACAGCCTTATTTTGTCTTTTATGTTCTTCTATTCAGTATGTGTAGCAATCTTAAGTCCTATGGTTTGGATTTTCGCTGCTGGTATGCTTGTGTTCCTTTTGTCAGATTTAATTCTCTCCATGCAATACTTCGGCGGGAAAACTCAAAAATCCTTTATTTACTACAACCACATTCTCTACTATCTCGCACAAGTTATGTTCGCTCTTTTCATCCTTTTCGGTTTATGATTACAAAGGTAGAATATGCAGATTCGAAAAGAACGAGAAGAGGATTATCCTTTAATTCATGATATGATTAAAAACGCTTTTAAAACTGCTGAGCATAGTGATGGCAATGAGCAAGATTTGGTGGAAAAATTAAGAAAAAGTAGTGCTTACATAAAAGATTTAACTTTGGTATGTGTGGAAAATGAGGAAATTGTTGGCTTTATAATGTTTACTAAAAACAGAATTGGCGAAACTGAGGGCTTATCGCTCGCTCCCCTTGCCGTAACACCAGAATATCAACACAGACGTCTTGGCACTCTTTTAGTTAAACAAGGACTAAAACTTGCAAAAGATATGGGATACGAACATGTTATTGTTTTGGGAAATAATAAATACTATAGTCGCTTTGGATTTATAAACTCAAAAGAATTTGGCATACAATCTCCTTTTGATGTTCCAAGCAAAAATTTTATGGCAATCAATTTGCAAGGTAAGAAAAATAAACTTAATGCAATGGTAGAGTATCCTAAAGAATTTTATAATAATTAATTTTGATAAAATCATATTAATTTTATAAAAAAACACCAAAAAATTAAAATTTGGTGTTTTTTATTTATTTTTTTGTCAGAAAATTAAATCAGTCTAAGAAAAATTATATTTTTGTTTTTTTATTTATTTTTTCAAAAACAAATCAACAATTTCTTTAAAAATTTCTTCTTTATTTTTGGTTGCATCAACAATTTTTATTCTGTTAGGTTCCTTTTTTGCAAGTTCTAGATAGCCTCGTCGAACTTTATCATGGTATTCCTTTCCTTTGCTTTCTATCCTATCTAAATTTTTTAAATTATCATCTTTTGCTTTTCTCGCAAAGCCATATTCATAAGAAATATCAAGAAGAATTGTAAGGTCTGGAACGCATCCATCAATAGCGAAATCTGTTATTAACTTTATATCGTCCAAATTTAAGTTTCCAGCATAACCTTGGTAGGCAAAAGAAGAATCATAGTATCTATCAAGAACCACCACTTTCCCTGCCTCCAAAGCTGGTTTGACAACATTTCTTATATGATCCGCTCTACCGCTTGAAAAAAGCAAAAATTCTGTTTTTGAATCTATTTCATTTTTGGAATGCAATAAAAGATTTCTTATATCTTCCCCAATATTTGTCCCGCCTGGCTCACGAGATAAAATAAAATCTATTTTTTCTTCCTCTAAAAACTTTGTAAAAAGTTTAATTTGTGAACTTTTGCCACAGCCCTCTCCACCTTCAAATGTAATTAAAAAACCTTTATTCATATAACCTCTCAAAGAAAATCGCAAGCCTATGCTTACGATTTTTATTTATGCTATCCTATTTATTTTTCATGGTGACAGTCGCAGTGGTCATCACAGCAACAATCATCTTCTACTTCATAGAGATAATCATCAAGTTTTCCAAGTTTATAGAAGTTTTCTGGCATCATATCTGTTGTAAAATATCCAGGAGGAGCCATTAAAACTTCCGGTATTCTGTTAACAACTGTTGCACAGGTTAGTTCTACAGTAGACGGTCTTTCAATGATGACTCTTGTATTTGGTTCACCTTCAATCGTCCAATCATTTTTGTCAAACTCAGTTTTATCATAAACCTTACCAATACATTCGCTCTCAATGACAATACCCTCTTTTGTCTCAGTTGTCACAACCGCGCTCATACCCGTTGCATATCCTTTTGGTATTTTCATATTGAGTGTGGAACTAAAAAGTTCTTCTTTCGCAATATGAGGAACGCATTTTTGTGTTTGTCTTGTCACAGTTAAGCCAAACTTACTGCAAAGCCATCCATTCACATTCCACATATAACTTGGAGCATATTCTCCCTTGTTGATTATTTTTTTACGTTCAGCATCGCTTATTTCATCTGCAGATGCCACCTCTTTTTGGAAGTCCTCAAGTGAAAGTCCCGCACCATGGGCTCTAGCAAGTGCAATGCCATAGTCCTCTACATTGTAAGAACTTGAACCTCTAATTTTTGTAATTTTATGTGTTGCACCTGCAAGCACGCTTATAAGATTTCCCCAGAAGACGTCTTGATAACCGCTTCCGCAAATTGTACAGCCATTTTCAATAGCAAGTTCATCAATCATCTTGTAAGTTTTTGGACTTGAATTTTGTGGATAAAATGCCTCTTCAGCAGTCGTAATCGCATTTACTCCACATTTAGCACAAATAAGAAGTGGTTCATACATATCTTTAATATAACTCATTGTTGTTACAATAACAATGTCAACACTATGAGTCTGTAAATATTTTTCAAAATTCTTACTATCTTGAATCTTAACCTTATAAGTTTTACCATCATCGATAATTTGACCTATGTCAAGACCAACTTTCGCTTTGTCACAGTCAAATGCAGCAACAATTTTTGCACCTTTTTCAAAGCAATAGCGCATAGTATATTTACTCATTTTTCCGCAACCATATTGAACTACATTAATTTTACTCATACATATACCCCCTAAATTTATTTTAATACAAATTTTAAAAAAATATCAAGCAATTTTAGTACATTAAAAAATTTTTAAACGAAGGCCTTATTCCTATATTTTAAAAATTAAATTGGAGATGATTTATTATTTTAGATAATATAAACCATAATTTGTTGGAGATTTATTCAAAAATTCTCTACCTTTGAATATTTGAAGGTTTGAGTTATCCACATTTCCACATTTTTAAGTATAAATAATTTTTTTGCATGATGGTTTTGTAATAAAAAAGACTTAGCAAATTGCTAAGTCTTTTTATTAACGGCTTCGTATTTTCTCTTTTTCCTTCTTTTTCTTTACCACAATTATTATTATAATTATGATTATGATTAGAAGTAATAATACAAGTCCAATTATAAGCCAAATCCACCAAGGCATTGATTGCTCTGCTTGCCATACAGCATAGAAGGTAATGCTGTCGGTTGTAGAAATTGTGTACTCTTCGCCATCTTCATATTCAACAAATCCATTTAAAGCATTTTCTTCAGTTGTTGCCCAACCTAAGAAGGTGTAACCATCACGAACAAAAGTGTTTTCTCTTAAATGAATTGTCTCTCCAAATGAAGCACCAACATAAATTGGAGTATTTGGTTCAAAGTTTGGATAATAAGAGATTGTTACCGGTGCTCTTATTGCAGTTATCTCAACTTCAAAATCACTTGCTGGAACTTGAAGACGATAGTCAGGACTTGTTGAATTGTTTTCTTCAGCATAATCTCCATCGCCTACTTTTAAAGAAATTCCTGTGAAGATAAAGCCATAATTTGTTGTAACTTCGAAACCAATAAGGTCAGTGTAATAAACTTGATATCTTCTTATAGCACTTCCTTCATCTATTGTTGCAAGACTATTGTAGTTACTATATACACCAACATTTCCAATACCTTCATTTACATAAATTGAGAATGTGTATGTTTGGAGCATAAAGTAAATTTCCACAATAGTTGATGAATCACCTAAAACAGTTGGAGGAATTTGTGGTGCTCTGAATTCATCATAGTAGTAACCTGGTTCTGCCACAGTATATTCTGTATAATCAATCAAACTGTCAGTTTCTACGTTCTCAATCAAGATATCTTCATATTCATATCTTCTTTGAGTCTCTGGTTGTCCAATATTTTGAACAATCACTTCATGGTAAATTCTTATTGTGTAATCGGCAGTTCCCAATTTACTGAATAAATCAACAATGATATTCATACTGTCACCGAGGACTTCTTCGACAATTGTAAACTCATAAATAACAGTATCAATATTTAATTCTTCATCGTAAGTTACCGTAAGATTTGCATCGCCATCACGAATTTCAGTAGTATTGTTAACCATTAAGTAGTCGAATAAATATCCTGGCTTTGTATTAAATTGAACAGTTACAACGTCGCCATAAAGGTAATCTTTTCTTCCTTCCACACTGTTGTTATCAATTCTGTTAGAATTGTCAATGTTGATTGAAACATTTACTACCCGTCTATTAATATAAATGTTGATTGTTGTCGAACCATTTGCCATAACTGAAATTGGACTTCCAATATCAGTTGTTATTCTTTCGCCATCGCCATTCAAGTAACTTCCATTGAACCACCAATCATCAAAATTAAAGCCTATGAAGTTGTCTTTAACGTCGTCGTAGGTTTTGTCACCTTCAACACTTTCAATACCTTCAATGTACATTGTTCTTATGTCATTCATATCAAATCTTTCGCTTGTATATGCAGTAGGACGTATTAACCATTGAAGAACAGTGTAATTTTCTGGGTCTTGTGCATCAAAATCTGCAACGTCTACATTTTGCAAGTAGTAAACAACGCTATATGATCTTTCATCTGGATTAATGTAAATTGTTCCTTCAACATTTTCTTGTTGCATTGTAAATTCTAGAGTAAGAGTTTCTTCAGTTGGTAATGTATATTCGCTTGTACCTGTTACAGTTGCATGGTCGAAAACAAAACCATCATTAATTCCAAATGTCACAATGACTTCTTGTCCATAAGCAACAGACCAAGTGTTTGTTGTTATATCCGCAGTCTTAACAACACCTTGAATTGTTACTGTTGGAGCACCTGAAAGTCCACCCGTGTAAAGACCTTGTTCTATTGCCAAATGGAATGTGTAAACCTCTCTTACAAAGTTAATGTAAATAACAGTTGTTCCATTACCATTAACATATACGCTTCCACCATCTAAAGTTGAACTTGAATAAATGAATCCGTCTTTACCACTATCAATTGTCCAATTTCCATCATTATTTGTAAAGCCTAAACTTTCTCTAGTTATTTCAGAATTTGTCAAAGCATATTTAGTTTCACTTTGTTCAAGACTTGAGTCAAAGAGTATTTGTCCACCTTCATCTCTAAGATTTACGTCTTGATATCTATAAACAACCTTATATTCAACTTCATCTGCCTCAACATTTATTTGAATGTTAATATTTTCTGTTGGCATATTGAATGTTAATGTGTATTGCATTAACGTTCTATCTTCAACTTGTACTTCAGAAGGAACAAGATCATAATCAAGTTCATATCCTTGACCATTTATTTCTTCATCTTCGCTTACAATTGTGATTGTTAAAGCGACTTCTGAAAGTGAGTAACCTTCGTTCAATGTAAATGTTACTTCAACAGGTCTACCAAATGTGATAAGGCTAGAAGTCAACGGATAAGATTGCAAACCACGACTATCATTTGTACTATATGAAACGCGATATTGATTTCTTGTATAGTACAAGTTAACAATACTTGTTTCGTCACCCTTAATTGTTGTATCTCCCGTGTTCCTTGAGAATGCATAATTATTTAAATTTAATTCTTCTCCTAAATCTTCTAAGATTGTCGCTCTTAATGCTTCAATATTAATTGGCTCGTCTGTTGTGCCTGTCATTGGAACAACACGATCAACAACTTCTTCTCCATCTTCGTTTTCAAAACTGCCATTTTCATCTGCAAGATAAATGTTAACTTGATATGGAGTGTTTGTTTTTGGAGTTGCTGTGATTGTTACTCTAACATTATTTGAAGGCATCTTCAAGATTTGATTATTTGTAATTTCAGCATTTTCACTTGCATAGATAATTGGAGTTTCATAACCATCAAGTAATACAGGATCTGCAAATGTAACTTGTGCTTCAAAGAATATATTGTAATAATCAATCACTCTATCATTATCTTCATCAACAGCCACATGAGCGGTTCCCTCAAGTACAACTGAAGAAGAGGAAACACCCGCACCATTGTTGAGATAAAGTCTATAGTAATTACGTGAATAATAAATTTCAATTACTGTTCCTGTTGGTTGAATTGTTACACTTTGTGCATTATGTCCTGTGCTTTGTACGGTAAATCCTTCAACACTTGCATATTCGGTCTCTGAATCTTGGATATATTGTGTCCAAACCTCATATGGAGTAAGGGTTGAATTTGTCATTGCTACAAAATCAAATCCTTCTATTTGCTCTCTTAAAGTATAATTACCGCTTGTGTCTTGTTGAACCATATATACAGTATAATTAGTTTCACCAGCAGACCAATTAACATAGAAGTGAACTTCTGCTCCTTCAACATTTCTAAGATTCATAAATGAGAAGGTTTCTGTTGTTGGGTCGTCTGTTCTTATTGGCGTTGTCTGAGTTTCGCCTTCCATATCTTGATAGGTCCAACCGTAGAAATCATAGCCTGTATTTGTCCAATTTTCAAATTGTGAACTATTGAACAATGGCAATTCAACTAACACACCATAGGTTGCTGTAATTTCAATTGGTTGAATTGTATTATTCTTATCTGTTTCATCAAAGTGAAGAATTACCTTATATGTCAATGGTCGCCATACAGGGTAAAGAACAACCAAATTATCATTATCTACATTGTCTACATTGATTAGGTTAAGTCCGTAGTATGTTCTTACGGTCTCATCTTCAACTGTCGATTCAACGTAGTAAAGTCCTGCTGTTGTAATTTCACTTATGCTATCAACTTTCGTTGCTACATTGTTGCCTTCGCCGTCAACAGAGACAGCAAATGCCCAACCGTTGAATGTATAACCATCACGTTCAAATGTGGAAGTTGCTATAGTTACAAGCTTATCATAAACTGCTGAAGTATTTTCCATTTCGCCTTCTACAGTTTCAGATGATGGTCTATATTGAATTTCATAAGAATTTGCTTCCCAAATAGCATAAATATTATTGTTGTTCCAATCATCAAATATGTAACTAGAGATGGTTGTTGGAAGAAGCTCAGCATCTGAAGAAATTGTAGGAGTTTCCGCCCAACCTTTGAAGTTATAGCCTTGATGATTCCATGGTGAAGTTGTCCTTAATTCAATCGGTGAAAGATAAGTTATTGGATCTGAAGTCAAAGTGAAGTTGCTTTCAACACTACCATTCACGCCACCTTTGAAGTTTTCATTATATGTAAACGTAAATGTTCTTTCAGACGCTGAAATTTCATATCTAGCACTTTCATTTATACCATTATTGAAGATATAACTATTTCCACTTGTCTCAAAACGGAATGTTTCGTCAAGAGTTTCTCCATCTTCACCTTGAATGTATCTCAAAATTGTTCCAAATTGATAACCACTTTCAAAGGTTGGAGTAAGTGTCACTTCTACACCATAATGAACTTCGATTTCAAGTGCTTCAGAATTTTCAGTTGTTACCATTTGACCGTTTTCTAAGTTCAAATAACTTGCTGTCATACCTGAAATTCCATCAACGCTTTCAGCATTAATACCAATGTTATAAGTTACAAGGTTTCTAGTGTAAACTGCAGTGATTGTTGTTGAACCGTCACCTTCTATTTGGACATTGTTACCTTCAAGGAAATTCTTGAATGTAAAGAATTTCTCTTCACCTTGAACATAAGTATGTCCACTTACACGTTGCAATGCTTGTGAAAGTAGAGCGTTGGCCATTTCAGAGGTGATTTCACTTTCTGTTGTGCCAATGTTTTGAACACTTGCTGTCCAAACCTCAACAGTATTTTCTTCTGTTAATGTTGTGCCTTGAATTTGGAAATTAATTGTATAGTTTGCGGTTGCAGGTGTCCATTTTGCCACTGCTTCCAAAGTCTTTTGAGAGGCGTCAGTAAAGGTAAATGTATCACCGTCACCGTATTCTTGTCCATTAATTGTCCAGCCTGCAAATGTATAACCTTGTCTTGTTATAGCACCATTATTTCTATTGATTGCTTCAGGAACTTCAAATTCAAATTCTTGAGGAGGCATCGTACCTCCACCTTCACCCGCACTAAATGTAAGAGTATAGGTTTCTGGAGTTGCAATTGCTTCAATATTAACATTAGAAAGAGGCATTGTGAATGTTGGATTTTCAATTGGAACATTAACTCCACCTAGTGTAACTCTATAAGATGAGAGTACATAACCACTTCTTGGTGTTGCTGAAATCGTTACACTTGCACCATATTTAACTTGAACAGTGTAAGTTCTTGAAGTAACAGGTTCACCTTGAGTTTCTTCCCTTCCACCTGTCAATGTATATTCAGTAGCACTTGCAGAAAGAGCAGTGAATTGACCATTTGAAGTTAAGGTAAGAGTAAATTGTCTCAATCTATAATAAACTTTCAAAACAAGTGAATTGTCTTCAAGTACTGTTCCGTCCATTACTGCATTTGTATGGTCAGTGTAAACTTCATAGCCTGTTCTTATTCCGCCTTCATCAACAAGTTCACCATCAACCATAATTAAGACACCCTCTGAGCCATTTGTTGAAACATGTTCGTTGGTTGTGCTTGTGATAACTCTGTCATATTCATGTTTTACATATTTACCATTAAGTTGTTCAAAGTAATATTCAATTGTGTAATCTGCTTCGCCTGCTGTCCAATGAGCATATAAGTGAAGTTCGTTTTGATTATTTAAGAGTTGTGAGTATTGTGCAAAACTGTTATCAAATGTAACTGTATATTCATCTTCTGGTGCAAGAACAATTGTTCTTCCATTAGCATCAATTGCCCAACCAGCAAAATCCCAACCATCTCTTGCCCAACTTGTGAATTGTGAATCATCAATTTTACTGAAAGAGTATGGATCATTAAATATCGCTGTATCACTTGCAGTAATAACTGTCTCATCACCCCAATTTCTATGGTAAATAACTTTGTATGCTTTTGGAGAAACGTTTGCTTTAAAGTCAAGGTAATAGTTTGGCATTGCTGAAATAACATAATATCCTGTCTCATTCCCCGCACCACTAACGTAGGTTAAGTTTAGAACATTGTGTTCAACCTCACCTTCCGTGTAGTAGTATCTTCCAACTCCAATTGGAGCATCAGCTGCTTGTTCAAATAATAACACATGACTATTCTCAAGTTCGCCTGGATCGGCATCACCACTAACAAGACCCGTTGTTTCAACTGCTGTAACAGTAAAGCCTCTGAAGTCATAACCTGTAAGAATATTTAGGTAAATATTTACTTGAGCACCGAATTTAACACGATATTCATCATATCCACCTTGAGTGTAATGATTTACTGAACCTGTGACTACACCCTCAGCATCAAATCTATTTGAGCCTTCAGAGATTTCATTTAGTTTCAAACCATAATGGTAGCGTTCATAAAGTATATACACAGTGGTATATGTGCTTGGATCAGATTCTTCTGTAATATTATTGTTATAAATTACTCTAAAGTTTCCATTTGGAGTCGAACTATCTATATCATCGTCAATATTTGCATAGAAGAAGCCTTCAAATTCTTTTAATGCGCTTCCGCCGGTAGAATCCTTAAGACTTGAAATGTATTCTTGTGTTATTTGGGCATATGTTGTTGCGCCATTGATGATTTCTTCTCTTGTAAGGTCGTAAGTATCAGAAAGTTTTTCACCTTCACTTACTTCTGTGTCCACATTTCTTAATGCGTAAACAACTTTGATTTGAGAGTCATCCTTTGCGGTTGCTGTGATTACAATTTCCAAATCGCCCGTCACAGTTATTGTCATAACAGTTGGAATAGTTTCAGTTGGATCAGTTGTGTTTTCATCTTTTACAGGATCAACTTGACCTTCCACTCCCATAGTGTAAGCAATAGAAGTAAAGTCATAACCATTGACAATAGCGGTTGTTGGAATGGTGATTTCAATCACTTGACCATATTTAACTTCTGCAGGAATTTCCTCTTGTTCTACATTGTCAATCTTCACTGTGATTTCGGCTTGATTAATTCCGCGGTCACTCCAATCAATCGTCAAATCATAAGTGTTGGCTTCCCAAACAGCATAAAGTTCAACAACTTCTTGGTATGTTACCATAGTGTAAGATGAGCCTGCTTCAAAATTATCACCATTGCCGTCCGGATAAGTATTCCAACGAACAAATGTATAACCTGTGCGTGTAAAGGTGTTAGATGGTAAAATTGTAAGTTCAGTACCAAAGAAACCATTTTGTTTTGTTGTTGCTTCTTGTTCGTCAACAAGATAATTTGCATGATAGATAATTTCAAATCCGCGTGCCTTTGAAGTTACATTTATAGAAACATTCTCGTCTGGCATATCAAATGTGCCACCATTATTAACTAAGGTTATAGTGTTTGGAGTTACTTCAAAATTACTAAATTCATATCCATCCATAAATGAAGCGGTTATTCTAAGTGTTGTGCCGTAGCGCACTGTGAATACGCCTTCATCTTCAGAAGAGATATAAAGAGAATCTTCTTCGATGACAAGTCCGTCACTACCTATAACTTCCACAACCACGCCAGCAGTATTTGTATCTCTCGTAATTGTTAAAGTTTTTTCATTTCTTTCATAGTAAACATTGATAACTGTTTCAACATCTGCGTTAATATTTGCAA
>CALVTF010000030.1 GCA_944360025.1 uncultured Clostridia bacterium
ATATTGAACTTGATTCTATCTGGAGTAACCCAATCCATATATTTGTTAAATGGAAGAATATCCAAATCTCTTTCATAGAATTCTTTACCTAAATTCGCTCTTAAGAAAACATATAGGTCATGTCCTGTCAAAATGCTAGATGCGATAGGGTTTAAAGATGAAGCCATAGAACTTATCATACCTTGACAAGTATTTTCCAAAAGTTCTCTATCTTTATCAAAAACCACAAGGTAAAAATAATCTTTATAAACCTTTTGTTGGCGGTTCAACATTTCGTAAAACGAAACTCTTTCTTCGAAAATTGGACTACGAACGTCAATTTCTTTTTCAGTTATTTGACCATCATATTGCAAATCATAAAGTGTATCATACTTTTTATTTTCGTTATATATGTATCTATCCAAAACCATAGGTTTTCTAACTTTTACTATTGAACAAGATTGGTCATTGTTCAGTCTACGGATAGCATTCGCAAAACTTTCAATAACATTATCTTGAAAGTTCTCAGTCAAAAGTGTGAAGAACATAGGTTGAATTTCAATAACCATTCCATAATACGAGCCATAACTTATAAATCTATCTTGAATAATATTTTCATAAGGTAAAATTTCTGAAATATCACCTTTTTTCTTGTCCCCCGCTCCTTTGACAAATTTTTTCTTTTGAGCGGAATATTTCAAAAGATAAATAAGTGTCACATAGAAACGGTCATCGTCGGCAAGTTTGAAAAATAAGGAAACGGCAATAATAAGCCAAGCCACACCAATCCAAATATGGAATTCAAAATTAGCAGCAAACAAAATTGCAGCTATAGCCGCAAAAATGAAGCCCAGCATAATATCTAAACCGGTAACCCCACGGAAAAATTCAAATTTAACTTTAGTTTTTCTTGGAATAATTCTAACCATATCTTCCCTCTTGAAATTATGATACTACAAATCACCCCAAAAATACAAATAAATTAAATAAAAAACAAAAATAAAAATAAATATTTTTATTATTTAGAAAATTTAAAAAGGAATAAAATAATGGAAATTATTGCAAACAAAATTAAAATATCTTAAAAATTCTTTAATAGAACATAATTTGAGCAACAAAAATTTATATAGAAAAATGTAAAAAATCACAAAAAAATACATTATTTTTCACTTTTTTGTACATTTTTTTACTTTTTTTGTGATTTTTTTAATTTTTATTTTATTTTCTATCTGCAAACAAAATACAACTCATTAATTTTGTTATGCTTTTTTGCTCTTTCAAATATTTGCTTCGTTATCGTTACTCCTTCTTTAACTATAAGTTCATTGTTAAATCCAAGAAGTGTTTTTGTGGCAACCTTACCAAGATAATAACTCATAGACAAATTGACTATAGGCGGCAAATCAAGTTTTTTCTCCATAACTTCAACTTTAATTTCTTCGTTTTGAAAACGTGGAAAAATCTTTTTCCTTTTTCGTTTAAATGAAAGAAAAAGCGTGTCCATTCCAAAATTTACAATATTTTTAGCATATATTTCTGCTCTGTCGGTTATTATTTTTTTTAAAAGATTACGTTCAAAAATATACTTCTCGACAATACCATAATAATCACCTGTATAAGAGAAAACTTTTTTCCTAAATTCATCTTGAAAATTCACAACTTCTAAAATATTTGTAGATGAAATAACAATAACCTCGCCATCTTCTAAAATGTTTTCTTTTCTAAGAAAGTACTCATGTTCCGTTTCTTCATCCACAATAATATAGCCTGTTTTCTTCAAAATAGAAAAATCAATCCAAGGCCTTAAAATATATCCCACAACCTTTTTATCCTCAACTGAAATTACTTGCTTTGAAATATTTTCCACACCTCACCTCTTGAAACTAAAGTATGAGGATAAGTTTTAAAATATAATCTATCAACAAAATTAGACAAAATATGTCGAACGAAAAAAACAAAGAATAATATATAAAATCAAACGACCTTCTTGACTTATTTTTGAACTTTGTGATAGAATAAATATATTCTATGTGCTTAAAGCACTTAAAAGAGGTAAATAAAATGAAGAAAGATGATAAAAACGAACAAAAAATAAATAAAGATATGACAATTGGTGAAGTTTTGCAAATAGACGAGAATCTTGCTGAAGTTTTTATGGGATTTGGTATGCATTGTGTATCCTGCCCTGTAAGTCAAATGGAAACCGTTGAAGAAGCCTGCCTTGTGCATGGTGTGGACACTGATTTTGTTTTAAAAAAACTTAATGAAGTGGCAAAATAATTCAATTATTTAGAAACAATACTTTACCAAAGTCTATGAAAAAACATAGTAAAGAGGTGAAAAGTATGACAAAAATGTATGAAAATAATAAAATAGAAACTGAAAAAGCAGTTGTTTTCTGTCCAATAGAAAATGATAAAGAAAAAAACTTTCAATTTGCCGAAATTGAACGTTTGTGCATATCGGCAAACTTGGAAGTCAAGAAAATTTTTCATCAAGACATTAAAGCCTTTAATCGTCGAACAATAATGGGCGAAGGAAAACTGCAAGAAATTAAGGAATTCGTAAAATTAAACGATATTGACGTTTTGGTTGTAGATTTCAAACTCACCGGTTCACAACTAAGAAATTTGTCTGATGAATTAAATATTAAAGTTTTAGATAGAATTTTGCTTATTATTGATATATTTGCTCTCAACGCAAAGTCAAATGAAGGAAAAATTGAGGTTAAACTTGCCCAAAATAAATATCTTTTAACTCGCCTATCTTCCATGCAAGGCAGTTTTGGTAGGTTTGGCGGTTCCGGAGCTGGCATGCGTGGTCCAGGCGAAACAAAGTTGGAACTAGATAGACGTAAACTCGAGACAGAAATTCAAATGTTAGAAAAAGAAATTAAAAAAATCAAAAATTCCCGTGAACAAAACCGACTTGCACGAAAAAAATCTCAAATTAAAAGTGTTGTTATAGGTGGTTACACCAATGCTGGCAAAAGTTCGCTTTTTAACCTACTCACAAAAGATGAAATATATGTAAAAGATAAACTCTTTGCCACACTTGACACAACTTGCCGAAGAATGTTTCTAGGAGAAGATAAGTTTTGTACTCTAACAGATACAGTTGGTTTCATAAGTAAACTACCTCACGAACTTGTGGAAAGTTTCAGTTCCACCCTAGAGGAAATAAAGGATGCTGACTTAATACTGCATGTCGTGGATATTTCGGACGAAAACTATGAAAGGAACATAGACATAACAAACGAAATACTCGACAGTATTGGAGCGACAAAAAATAGGTTAGTGATTTTAAACAAAACAGATTTAATCAAGAAACCTATTGAAATCAAAGAGAACCAAATTCCATTTTCTGTCAAAAATAAAACAAATTTAGATAAATTAAAAGAAGAAATCAAAAATCGATTATATGAATAAAAGCAGACTGCGTCTGCTTTTATTCTCACCCAATTATAAATGTATTTTGCAAAATACATAATTTTTATAAAGGAGGTATTTATGATATTGTACTTATTTTCGACTTACACTTTACAAAAGATTAATTCTTTTAATATATCCTTTTAAATTCAAAAAAAGACTTGTTAGATTTTTAACAAGTCTTTTTATTTTTAAATTAATTTTTATTACAATGGCAAATCTTTCTTTTCAAAGCAGAATACACCAACAATAAATGTGACAATTCCAATAAGTGCCAAAATTCCAAATTTCCAAAGGAAATCCATACCGCCAGATAATATTGAAGTTGCATCAAAAAGTGAAATGATTGACAAGTAGTTGAAGAAATTCATTTGACCTATTCTCATGGCAACAGGAACAACGTCAGAACCGAAAAGTCCTAAAATCGTGCAAACTAGCATTAGAATTGAAATTCCACCACCGATTGACATTGAATATTTCGACCTATTGAATATTGATGAACACATGAAGCAGAAGCCAGCAAATGCAAACATTGTTAAGAAAGCACCAAGGTTAAGAAGTAAAATCTCTGCAAAATTAATCGTAAAATCGTTTCCACCAACAATCCAAATTGACACCACACTTGTCACAGTAACAAGCAAAAACATCGCAAGAAGAGATAACATTAAATAAGTCATTTGTGTGACAGTAACAGCACGACGTTTAGTCGGAGTGGAAAGAACATATGCCATCGAGCCACTGTCCACCTGCCCAGCAAGAAGCCCATTAGCCACCATAATAACATATACCATTGGGAGTAAAATTCCGGCCACACGATAGAATAAGTTGCCAATAATAAGTCCATACATATCCATATTGCCTAATTCACTAAGTGCAGCAGCCACTTCTGCATCAATTTGATCCATAATACTTGCAGACGCTTCTATCCTCGCACTTGACTTTGCCTCTGTATCATTTGTTATTTCTGGATATCTTTCAGGATTATTTTCATATTCATCAAGCCAAAGTTCATATGTGCTTATTGCGGTGTTTGCAAGAACCTTTGAAGCAACAGCATAGTATTCTGCATTTGTTTTTTCTTCGTCAGTTGAACTATCGGTAATATTAAAAGTTGCTAAAACTTGGTCATAAATCATTTGATTGACATATAAATTCGCTTCTTCTTTAAAAGTATCTTCAGTGTAAACAAATCCTTCTTGTGCAGATTGAGTTTTATATGATTCAATAGCATAACTTGCAAGAGTTCTTGCAGCCAAACTAGAAGCTGTCGCTGTTTCTTCTGTTGCATCTTCTTGTTGCAGATACATTTCATAAGCATTATCTTGAACATATTGAAGATAAGAACTTTCAATTGCTGTTATCATTGCTGTGCTTTCAGAAATGGTTTTATCACTTTCATAAGCAAGAACAGTGATCGTTAAAAATTGTTTAATTTCACTCTCAGACAAACCAAAGGAGCCAATCATTTCTCCAAAATTTTCATTAAAATAATTATAAGTATCTTCAACAGTTTCTTCTCTAATTTGTACTAAATCATCTTTTGTTGGTTCTACTCCTGCATTCGCATCCATAAATTCTTGATAATTTTTTTCATAATTAGATGCAACTGAATTCCAAATAATTGTCAATGGTAATCCATTTAAAGTATTAGACATTGTTTCTAAACCATTTTCAAATTGAGCAGAGGTTAGGTATAACTCATAACTATCAACCGAATTAGTCTTTAAAACAGATTCTTGGTCAGCCTGTTGAAAAACTCCCTTAAGAGAATCACGAATATTGTCAATCGCTAGACTTCCAAGAGCAATAATAACAATGGCAAGCATAACACAAGTGGCAACAGTCACACATGTCCATTTGATCCAATTTGCCTTCATTGACTGCTTAAAAAGTGCTTTACTGAACATTTTCTCCTCCTTTTATTTTTTCTTGTAATATTTCCTTGAAGTGCTTTTCTAGATTAAATTTAACTTCACTAATAAATTTGAGTCGATAATTTTTTAATACGTCAAACAAATGATTTATTTTCTTATCTTCAATCCTTATAGTCACTTGAGAATATTTTTCTTGATCCCTAATGATATTGAATTTGAGTTTCTTAAACTTTAAATAATCTTCTCTTTCTATAAATTCAATTTTATAAGCTTTTGAATCAGCATTCTTTAGAGCATTAATATCTGCAATATCAATTATCCTTCCATCAAAAATAAGAGCAACACGATCACAAGTAGTTTCCAACTCATCAAACATTTGGCTACTCATCAAGATTGTCTTACCTTTTGCCTTTTCTTCTTTGATAAGTTCCAAAAAAGTTTCTCTCATAAGTGGGTCAAGTCCTGTTGTTGGCTCATCTAAAATTAAAATATCTTTGTCGCCCATAAGTGCCGCCACGATTGCCGTTTTTTGTTTCATACCCTTGCTCATTCTCTTTAAATTTGCCGACGGATCAAGTTGCAATCTTTTGATAAGTTCATTTGCATGATCCATATTTTTAAGGTTCAAAAGCTCTGCTTGTGCTTTAAAAAAAGCAATACCTGTTGAAAGGTCTGGAAAGGCAATCTCTCCAGGAATATAAGCAACATTTTTCTTAATCTCACATGAATCTTTCCAAGCATCCATACCTAAGACTTGAACATTTCCTTCTTGAGGTTTTATAAATCCCATAATATGACGAATCGTAGTAGTTTTACCACTTCCGTTAGTTCCAACAAAACCAAATGTTTCACCTTTATAAACGGTAAAATTTAAATCAAAAATTCCTCGGTTATTTTTATAGTCTTTTGTGAGGTTTGTAACTTTTATTACTTCTTCTTTTTCTTCCATTCCACCCCTCCAAAATCTTTGTCCTCGCGATAGAATTGCATAAAGTAATCTTCAAGTGTAAATTTTACTTGTTTAAAAGTTTTAACTTTAAAATCACTTATAATTCCCACAATTTTGTTAATATCTTTATCTTGACAAGCAATCTCAACTTTTAACTCTTGGTCATTTTTACTTTTAACACCATAACTTATTATCTTTTCCATTTTAAGTTTCGCTTTTGGCAATGTTTTCAAGAATCTATCGTATTCCTCTTTTTTATCAAAGAAAACTTCAAAACTCTTATTTTCATTATGTTTAATTAAATTTGTCGCAAAAGTGGATACTATTCTCCCGTCCTTAATGATAGCAATTCTGTCACAAGTTGCTTCCACTTCATTAAAAATGTGAGAAGATAAAAGAATTGTTTTCCCTCTTTTCTTTTCCTCTTTGATATAATCAATAAAATTTTGTTGCATAATAGGGTCAAGTCCACTTGTTGGTTCATCTAATATAAGAACGTCAGGATCATTCATAAATGCTGCAACAATAGCGAGTTTTCGTTTATCTCCTAAACTCATCAATTTTGTTTCAATTTTAGGATTTAATTTAAACAAATCTAAAAGATAATCTAATCTTTCCGTATTCTTACAATGCCTTAAGTCAGCCATCATGTTGATAAATTCTACTCCGGTTAGTCCTTCTGGAAGAGCAATCTCTCCTGGAAGATATCCAACATTTGCCAGAATTTTATAATAGTTATGAAAACTTTCAAGACCAAAAACTTTTGTTTCACCACTTTGAGGTCGAGAAAAACCCATTATATGACGAATAGTTGTAGATTTTCCTGCACCGTTAGGTCCTAAAAAACCAAAAACTTCTCCTTCTTTAACCGCAAAAGACACATTAAACACTCCTCTTCCGTGTCCATAATCTTGCGTTAAGTCATTAACTTCAATAATATCCATTTCATCACCTCAAATGGTTTAATTAAGAGAATAATTCAACTTTATTTATGCAACAAATTTATCTTGTGCGATTGTTACAAATATATTATAAAATAAATATTTTCAAAAAGCAATTTATTTCTCAAAAATTTTATTTTTGTTTTTAAAAATTAATTAAGCTTTATACTCTGAAAAGATTTTAAGAAATTTAAATTTATTTTTAAAAATACGAAAAAATACAAAAATTATTAAAAAAATCGCAAAAAATATGCGATTATAAATATGTCAATATGAGCATATTTATTTTTTGCAAAAATCAACTAAAATTTACAAAATTAGAAAATTATAAAATTACATAAAATCTACATATATTAGGTCGACTCCTCTATCCGCTAGAAAGTTGATAGCAAAATCTCCATTGACAGTATGTACTGCAATTTTTTTATCAAATTCATATCCTGTTTGATGATAAACCCACCAACATTGACATGACATAACAATTGTTTCCACGTCTTTTTTATCATTAAAATAATCTTCAATTTGAATATTAGAATAGTTTGCTTTATAATTTGTAAACCAAAAAGTTTCAAAATTAAAATTAGGATTATTTTTTATTTCATTATAATTTTCAATACTATAAACCTGGATTATCATTCGAGATGACAAATCTAAGCCATTTCCACTTGCAATTGTAACCATATCTTCTAAAAGTTTGAAAGTATCATTTTCTTTTGAATCAAAAATTATTCTTATATTCTCATAATTTTTAAGTTGCTGAACAAGCCACTTGAAAGTCATTCCTGTATATTTTCCATCCAATTTAGTATTTTTAAAAACTTCTATTGTAGGCCTATTTTTTAAATCATATCCATCAAAATACTCAAAATAATGAGAAGCAACAATTTCACCATCGCTTGTATACAAAAAGTCTATTTCCATAAGAGCACAACCTTGTTCAGCGTAAGTCAAAAATCCTTCTTCTGAATTTAGATATATTTTATCGTCAATCCCCCCCCCGCATGAACAACATAATCATAGTCTTGATTGGTTGTGGCAGCAAAACCTATGATTGTTGGTGTCACAATATAAATAAGTGAACATGCAAATAAAACCGAAAGTATTCCTTTATGTTTTGCTTTTGTTCCTTTACATAATAGAATTATAATTGTAACAAACGAAACAATTTGTAATGCTAAAAATATATAAAACAGCACATAATTAACAAAATACTTTGCTATTTCTAAAATAATCATTAATAAAATTATAGATAAGATACAGAAAAATTTTTTCATATTTTTATTATAACATTAATAAAATCAAAAATCAATAGCATTATTCTTAAAATATTTTTGCTTTTTCATCATTTGTGATATAAAAAACTATTTGTATAAAATGTGAATTTATTGAATATCAAAATAATAAATATGGTTGCGGCGTTATTGGTAAAATTGTAAACGTTTCCGCTGAAGAGAATATATTAAAAGATGGAAATGTTGATATTTCGCTTCTTAACGCCATTGCCTTTGACCCATACACGCACGGATATTACAAAGTAACAGACAGAGTTGGAAATGCTTTCAAAGATGGTTTAAAATTAAAAAATAAAATATTTCAATAAAGGTGCTAGTTAAATTTAGCACTTTTTTTAATCTCCATTAATACTAACAATATTTTGATTTTGTCTATATGTTCTAAGAAAAGAACGCCTGTTTTGACTATAGATTCCATTAGTGCCCACAATCAAACTATCTAATAAATCTACATTGACAATCGTAAGGAAGTTTTCTATAAATTTTTGAGCAACATAGTCATCTTGTGATGGAAAAGCAACTCCACCTGGATGATTATGTGCCACAACGATATGCTTTGGGTTTGTTGATGAAATAAAGTCATAAAAATCAATCGGATTAATTTTTGCAAAATCAACCATTCTTCTATTCAAAACTTTTTTATCAATATAATTATAACTAAAATCAAATGCAAAAATGGCAATATGTTCAGTGCCCTTTAAACGCAATATACCTTCCACAAAATTTAAAAAATTTTCGGTGTCATCAAGGTTTAACTTTTTACTTACTTTACTAGAAGAGTAGTAAAATAAAAGTTCCTTAAAAAGTCTTATCTTTTTAGCACTTCTTTTATTTATTCCCTTTATTTGCATTAATTCTCCAACAGTTGCATCAACAATATTTCCAAAATTACCAAATCTATCTAAAAGTCTATGAGCAAGCGGATTGACGTCACCACGCGGTATGATATAAGTAAGGAAATATTCCACAGCCTGAATATTACTTACATTATCTATGCCAGAATTAGCAATTAAATCTGTTAGTCTCGCTCTATGACCATTGTGAGTTATATCATCATTCTTTTTGCTGTCCATATATACCTCATCAAATTCTATCTTTTGAATTAAAGACTTTTTCATTTCTTTCAGATATATAATCTGAAATATTTTGTATTGCTACCTCATTAAATTTTCTCAAATCAAAATTTTCTTCATGCTCTTTCAAATGTTTTCTTAAACTCGCAAAGTATACAAGGCGTATATCAGTGTCAGTATTAATTTTGTATATATTATGCTTTGTTGAAGCCTCTTTTAGTAGATTTTCATCAACCCCTTTGGCTCCTTTAACATTCCCACCATATTCGTTTATTATTTGAATATATTTTTGAGGAACTGTGGATGCCCCATGAAGAACAAGCGGATAATTTGGAAGGGCTTCTTCTATCTCCGAAAGAATGTCAAAACGTAAAGTCGCATCACCCTTAAACTTGTATGCCCCATGACTTGTCCCTATAGCTACTGCCAAACTGTCGCATTGTGTTCTTTCCACAAATATTTTGGCATCTTTAGGATTTGTAAAAATATTTGTGCTAGCACTAACAAAATCTTCTACCCCAGCAAGTACTCCTAATTCCGCTTCCACTAAGACGCTATGTTTATGAGCATAATCAACAACCCTTTTTGTTAAAGCAATGTTTTCTTCAAAAGGAAGGCTACTCCCGTCAATCATAACAGAATCAAACCCTAAATCTACTGCCTTTTTACAAATTTCAAAACTTTTCCCATGGTCAAGATGAAGAAAAATTGGAATATTATAATGTTTTTTTGCAGTTTCGAAAGTTGGAAGTATAAAATCTTCTCCAAGATAAGAAAATCCTCCTTCACTAATGCTAGTAAGGCATGGAGATAAACTCTTTTTGCATCCTTCACAAATTCCCTTTAATATTTCCATACTAACAAAATTATAAGCACCAAGCGAATATCCTTGTTTTATGCTATCCTTCATGTAAAACGATAAGTCTTTCACCTTTCCTCCAAATTTCGCTATAATTAGCAATATTTTACCACATTTTTCCTTTTTTACAAACATAAATTGTAATAAAATTTGGTAAAGGAGAAAAAAATATGTTAAAAAAAGTTTTTATCACTCTAAGTTTGCTGGTTGTCTGCCTAGGTGTTGCTGGTTGCGGAAAAACAATTAATAATGTGGTAAGAGAAAATATGTCTGAAATTACCAAAGTTTATTATTTCGGACAAAACGATGATTTTTATGCAACTTTAAGTGTTGGCGAAAGAGAAAACGAATATTTTTATGACGGAAAAAGCACAGATAATGTAAATTACGCTCTTTTAACAATTAAATTTAATAACTATCTAAACGAGGATATTATTTGGATTCAAGTCGCAAGTGGCGAAAATTCAATTAGAGTTGAGGCCGAATATAATGATATGAGCGACACTTTCATGGTTGATATTGTAGATGAAATAGAGCTTTCAGATACCGTTTTTGTTAATTATAACGGCTCAAGCGCTGAACTTGAAAAAGTATCCGCAAATTTTACCATTCAATATGACAAAGCGATTGATATTGCATGCGAAAACTTACAATCCGAACTTGAAAACCTAAAAAGTTATTCT
>CALVTF010000031.1 GCA_944360025.1 uncultured Clostridia bacterium
TACTTGTTTAAAATATTTGTTAAAAGATGAGAGGGTAACTCATATCCTTATAACTGGCGGGAGTCCAAAACAATGCGATTTAGAATATGTGACAAAAGTATACGAATATTTTTGTAAGAAGTTTCCTAAATACGATTTTGATGTGATGACAACTCCAAGAGGTTTTGATAGCTATACAGATAGAAGTCAATTTAAACCTTATATAGAGCATCTTAAAAAAATTGGCGTAAGTGGACTTTCGGTAAATGTTGAATTATATAACAACGAAATATGTGCAAAATATTGCCCCGAAAAATATAAATTAGGTAGAGATAATTATTTTTATTTCCTGAAAATTGCCAGTGAAATCTTTGGTTCGCAAAACGTAAGATCTGGCTTGATTGTTGGTTTAGAAAGTAAAAAAGACACTCTTAAAGCAGTTGAAGAAATTTGCAAGTGTGGTTGTATGCCAATGTTATCCCCTTACATACCTTACAACAATATTGGCAATTATCCTTCTGCATCTTTTCTTAATGATGTCTATAAAAAATCTAAAAAAATTGTTGATAAATACAACTTAAACTTGGCACCGCTTTGCACTAAATGCCAGCATAATACAATATAAAAAAAGCATATCAATCCGATATGCTTTTTTATTTTACATACCGCCCTAACTTGAAATCTCGCCCGCCGTGGCCGGCATCAATAACAATGGTGCGCACTATCTTTGGCGAACTTGCCGCCTTAACCGCATAGCAAACACCGACAATAGAACAAATTGCAACCAAAATCACAAAAAGAATGGCACAATGTGCCTTTTTTATTGTTAAAAATTTAAGTTTCATCAAAATATTTTATTTGAGAAATTTTGTAATTATCACAAAAAGATGACAGTAAATATTGAATTAACAAAATCTTTATTGTAAATTATTTCCAAACAAAAAAGTCTTTTAAAAATATCTAGAAAGATTTTAGAAAATTAAAAATATGCTTTGTGGGTTGGTTCAAAACTTGATATAATAAACTTATGAAAGATAAAATTTTACAATTAAACAAGCTCTATTCCTCTGCACTATCTTTAGCAGATGAAATTTTGAAATTACTTTTTTCTTATCATATTGAGAATGCACTAAGTTTTAATAATCAAATCCCCTCTCGTATTGACGGAGAACTGATTTACAGAAATTATCCAATACCTGTTATCACCTGCCGTCTCCATGGATACAAAACTCAAATCGGATTTGACCTTGCAACCGCCACAAACTATCTTGGCTTTATCAAATTTACTCTCGCAAAAAATGAAATTTTAAAATTCAATTTTGCCAAACTTAATCACTTTGAGTTTAGTGTTTACAGCACTGACAATCATCAATTTTTTGACTCAATGGATACAAAAGAGCGCAAAAATAATATCAAAAATTCAAAATCACGCGAGTTTCGCATTAAAATCGACTTCTCTTCGCCAAGTCAAATTGAAGAAATCATTAGAAAAATGTCAGTGAAGAGAAGGGGCTTTTTCTATGCCGCTCGCTACACTTGTGCATGCGGAAGTTATATCACCGTTAATTCGCAAAAAGGCAGGTGTCCAGTTTGTGGGAAAGAAAGTTCTTTCAAAAGAATATATAGAAGTTGCAAATGCCCTGTGTGCAAAACTAATTGCATAAAAGACCAATATGGAAATGGAGAATGCAATAAATGTGGCTGGAAATTTGATGTCCTTGGAGAAAAAATGAAAAACGACGTCCTTTTTCCAAACTTGATTTCATTAAATAAGGCCAAACAACTTTATAAAGAAGGAAAACCCTTTAAACCTAACTTAAATGAATTTATGGAAATGCTTTATGTTTATAGAGAAGTTGTATTCAGTTATAAAAATAAAGATTTCTGTTTATTTCTTATTCATGATAAAAATAAGGAACTATCTAAAATTGAATTTAGTTGGGGACCAAACGATGATGAAGTTGCATATTTCAAAGATAAAGAAGACTTTATTCAAAACGCCAAGATAGACAATGAATATGTCCGAGATATTTGGGAGAAAGTTGAAAATCCTTGCTATTTATAAAATAAAAAATTAAGCATATCAACCGATATGCTTTTTTTTTACACTTATAAAATATGTGTCTTTTTTCTATTAAAATTTTAAAAACTTACTGTCCTAACTTGACATCTACTCCGCCGTGGCCGGCATCAATGACAATAGTGTATAGTGGTTTTGGTTGAAATGTCGGCCTAATGGCAGTAAAATAAACCACCACTCCCACCACACAAAGTAAAACACATAGCACAATCAAAATTATCCGCTTTCTCCATATCAAAACTTTCATATTGTATTTTATTAATGCATTTTATAATTTATTATTAAAAATATTTTTTGAAAAATATTGACATCCTCTCCCACCACATGCTATATTATTATAAATCAAAAGGAAAGTTTAAAATGATTAAAAAAGTACTTATTTCAATCGGTCTATTTTGCGTTTGCTTTTCATCTATGTTTTTAGTAGCATGCAATAATGATGGGTATGCTCCAGAGCTTACGAAATCTTATACTGGAAGTGGATTTGAAATAAAAACAACCGAAGATTTTGTCTTGAGCGACACAAAATCTTGTAGTATAACTTTAAGCAGTGATGGGGACAATGAAATAAACTTTGATAGTTCCACAATCAATTGTCAGTACGATTGCGGGAATGGTTATTATGATATATCAAATATAGACTTAGACCAGTATATTGAAGATATTAAAATCATTGAAAACATTGAATTAAATGATCCAACAATAGTTCAAATCAAAGAAAATACTGAGAATACAACAAAAAATATTGATATGAAAATGTTTGTCGTTGATGAAAATAGTAATCCAACTGGTAACTGGGACTATTATAATATATATTATTTCGGAAAAGCACAAAATTCATTCCTTTATTTCAAGGTTTTTGCTTCTATTCAAGATGAATACTATCAAAGGAACATTGAAAAATATAATACAATCATAAGTTCAATAACTTTTACTCAACCAACTTTTGATACTACTTACAATTCAGATATAACATCATATATTGATGAAACTGTATGGTCAACTGGGGATATATTTAAGAATTATGGGCTTGCCCTTGATATCCCTACTAATTATGAAGGCTCGGTAAATATAGGTGGAACTTTGAATGAATATGTAACCACCATTATTGGTAATGATGGTTGGGGATCAGGAATTTATGCAAGAAAACTTCCTTCATTTATGGAAGGAGCAATTTTAGATGATGATGGTGCAAAACATTTAATAAAATATCCTGCAAACAATTCATTAGGGTTTTACACAAAAGAAATTTATAAAGAAAATACAAGTGATTTGGCAAGTTGTGTATACAATATCTATTTCTTTAATAATAACATTTTAAATAGAAATTATCTTAATGTTTATGTAGGTTGCTCTCAAGATTTATTTAATGAAGGTTTTATAAATTATTTTGAACAACAATTGTTCTTGTGGATAAAAACCACTCCGACCAACTAAAGCATATCAATTTGATATGCTTTTTTGTTTTATATACTGTCCTAACTTGACATCTACTCCGCCGTGGCCGGCATCAATGACTATGGTATATAACACTTTCGGCGAACTCGTCGCTCGCACTACATAGCAAACACCAACCACCGAGCAAATCAAAATCACACTCACCAAAATAACACACAACGTGTGCTTTTTTATTGTTAAGAATTTCATATTGTATTTTATTAGTGTAAATTAGATTTTATCACAATTTGTTAGATATATCGATGCCAAAAACTCTTACTCCTCATATTGACAACTTTAATAGATTGTGATAAAATTTGATTGGAGATTAAAATGAGTTTAGTAAGTGTTATAGAAACCTTGAAAGAATATTTTGATTTGACAGATGAAGATGTTAAAAGAAAAGAGAATCTTCTTTCATCCATTTATTACCTTGAAAAAGAAGAAATTTTAAAAAGGGCAAAATTTTATATAACAACTTTCAGTTTAACTCAAACTGAATTTAATAAAATACTTAAAACTTTGCCTACTCTTTTGGGTTTAAACAACGAAAGTATTTTAGACAAAGTGAATTTTTATTTAACAACATTTAATTTAACACAAACTGAATTTAGCAAAATGTTTAAAACACTACCTACTCTTTTGAATTATAATAAAGAAAGTGTTTCTGATAAAGTGAATTTTTATAAAAAGACATTCAATTTAACTCAAACTGAATTTAATAAAATACTTAAAACTTTGCCTACTCTTTTGGGTTTAAACAACGAAAGTGTGTTACATAAAGTAAATTTTTATATGGAAACATTTGATCTAACACAAGCTGAATTTAACAAAATACTTAAAACTTTGCCTACTCTTTTGAGTTTAAATAATGAAAGTGTGCTAGATAAAGTAAATTTTTATAAAAAGACATTTAATTTAACCCAAGTTGATTTTAACAAAATACTCAAAACTTTGCCTACTCTTTTAAGTTATAACAATGAAAGTGTGTTACATAAAGTAAATTTTTATATGGAAACATTTAATCTAACACAAGCTGAATTTAATAAAATGCTAAAAACTTTACCTACCCTTTTGGGTTATAAAAACGAAAGTGTGTTAAATAAAGTAAATTTTTATACAGAAACATTTGATCTAACACAAGCTGAATTTAGTAAAATGTTTAAAACACTACCTACTCTTTTGAGTTTAAATAATGAAAGTGTTTTAGATAAAGCAAACTTTTATATGAAAACATTCAATTTAACACAAACTGAATTTAGTAAAATGTTTAAAACACTACCTGCTCTTTTGGGTTATAATAATGGAAGCGTGTTAGATAAGAAGAAAAACATTGACAAAATTGGATTAGATAAAAACGATATCATAAAAAATCCTTCCATTTTAAATGCACCATCAAACAGTTTTATTTTTAGATATATGCTTTTATATATTGATTTTGGGAACAAAAGTTTTCTTGACACAATTTGGTATATGACAAGTGAAAAGAAAACTTGGGCAAGATATGCATATATAAAGCAGAATGAAAGAGCAAAACCCGCTGATATCTTATGTGGTGAAAAAAAGTTTCAAAAAAAGTATGGCATTGAAAGCAATGAACTTATGGAAAAATTCCCAATCACAAAAGAAGTTGTAAAGTTTGTAAACAGCGAATATAACAAACTTGCCGAGAAAAATGGGGACAAAAAACTTGAAACTAAATTTGAAGATTTGCAGAAAAAAGATAAAGGGAAAGGAGAATAATATGGAAAAAGATTTGGAAAAATTTTTGCTCCAGATGAAGTTTTCAAAAAATGAAATTGAAGATATGAAAAACATCGCTCCGACTCTTGATGTGACCACACTAAAAGAAGTTAAAGGTGTGATGCTAGTTTTAAATTTTTATGGCTACCCAAAAGAAGCTTTGCCAGACCTTTTCTATCAAAATCCCAATATTATGACAATGGACGAAAAAGTTTTGGCGGACGAACTTGATAAACTTGTTCTACAAAAAGTTGACATTGAAGAATTTTTAAAAAATAATCCATTTGAAATTTGATTTTTAAAATACAAAAGCATATCAGATTGATATGTTTTTTTGTTTTTCTGATTTCTTTATTTTTAATTTTACTCGACTTATTTTCGACAGGATTCGGAAATTATTTTTTTATTTTCTCTTTTGCTTGACAAAACATTTTGAAATGTTAGATAATAAGTAAGTGAGAAAAATTTTACTTTTATTTTGTTTACTTATTTTTTGCTTGCCTAATGTAAATTACGTAAGTGCGGAAAACAAAAAAGAGTGGATTTGTATTGCAAATTATTGCTACATTTACTCTGAGCCGTCTTTTACTTCTGCCAAAGTTGTAGATGAAAATAGTGACCCTATCATTGTTAAACACAAAGATATCTTAATTTTGGAGGAAGGTGAAAATGGACTAAACACTTACATAGACAGCGAAGGGCAAATTTTTTACGCCGTAATTTCAGTTGATGGTGTAAAAATTGAAGGGTACATTTTCTCAGATTTTGTGACAGAAGATATATCAAAAATTGAAACTTATCCTACCTTCAATGCCACATTAAAAAACGATACCTACCTTTTTGAAGTTAATGGCGAAGAATTTTCTGAAACGGAAACACTTTTAGAAAGTGGAACAAGAGTATATCTCTATGAAGGCTTTGATAACGACATTAATGGTTACAATGCTGTGGCTGTTAAGGTTGGAAACTCCCTTCAATATGGTTATGTTCTAAAATCCGAAGTATCACCTGACGGCATAAATCCTGCAATAATTTATGCTATTACAATTGCCCTTGCTTGCATTGGAATTATTATGGCATTTTTGTTTATGAAAAACAAAAAGAATAAGAAAAAAATGTCACACTAACTTGTTTTTGCAATTTTGTTATATTAAAATATTTACCAAAGGAGAAAAAAATGAATTTTTATAGTATTGAAACAGAAGTTGAAGATTTAAAAAAAATGGTTTGGCACTTAACACGCAAAACCATTCCAGAACTTGAGGATAGGATTAAGACTCTTGAAAACTCAACGCAAAACGAAACTAATGCAAGCAATGAGAACTAACAGGCCGAGCCTGTTTTTTTGTTACATATTTTAAAAGTCTGGCGGGCGGAAGTCCGCCAAATTTTAAATAAAATTTGGCGGTAAAAATTCGTCAGAATTTTTACTCGCCTTTAGGCGAGGCTTCCGCCCTTCCATAACACAACTAATTTTTCAATTTGATTAAATTTAAAATAAATCTAAACTTTTTTTCTTCGCTATCTAATTTTAAAACTTTTCTTTTTTTCATTTTAGTCCTCCAAAATTTTAAATTTACTTAAAAATTTTGTTATCTTCCGTTCATACAAATTTCCTAATATAACATAACTCATAGCATGCTCAGCCTCATCCACCAAATTTATTTCTCTTAAATTCTCAGGTGTATTTTCAAACAAATTCATAGAACATTCAGGCAAAACATATCTATCTGCCTTTCCGTGAAAGTATAAAATTGGCACTTTTGATTTCTTGACACACTTTATAAAATCACCTTCGCTTAAATTAAAATCATAGCGTCTTTTGGTATAACTTTTAAGGATTTTAAAAAGTAAATTTTTAAAAATTCCCGTTTTACGAAGGATATATTTTATCTGTTTTTCCACATTATCAAAGGCAGAGTCTGCAATTATTCCTACAACATTATCTGTCAAATCTTCGCTCGTACCACAAACGGCACTTGCTCCCATTGAAAGTCCGAACAAAATAATTTTACTTTTATAGTTTTCATTAAGAAAATTTATCCAACTTTTTATATCTAATCTATCAAGATAGCCCATGCCGACACACTCACCTTCGCTATCACCATGAGCACGATTTTCCACGCAAAGTAGGTTATAGCCTTTTTGATAGAAAAATTTTGCATATTTTTGCATTTCTTTATAGTTTGCCGAATATCCATGTACCAATAAAATTGTTAACGGACTTTTTTGGTCTAGGTAATGTCCTACAAGTTTCAAGTTATCAAAACTTTTAATTTCAACTTTTTTAAAATCTATTTGGTCCCACCAACATAAATCAATTTGGTATTTTTCCAAATTGTTTTTTAAGTTGTTTTTTTTAACTCTTTTCTTTAACTCTTTACGACCTAAACTGAAATGGAATAAAATAGCCCCTGTTATTAAGTATAGAATAAGGCCCAATAGAATGGCAATAACTAAACCAATGATAATCCATGCTAATATTTTCATCTATCCCCTTTTACTCAATTACCGCTTTTATCGGTTCTCCTGTCTCTGCATCTTGATAGGTAAGCCAATAACCAAAACCTTTTTTATTGTTCTTGTCAAGAGGTAAAAAAATTGGAAAACCAGATAGTTCTTTTGGCGGTTCATCTTCAAAAATTGCCGGAACACCATAACAAACATATTTTATGTCCTTTCCTTCATACAGTAGACCAAAAACATAGAAATCTCCATCATCTTCATATTCCACTTTTACCCATTTTGAAGATGGAATCAAATCTTCCAAATTTTTCTCAATAGGATTGTTTTCGAAAAGTTTGTCAATTTGTGGTTTCAATTTAAAATAAAAATTTTCTTTTTCCTCTTTAGGCTCTTTTACCTCTTCTTCGACAAGTTCTTCTTTTTTCTTTTCTTCACTTTGAACTTTACTATAAAATTGTTCCTTATAAAAACATTTTGAGCATTTGTTTTCCTTCATACATTCATCTATTTTATCATCAATCTCTTTTTGCTCTTCCTCATCATATTCTACACCATATTTATCAAGTACCCTCTCCACATTTTCTATATTTGAATTTCTAGAAAGTTCACTTATGATATTCGCATAAATTTCCTCTTCTCTTCCGTTTGTTGACCCATAAAGTAGTGGTTTCGCTTCTGCTTCTTTAAAGGAAATTACAGCACAAGAGAATTTTTTATCAATAAAGTCTTTAGATAAAAAGAAAGTGTAAAGTGAATTCGCTTTTTTTGTCAAACCGCTTTTTATAACCTCATTATCCACATTAAAACCAAGCGTCAAAAGTCCTTCATATTCTATAGGGAAATTGTAAAACCGAATCATACCTTCAACGTCATCATCTTTTCTTTCTAAAGTTAAAACTGCCTTAAGTGGAGAATTACCATTTATATCACTCAAAACAATACTTCTTTTTGTCATAAAAAATAACCTCACAAATTATTATTAATAGTATAATTTGAAAGGTTATATGAAAATTATTAAAATTTTGTTACATTTTGTCAAATTTTAACTAAATTTGTTGTTTTAGTTTGCTTTCTGCAAATTTTGCAAGAGATTTTGTATTGAAGCCCGCTTTGTCGACAACAGTTTCACCATTCCCGCTAAATTGATAGTTTTCAATTTCATAAAGATAAGTGTTTCTAGGCATAACCTTTAGAGGCTTTGTGTCATTACTCATTTCGACATAAATACAAAGAGCGTCTTTTGGTAAAACTTTTTGTTTGTATGCGGTCGACTGCATTTCATAAACTTCCAAGGATGGCATGCTAACGACATTAACCTTATATTTTTTTGATAATTCTTTATAGGTGGAAACTGCAAGAGGGACTTCGCTTCCACTTGCCACCAAAATTAAATCAGGCTTTTGACCACAATCAATAATTGTGTAACCACCATTGAGAGCAAGTTCAAAAGAGGTATTGTCAACATGAGGAATATCCTGCCTTGAAAGTGCAAAAGCAACCGGCGTGTAATTTTTAAGGCAATGTTGATAACCTGCTACAAGTTCTTTATAATCACACGGACGAAAAACTGTATTTCCTACAATGCATCTTAATTGTGTTAAATTCTCTATTGGTTGATGAGATGGACCGTCTTGCCCCACTGCAATACTATCATGTGTAAAGAAACTCATAACAGGGAGTTTCATAAGTGCACGCATACGGAGTGCCGGAATCATATAATTAGAAAACATTAAAAACGTTGAATCGAAGGTTATAAAATCTTCGTATACAGCAATTCCATTCATAATTGCTCCCATTGCATGTTCACGAACACCAAAGTGAATATTTTTCCCTCGCCTATTACCTGAAGAGTAGTTCCCAGCATTATCAATGTATGCAAGAGAAGATGGTGCAACGTCTGCTGTTCCCCCAATTAGTTGTGGACACTGGTAAGCAAGTTCAGATAAGGCATTGTGGTTTATTCTCCTTAAACTTTGACCATCAAATTTAGCAATATTTTTTAAAATGCGTTCATAGTTTATCTTCTTTCTGTCAAAGAAAGCAAGGAAACTTTTATAAAGTTCCGGATGAGTACTGCTATACATTGCAAGTAATTGATTCCACTTTTCATGCTCAAGTTTTCCGCGTCTAGTTGTCGCCATACATAATTCTCTTACGTCACTTGGAATAAAGAAACTTTCTTTTACGCCTAATTTTTCTTTAAACGCCTCAAGTTCACTTTGATTTAAGTACGCACCATGAACAGAAGAAGTCCCTTCTTTTTCTGTTCCAATACCAATCGTTGTGTTAAAAATAATTATTGTCGGCTTTTTATTTTTCTTTGCCCTTGCGATGGCAGAGGAACATGCCCGATACGAATTTCCATTTGGAACATAAATAACAGACCATCCCATTGCATGAAATTTTTTAGCAACGTTTTCTTTGTTAGCAAGATTTAAAGGTCCATCAATTGTGACGTTGTTGCTGTCATAAAGAAAAATTAATTTATTTAGTTTTAAATTACCCGCAAGGCTTGCCGCCTCCTGAGCCACTCCTTCCATAAGACAGCCATCACCCATAAAACAATATGTGTAATGGTCGATTATATCAAAACCGACAGTATTAAAACGCTCTTCCATCACACTTTCGGCAATAGCCATACCAACAGCATTTGCCACGCCTTGACCTAAAGCCCCTGTGGAGATTTCCACGCCATCTGTTACGCGATATTCTGGATGCCCAGGAGTTTTTGATTTATATTGACGAAAATTTTTTAAATCTTGCAGACTTACATCAAAGCCGAACATAGAAAGAAGAGTATAGTAAAGAGCACTAGCATGACCTGCCGACATAACAAGTCTATCGCGATTTAAAAAGTCAGTATCTCCTGCATCAAAATTATAATGGTCTTTGAAAAGTGCAAAAAGAATAGAAGATGCTCCTAATGTAATTCCTAAATGCCCAGATTTTGCATTGGAAATTGTTTCCGCTGAAATTGCTTTTAGATAGTTTAAGGCTTTTTGTGTTATATTCATACAATACCTCCAAGAATTTTTAATGCTTTATCTTTAACAAACTTTTTATCAAGTTTTCTAACACTCACAGTACATGTAGCCGATTTTTCTAGTTGTTTTTTTCTCTCTTCATAATCAATATAACTCACATTATCGTTTTGTTTTATAAAACTTTTTGGCAAATCGAGAAAAATAATGAAACTATTTTTGGCAAATTCTTTAAAACTTAACATAAAGTGTTCATAAGACAATGATATGCAAACATTTTCGTAAGTCGACAAATTTTTTAAAACTTTTTTCTCAGTATCTTTAACATATTTTAC
>CALVTF010000032.1 GCA_944360025.1 uncultured Clostridia bacterium
TCCGTGTCTTTCAGTTGGTGCTCCATTTATGATTTCGGCGGGTGACATATCTAAAAATTGTTCGCGTGAACTTATTTTAGCAGAGAAGGACGTGGAAGAGAAGGTGGAATATATGTCTAGTTTAATTGCAGAAGTTTTTAATGAACTTTTAAGTAATTAGCAAGAAATTTTATTTTCTATTTAGAAGGATAAGAAAGTGAGATTATTTATTTAACCATATTATAAATAAGTACTAATAACTTTACTTAAGTGAAATAAATTGCAACAAACTAGGTTATAAAACATATATAATTTTGTATGAAAAATGTCTTACTAATAGATAGTGGTTCTGGTGGAATTAATATTTTGAAAGAATGTGTCCATGTCTGTCCGTATTGTAATTATCTTCTTTTTTGTGATGCTCTAAATTTACCTTATGGCAACAAGTCAAAAGAAGAGTTAATAGATATAACTAAAAAAAATCTTAACAGAATCTATTCCTTTTTTAAGTTTGAAATTGTTATTCTTGCGTGTAATACATTGACTGCGACCGTAATTGATGAGATGCGAGAAAAATATAAAAATGTAATATTTGTAGGCACAGTGCCTGCAATAAAACCGGCTCTTATAGATTTTAAAGAAGAAGATATTTTGGTTTTAGCTACAGAATCAACTATAAAGAATAACAAACTTATAAAAAAACATAAAAATGTAAGGTGTTTAGCGTTAAACGATTTAGCACCACTTATTGATGAAAATTTAGATAATCTTGACATTTTAGAACCTTATTTAGAAGATAAAATTAAAGGTGATTTTAAGGCCATTGTACTTGGCTGTACGCATTATGTTGCTATATCAAAACTATTTAAAAAAATATTACCAAATATTACACTTTATGATAGTGCGAATGGAGTAGCAAGGCGTCTCAAGAGTTATATAAACTATGAAAAAGAAGAATTCCAAGTTCAACTATTTTGTGATAAAACGGAAAATTTAGGGAAATTCTGGTATTATTATTTTAATACGTAGTTTTAAAAAATTTAGTTATAATTTTTAATTTTAAAAATCTCTTAATATATAAAAGAGTGACGTTGTCATAAAGAAGAGTGTAAGTCACAAAAAAGAGTGACATGGTCACAAAAAAAGAGCGATTTTGTTAAATCACTCTTCAAATAAGTTTGTATTAAGATATACCGGGTCACTTGTAACGTTTATTCCAAGTTTTTTTAGAGTCTGTTCTTCATTAGATGGTAAAATGTATGTACTATGCGCTTCGCAACCTTGAAGATGAATAAGTTCATTTATTGTTTTCTTTGCCTTTTCGTTTCGGGCAGAGCAAATAGACAAGGCAACTAAAATGTCATCTACGGTCAACAATGTGCAATGCGATTTTAAAATTTTAGTACGATATTCAACAATTGGCATCAAAATATCGTCAGTTATTACGTCGAAATCATCGCCTAGATTTGCAAGAGTCCTTAAAGCGTTTAAGACAACAGCGCCTGAAGCAGTGATGATTTTCTTTGATTTTCCAGTCACTATTTCACCATTTGGAAGTTCTAATGCAACGGTTGGGAAATTTGATGCTTTTGCTACTTCTCTGGAAACATTAATAACTTTTAAAATATCATCTGTAACTTTAACTTCGCTTACGAGTGATTTATTTCTTTCCAAGTTATCAAAAGTAATTTGTCCTTTTTTATAATCACATTCGGCTCTATAGTAACGTCTTAAAATTTCTTTTTTAGCAGAAAGTTGAGCGAGTTTATCGTCAATAATTGCCTCAGCAATCATATTGACACCCATATCGGTAGGAGATTTATACATATCCTTACCCATAATTTTATGTAAGATATTTTGAAGGACAGGGAACACGGCAATATCACGATTATAATTTATTGCAAGTTTGCCATAAGCGTTAAAATGGAAAGGGTCAATTTGATTTACATCATTTAAGTCGGCAGTTGCGGCTTCATAGGCGATATTGACAGGGTGTTTGAGTGGGAGATTCCATACAGGAAAAGTTTCAAATTTTGCATAGCCCGCTTTAACACCACGTTTATATTCGTGATAAAGTTGAGATAGACAAGTTGCAAGTTTTCCACTAGATGGACCAGGAGCGGTGACAACGACAAGTGGTTTTGTTGTTTCTATGTATGGATTGGCACCATATCCTTCATCAGAGACAATGGTTTCGACGTCATTTGGATAGCCTTTTGTGTAACGGTGAAGATATACTTTTTCTCCGCGTTGTTCAAGTTTATTTGCAAATTTTGTAGCGCTAGGTTGTCCTTTATATAAAGTGATAACAAAAGAGGAGACTGTTAAATCCAATTCTCTTAAATTATCAACAAGGCGAAGAACCTCATCGGCATAATTTAAGCCTAAATCAGCACGAATCTTATTTTTTTCAATATCATTAGAACTTATGCAAAAGATGATTTCAGTTTGCTTTTTCATTTTTTGAAGTAGTTTAATTTTTATATTTGGGTCAAATCCCGGCAAAACTCTGGCGGCATGTAAATCGTCAAAAATTTTACCACCAAATTCTAGATATAGTTTATTGTTAAATTTTTTTATTCTTTTATTAATATTTTCGCTTTGAAGTTTTAGGTATAACTCATTGTCAAAGCAAATTTTATTGTTATTATTTTTATTTTTCATCATAAACTCCTATACTTTTTTATTATAACTCAAATATTTTTAAACTCATAACAAATTTAAATAATTTTTTAAATTGTATTTTAAATTATGTTTTGCACAAGATAGAATTATGGATTTAAAAACCTCGCTTTTATTAATAATTCCAGCATTTATAATTCTTCTTTTGGTGTTTCCTATATTTTTGGAAGTGCGAGTTTCTTTTAATCCGCTAATTAATCGCGGAGCATTAGGAGTTTTTATTTTTAAGAAAAAAATTATCTATTACTTTATTGAATTTCACGGAAAATATATTATGCTTACAAATGACAGCGAAACGAAGGCTGAAGAAATTGAGTTTTCAAGTCCGAAGTTTTTAGTTATTGAAGAATTTATGAAACAAATAAAAGACAAATTGAGAGTTAAGCATCTTTATGTATATTACAATATCGGGCTAGGAGATGCTTTTTTGTCAAGTATGGTATGTGCCTCTTTGAATCAAGCAATAAACTTCTTTTTTGTAAATTTGAAAAGTAGGAAACCAACAGCATCTCTTTGCATTTATGATACCGTTTCGTATAATAGAACTGTTTGTGAACTTGCGGTAAACTTTAAAATTTCGCTTTCTTTAATCGATATGGTATATTCTTTTATCTATTCAACCATAATAGTAAAGAGTAGAAATTAGGCAATATATTGTGTAATATGTTACATACTACACAAAATATAGCGTAATATGCAAAAGGAGTAAAAAATGAAAAATTATTCTAATCATAATGATATTGATGACTTAATTTCTAATGCGTTTGATAAAATTAAAATGATTGTCGATGCCAACACTATCATTGGAGAAAAGTTGGAAACTAAAGACGGAACATTTATAATTCCAATTTCAAAGGTAACTGTAGGTTATGTTGTTGGCGGTGGAGAGTATGCAGATTTGTCCGCAAGGCGTGTTGCTAATCACTATCCTATGTCTGGCGGAAGTGGTGGCGGAATGAGTGTCACTCCTGTTGGATTTTTGATTGAAAAAGACGGCGAAGTGCAATTTGTTAATGTGGAAAACAAGAGTTTATATCAAACAGTGTTAAATATGTTCAATGCTTTTCTAAATGAAATCCAAAAAAAGAAGGAAGGCAATAATGAAGAGTAATAAGAAAAAAGTTTTGATTTCTATTGTGGCTATATTACTTCTTGTGGGAATTTTCTTTTCCACTTTTTCCACTTTAATTGTCAGTGTGACGCGAGCAGAAAATTTGTACACTTCGGCAGTTGGTGGGTGCGTTATTGAAGGTTCAACAGGGAGAGTTTTGTTTGAAAAGAATAAGGACAAAAAACTTGCAATGGCAAGCACCACAAAAATTATGACGGCAATAACTGCGATTGAAAATTGTGTCGATTTAGACGAAAAATTTGAAGTTTCACCAAAGGCAGTTGGCATTAAAGGGACTTCGCTATACTTAAGAAAAGGAGATATATATTCCACTCGTGACCTTCTGTATGCCCTTATGCTAATTTCAGGTAATGATGCTTCGGTGGCGATTGCAGAACATATTGCAGGGTCAACAAGTGAATTCGTCACACTTATGAATGAAAAGGCAAAAGAAATTGGAGCGGTAAATTCTCATTTTGCAAACACTCACGGACTTGACGAAGATGGACACTACACAACCGCCTATGACCTTGCTGTAATCACAGCGTATGCATTAAACAATGATACATTTAGAGAAATTGTTTCCACTCAAAGCACAAAAATTATAAATTCAAAGGACGGACAAGAAGAGGCAAGATATTTAAGAAATAAGAACAAACTTCTTTTCAAACTTGATGGGTGCATAGGTGTGAAAACAGGTTTCACAAATGATGCAGGAAGATGTTTGGTTTCCGCAATTGAAAGAAATGGTATGCGACTTATTTGTGTGGTTTTAAATTGTGGACCAATGTTTGAAGAAAGTACTACACTTTTAAATTCTTGTGCAAGTATGTATTCACTTGTTGATGTGACAAGCCTATATAACTATGATAAAAAGGTTAAAGTATTAGATGGGCGAAAAAAGGAAAGTGAGATTGGCACAAAAGAAAGTTTTATCTATCCACTTTCAGAACATGAAAAGAATATTTTAAAATTTGAATATAATTTGCCAAAAACATTACAAGCACCACTTAAAAAAGGCGAAGAAGTGGGAGAAATTAAAGTATTTTTGAATAATGACTTGCTATTTTCTGAAAAAGTTTATACAATAGAAGATATAAAGCCTAAAACAATTATGCAAAGATTAAAGGAGTTTGCAGGGAATTGGTAGGCTAAAAAGGAATATCTTATGAGATTAAATAAATTTTTAGCAACAGCAGGAATAGCATCACGCAGAAAATGCGAAGAATTAATCAAAAACGGAGAGATAAAGGTCAATGGACAAGTGGTTTTAAATCTTGCTACAACCATTGATGAAAAGAAAGATAAAGTGGAATATAAAGGAGGAGTTTTGACACTTCCTTCCTCTTTTATTTATCTTAAAATGAACAAACCAAAGGGATATGCTTCAACTTCTAGTGATGAAAAGGGAAGAAAGACAATTTTTGATTTAGTGGAAGATAAGAGCGTGCGTCTTTTTAATGTGGGCAGACTTGATTATGACACGGAAGGACTTATACTTCTTACTAATGACGGCGATTTTGCTAACCGCGTTATTCATCCAAAGTTTGAAATTGAAAAAGAGTATATGGTGACAGTCGAAGGTAAAATGCAAGAAAGCGAATTTGCAGTTTTAAGAAAGGGAGCAGTTGTCAATGGCGAAAGAATGCCAGAAGCAAAGGTTAAGCCTATTTCTTTTGACGGAAAATTTACAAAACTTTCGGTGGTGATAACCGAAGGACAAAATCATCAAGTAAGAAGAATGTTTGAAGCAATTGGAAGAAGCATTCGCCTTTTGAAAAGAGTGCGAATTGGGCAAGTTCGACTTGGAAATTTATATCGTGGAAAAACCAAACCACTCACTGAAGAAGAAATCAAAAGTTTTGAGTAGGGTAGATTATGAAAGTTGCGATTATTGGGGCTGGGGCATCTGGACTTATGCTGGGTGGACTTTTAACTCAAAAAGGATATGACGTCACAATTTTTGACGGAAATGAAAAGGCTGGGAAGAAACTTTACATAACAGGCAAGGGCAGATGCAATATCACAAACTTATGTGATACTGATGAATTTTTGAAGAATGTGGTGCGTGGAGAAAAGTTTTTCCGTTCTGCCATATATTCTTTTTCGCCACAAGATACAGTTGATTTTTTTGAAAATTTGGGACTTATAACAAAAGTGGAACGCGGAAATCGTGTTTTTCCTGAAAGTGATAAGTCAAGTGATGTTATTAAAGCACTTTTAAAACACTGCAAAGATGTTAAAATTATGTATAACTCTAAAGTGGAAAAGATTGTTAAGGCCGAAAAAGGCTTTAAGATATTTTTAAAAAATGAAAATTCTAAAGAAGAAAAAAATGTGAAGGGCGATTATGTTGCTGATAAAGTGGTTATTGCAACTGGTGGAGAGAGTTACAAGGCAACTGGGAGTGACGGAAGCGGATACACTCTAGCCAAAAGTTTTGGACATAAGATTGAAAAACTTGTTCCAGCACTTTGTCCAATTAAGTTAAAGGAAGACTTGAAAGACTTGGAAGGGCTTTCTCTTAAAAATGTTTCGTTAATCGCAGAAATTGACGGCAAGAAGAAAGAATTGTTTGGCGAGATGCTCTTTACTGATTGTGGGATTTCTGGTCCGATTGTTCTTTCAATGTCAAGTTTCATAAATCGTGCAGGTAATGTTAAGTTGTCACTTGATTTAAAGCCGGCACTAACTAAAGAACAACTGGAAAAACGACTTTTGCGTGATTTTGATAGTAATAAAAACAAAAATCTTTCATATATATTAAAGGGACTTATGCCTAATTCATTGTCAATATTTTTTGCTAAAAAATGTGGTTTAAATCTTGAGAAAAAAGTTCACGATGTTTTAAAGGAAGAAAGAAAAATTATTATTGATAATTTAAAAAATTTACCACTTATATTTAATGGACTATATCCAATTGACGCTGGCATTATCACAAGTGGCGGTGTGAGTTTAAAAGAAGTTAATCCTAAAACTTTTGAAAGCAAGTTGGTGAAAGATTTATATTTTGTTGGCGAAATTCTTGACATAGATGCTTTAACTGGTGGATTTAATCTTCAAATCGCCTTTGCAACAAGTTATTCATGTGCAAAAAATATGATGGCGTTGCCATAAAGTTGACTTTATTTGAAACATTAATTATAATTAAAAATAAGGAGAAAATATGTTACTTTGGATTGCAAGAATATTGCTTTGGGTTCCACTTTCAATATTACACCCAACTTATATTTATGGGAGAAAAAATAGACCAAAAGGTAAAGCAATTTTGTGCTCAAACCATAGGTCTAATTGGGATATTGTTTTGTATCTTCTTCACACCAAGGAAAAGGTTGTGATTTTGGCTAAAAAAGAACTTACAAAAAATAAGTTTTTTGGTTTTATCTTAAAACATTTGGGAGCTGTTTTCATTGACAGAGAAGGAAATGATATAAATGCAATTAAAGAGTGTATGAAAGCATTAAAGGAAGGCAAGAAACTTTACATTTTCCCAGAAGGCACACGACTTAAAGATGAAAGCAAAATTTTGGGAGAAATTAAAAGCGGGCTTGCTATGATTGCCATTAAAACCAAAACACCAATTTTAACTGTTTGGCACGAAAGAAAGCCAAAAGCATTTAGAAGGTCCAACATTTACATTGGAAAACCTTATGAACTCACAGAATTTTATGGCAGGAAACTTGATGATGAGACCTTAAATGAAGCAAACAGCGTTGTCCGTGAAAAAATGCTAGAAGTGTATAATGAAGTTCAAGAAAAGAATAAATTAAAAAAGAGTAAAAAGAAAAATTAGGGTAGCGATAATTAATATTTTTATTTTAAGTTGAAAGTAAAAATGCTTAGTTTTAAGCATTTTTTTATTTATTTTCTTTGACATTTCTCTTGCAATTTGATATTCTTTATTATAATGAAAATGTGACTAGGAGATATTATGAGCGAAGAATTTAACTTGGATTTAATTGATAAAACTTTTACTTCTTACAAAAAAGGACAAATGTTTGACGGCGTGGTGGTGCTAAAAAGAAATGATGGTGTGATTTTTAACATTGGCGGAAAAAACGATGCGTTTATTCCAGAAAGTGATTTTGACGATTTTTCAGCGGTTAAAATTGGAGATAGATTCCCAGTAATTATAACTAAACAAAAAAATGAAGAGGGTCTTATTGAAGCCTCAATGAGAATGGCTCGTGACCTTAAAATTGCTAACCAAAATGCACAAACGCTTCGTCTTGGGAGTAAATTTACATTTGTTGTAACAGAGGCAAATTCCAGCGGTGTTTACTCAAAAATGGGAGACTATAAAGTTTTTGTTCCAGCAAGCGAAGTATCTTTAAGATATGTCAAAGACTTGAAAAGTTTTATAGGTAAACAACTTGAAGTTGTGGTGACGGAAATTAATCACGAAAAGAAGGATATTGTTGCAAGCGCAAAACTATTACAAGAACAAATCAAAGTAGCAACAGAGAACAATTTCTGGAACAGTATTTTTATCAACAAAGTGGTGACAGGAAAGGTTAAAAAAATTATGCCTTATGGAGCATTTGTTGAAGTTGACGGAGTTGACTGTTTTGTGCATATTTCTAATCTTTCATATGACAAGGTGAATTCGCCGAGCGAAGTTATTCAAGAAGGCGAGGAGTATACTTTTAGAGTGGTAAACCTTGACAGAGAAAACAAGAAAGTTGAACTTTCATTAAAAGCCATTTTAGAAGATCCTAAAATAACTCGCATTAAAGAACTTCAAGTCGGCGGAATATATAAGGGCAATGTGGTAAAACTTTTAAGATTTGGCGCCATTGTAAAATTAGAGAACGGAGCAACAGGACTACTTCATATTCAAAACTGCACTGAAAATAGAACTAAAAATATTTATGAACTTGTTAAAGTTGATGATGAAGTGGAAGTTGAAGTTATTGATAAAGACGAAGATGAGGGAAAGGTATCTTTCAAACTTACAAAATTCATGCAATAATAATTTAATTTCTATATAAATTTGTAAATTTAAAATAGAGTCAAAGTAATGATTCTATTTTTTTATTATAGACAAAATAGTTATTAAAAAATATTTAAAAAAATTTAATTATTTACTTATGATATTGCTTTATGCATGTAATATAAAAAAACAGATTAATTTTCTAAAAGTACGATATTTTCTGTAAAAATTAAAAAATACTTAAAAAATTTTAACTAATATTTTTTATTAAAATTTTTAAAATATATCGTATTTTGCTTGGATTTTTCATAAAAATGTTGTATAATCTTTTTCGAGTTTTATTTAAGGAGAAAATTTATGAAAAAAATTGCTGTCGTTGTTGACACTAACAGTGGTATCACAAAGGAAGAAGCAGATAAACTTGGAATTTATCTTGTTCCAATGCCTTTTATCATCGGCGATGATGTTTTGTATGAAGGAGTAGACTTATCTCAAGAAGAGTTTTATAGACTTCAAAGTGAAGACGTGAAAATAACAACTTCACAACCAAACATTAATTCAATTGTGGAACTTTGGGAAGATTTACTTAAAAAGTATGACCAAGTTCTTCATATTCCAATGTCAAGTGCTTTAAGTCAATCTTGCGAAACTGCTGAAAGTTTTGCTCAAAATTATCCTAACAAGGTTTTTGTTATTGATAACAAAAGAATTTCTATTACAACAAAGGCTTCAGTTATGGATGCTCTTAAACTTATTAAAGAAGGAAAAGACGGAAAAGAAATTAAAGATTATCTTGAAAAAGATGGCTTGGAATCTACAATTTACCTTATGGTTGATACTTTGAAATATTTAAAACGTGGAGGGAGAGTAACTCCAGCCGCTGCTGCAATTGGAACAATTTTAAACATTAAACCTATTCTCACAATTCAAGGTGGAAAACTTGATAAATTCGCAAAAGTAACAAATTTAAAATCCGCAAAAAAGAAGATGATAGAGGCTCTTCGCAATGATATAGAAACTAGATTTAAAACGTATGTGGAAAACGGCGAATTTCAAATTGCTATTGCACATACTACTAATCAAGAAAATGCAGAAATTTTCAAAAAGGAACTTATGGAGGAGTTTCCAAATATACCTTTAACATTTGTTGATCCTCTTGCTCTTAGTATTGCAACTCACACAGGACCGAAAGTTTTAGCAGTTGGAGGATTTCATATTGTAAAAGATTAAATTTAAAATATTATTGCTTAATTAGGACTTTATTTTAAGTCCTTTTTTATAATAAATCTATTATGTAAAAAAGGTATTGACTTCAAAGATTGTTTATTTTATAATGTTTTTAATGAAGGAGGATGAGTTATGGAAATAAAGGTTTTTGCTGGAACAAAATTAGGTTATATTCCAACAAAAGAAGAATTGGACAAAATTGGCGGGCTTACTGCTGGTGTGTGCTATTTGCCAGATACAATAGATACTCTTTTTATGGAGAGTGAAGAGAAAACTAAAAAGCGTGAGGCTATGATTAAACAAAGTGGACATAAAAGTCCTTTTGACCATGCAACGATTAATTTAGAAATAAACAACATTCCAAAAATTGTTGCCATGATTTTAAATAATGAGCAAATGTATACCACAAGCGAAAAGTCGGCAAGATACAAGAGAATGGAATTGACAGATGGAGAGAAGCAAATTTATGAAAAATGGCTTCAAGAATTTGAAAAAGTAATAAAACTATATAGAGATAAAGAAATGGGAAGTGAAGTTTGGCTTACAGATACAAAAATCAAAAAACTCGCTCAAGAAAATGCAAGATATTTAACTTCAGTTTTTACACCAACAAGCATGGTCTATTCAATGAGTTATCGTCAACTTAATATTATTTATCGCAAGATTGAAAAAGAAATTGACTATCTTGAAGGTAAAGGGGATACTTTTTCTAAAAGACTGAGAAGTGAACTTATAGACTTTAATAAACAAATATTTAAACTTGGTTACATAGATGATAAACTTTCACAAGATGATAAAA
>CALVTF010000033.1 GCA_944360025.1 uncultured Clostridia bacterium
ATAACATGTTAAACACAAAACAGAAATAAAAGTGAAAAAACCACCAATGATATAGTTAATAAAAGATTTAACCTCCAATCCACAAGAATTTAATATTGCCGAAGTTATATTTGTTATTCCCATTGGCACCATCATCCATGCTGAATATTGTAGTAGTGTTCCGCTTAATGCCTCTCCAAACAAAAACACCCCAATCCTATCACCAATACCTATAAAAATTGGTAAAATTAAAAATGTAATAAACAAAGCAAATGTAATAGAAGAGGTAACTCGTCTTTGAATATGCTCGTTATCGTTTTGTACCATTGCCATAGAAATATCTGGAACAAGTGCCGTTGAAAGAGAGCCTATTAAAGTTGTTGGAAGAAATAAGAGCGGAAAAGTCATTCCAAGTGCCACACCATATATACTCATTGCTTGCTCCACAGTATACCCCACTGCAATAAGTCTTGCAGGTAATATCAAGGCAATGAGTGGTTGAACCAAACTACCAGCGACACGCACTGCTGTGATAGGAGTTGATTGTTTCAATACCGTTTTATAGATCTTGCTAGGCTTGGACATTTTTCCGCCATAGAAAAAGTAGAGAATAATAACAAAAACAGCAGAAACAATACATGAAATAGTAAAAGACCAAGCAACAGTCATTGCACTTGAAAGAGCGGTCATGCCGGCACTTAAAAGCAAAACGCAAAGGGCAATTTTTACCACCATTTCAAAAAGTTCAGTCACACAAAGTGCAAAATAATTATCATATCCCCACATTGCCCCTCTAAAGACTGAATATACAGAAGAAAAAATTAAAGAAGGTAAAAGAATAATCAAAATATTGATGCAATTTTCGTCTGTAAACAAATTAGAAAATAAGTTTCTAAACAAAATGATAATAAGGCATAAAATAAGACTAACAACAACTCCAACAATAAGACTTGAAGTGACAAGAGTGGAAACCCCTTTCTTATCATTTGACACACGATAACTTGCTGTTAACCTTGAAATTATAAGAGTAAGTCCACTTGAAACTATGGTAAGAAGTACCATAAAAACAGACAGAGCAACTTGGTAAAGTCCTAAAGCCTCGGCACCTATTGTTCTAGACAAAAATATTCTAAGCAAAAATCCTAAAAGTCTCGTTGCTACAGAAAACACAGTTATTATTGCTACGTTTTTAAATATTGATTTCATACAAAATAATTTTATAGTTATTTTAGGCTAAATATGACAATAAAATATTTTAAGATAACATTGCTATTTATTTTTGAATATTAAAGGAGAAAAATATGAGCGTAAAAAAAATTTCCTTTCCATATTACCAACTTAAACAAGGTGAAAACCTCAAAACTGTCTCTCAAAAGTTCAATATAGACAGCACGAAAATTCTTCTCGACAACAATCTATCTCCCAAACAAATTAAAGAAGGGGTTTTTATATTAATTAAAAAATAAAACAATAATAAACAAAAAAATAAGAAAAACACATATTTTTTTGATTTTTTTCTTATTTTTTTAATATTTTTATTCTTTTTTTATTTTTTCTTTTTTTTAATTCATTTTTATCTAACTTTTTATCTATTTTTTTATTGTCATTTTTAGGCATCACTTTTTTTGAAATATCTATAGCGTTTTCTTTGTCATTCTTGCCTTTCAAAATTTTAACTGTCTTACCTTTTTCCTTATCTTTATTTTTGAAAAGTTTATAAATAAAGTTCTCAATTTGTTTTTGATATTTATAAGAAAGAATGATAACAGCAATAATTGCAACAATAATAATAGCCCAAACAATCAGCCCCCAACCGTGATAAGGAATTAGATAGCCACTTCCAAAATAACTTACAGTTATTATTCCGATAGGTCGGCAAATTAGATTTGTGATTGTGAAAAAAGTCCAACTCATATTTGTCAAGCCTGCAACAAGACACAATACGTCATCCGGGAAAATTGGCAAAAGCATCATAATGAAAAATGAGTACTTGGCATTGTTTAAAAATTTAACCCATTTTTCGCAAGTCTTTTCGCCCACCATAAAAACAACAAGTTTTCTTCCAAAAAATCTACCTAAAAAGAATGCTAACATACTTCCAAGCAAAATACCTGCAAGAGAAAGCAGGGCCGCTTGAAGAGGTCCGTATAAAAGTGTACCTGCAATAATTGTAACAGTCGATGGAAGTGGAACAAAAGTCACTTGTAAAAAGGAAAGAAGAACGAAACCAAACCTTCCCCAAAATCCCCAAGACAAAATTAAATCTCGAAGTTTTTCTGCTGTGTTTACCTTTTCCCAAACACCCGTCCAGACAAGAATGTAGTAACCTAAAATAATTATAGCCGCTATAACTAAAATGACAATAACACTTCTTATAATCTTACTTTTTAAACTTGGCTCTTTCTTCGATTTAGGATTAGTTTTATCGTTTTCTACAAGATTATCTTCCCCACTTTTAACTTTTTGTTCTTCTAAATTTTTATTATCATTAACCAAATTGTTTTTTGAATAAGAAACTTCTTCAATAGCCTCTATTGATTCATTATTATTTTTTAAATTAGATTTCTTATCATTTTTTCTCATATAATTATATATTATACCAAAATAAAATTAATTTACAAACAAATTATTTGTCTTTTAATATTTTTACTATTACAAACCATATTCACTTGGATTTTCTTTTATAAGTTTATTTCTAACACTCTCTTCCGACTGTTTTGTCACCTTTTGAGGGCTACAAATTGTAACGTCTGTTGTTGGAAGCGTCATCCCGACACCAAGGTCCTCCACTCCCTCCATAACAATACCGTCTTGAGGCATATAATAATCGTGACGAATTTCTTTTTCTTCGACAAACTCGCCGTCTTTGTAATATCTTAAATAACCTTTGCTCTCATAACCCTGTTTCGGCCACTTAACTCGGTAGAATTCGCCTTTATACAAAATTTTGTTTGAATATTCCCCTTTTGTGTCCGGTATAATCTTGTCACCATTATGTCCTAACACCTTAACAAGTTCGGCTCTTCTTTCAATAGTCACTCCGTCTGTGTCCTGACCATAAATTTCCACCCTAACCTCGTTGTCATCTGCCGAAGTTTTGATATAAATTGGATTTTCAAGATTGTTTGTGAAAACTAAATCTGCATAATCTCCTGAAACCATCGCATCAAAAGAAAGTGGAACATAAGAGGCCGGAAGAGTATGATGACAGACTTTGTCAATATCAATTCCTGCTAAAAGTAGTGCATTATATAACGTCGTGGATGCTTGACAAACGCCTCCGCCAACTCCATCAACATACACGCCATTATATATTATATGCGCACTTTTATAACCATTTTCTTCCGTTCTTGGACCCGTTGTTTCATTAAACGAAACCGTTTGTCCGCTTTCAACAATTAAGCCATTAAAACTTTCAATCGCTCTTTTAACATTATTTTTTCTGTCCGATTTGCTTGTCGAATAAGAAGTGGAAAATTCACTTCGTTTAACCACACTTTTAAGTAGTTCTTCTTCGTTAAATTCAGGAGCAATTTCAATAATTGGAATTTCCACATTTGCTACTTTACCTACCTTCAACGCTTCGTCAATTTGCGAATATAACTCATCACGAAGCACTGTCACACTTGCCTGTCCTTTTTGAACTTCAAAAGGAAATTCAAGTTCTGTGTTGAAGATTAGACTTGCTGGAATTTGAGGTTGTTCTACTTCATCAATAATTTCATTTAGTTTGTCTTCAAAATTTGCTAAAACACTTTTGTATGAAACTTGAAAATCTAAACCTTGATTTTTTATTTCCTTTGATTTTTTTAAATTTTGAAAGAAATTTCCCGTCTTACCATAAGAAGCAATTTCTTTTATGTAAGGTTCTAATTTGTTTGTCACTTCAAAATCAGTGCCTTTAAGTTGCCAAGATTTTTCACCAGAGGTTAAATTTATTTCAATATCACTTCGACTTGAGAGCATATCAGTAAGCACAACATTTTCCGCTTCCGCCATACTCATATTGGAAACGTCAATACCATTTATTTTTGTGTTTTCATAAAACTTTGCATTAGAAGTTAAGGCATTTTCAAAAAAGAATTGACAGACAAAAAGACAAACAACAGCAATTGCTGAAACTCCTAAAAACCAAGCAAAAGCATGCTTATTGGACTTTTTCTCTTTCTTTTTTTCGCTTTTTTGTGATTTTTTTACATTTTTTTGCGATTTTTTCACATTTTTTTCGCCTTTTTGCAAATTTTTATCACTTTTATCTAACTTTTTTTCTTTTCTTTCTTCTTTTTTCATATACCTAGTATGTTCAAAAAATTTTTCTTTATAACATCAGCATTTTAATAAAAATTAAAAATTCCCTATTGACAACATACCCTTTTAGTGTTATAATTTAGATGAAATTAAAAAAAGGAGAAAATTATGTTAAAAATAAATAATGCCAATAAAGCTATAAAATTGCTTAATAAAGGATATGACCCACTGTTTGTCTTAAGTAATTGTTCAGAAGAAGTGTTGGATAGACCTAAAGTTATTTCTACAGCACTAGCACGTGAAGCAAAACTTGCGTTGACATTGCAGAGAAAAAACAATACAAGACAAATTTTGAAGTATGCGTCAAAAAGACTTAGGACTGATACATATATAGTCGGTTCCGCTCTTTTAGACGACCCAAGCGCTTTTTGCGAAGTTCCTGAAGAAAAAAGAAATGATCCAAAATTTAATATACTAACTCTTGACTTCAATGCAAAGGCAATAAGATACTCTGAACTTAAAAATGACCCTGAATTTTTAAAATTTGCTATAGAGCAAAATTTGGATGTTTTTGCGAAAAATGAGGAATTTTATGACAACAAAGTATTAGCTTCTGTTTATATCCAAAACCTTAATTATAATTATTTGACTAAGATAAACGGAATCGGGTCAAGTAGACAAGAAAATACTGCAAAAATACTTTGCATATATCCTGAATTGTACCGAGAACTTCCAAATTTCCTTTTTAAGGCAGGAAATTCACATCTTTTAAAAAGAATCAATGGTCTTATCCTTAATATTCTTAAAACAGAAATTGAGGAAACAGAGACTCAAGAATCTGTTGAAAAAATGGAAGAAATGTATAATATATTGCGCGAAACGAGAGAGCAAAAATTAAACGAACCTGAAATTAAGATAGATAGACGTGCAAACGAACTTTCAGAAAAGTTTAAAGATTTAAATAAATAAATCAACACTACTTAAAACTAAAAAAGGATGGTATCATCCTTTTTTTATTGCAAAAAAACCTCAAATTTATTTATTAAAATTTTCGTTGTGATTTACGCAATACCTGACAAAATCTTATCAACCTCTTGTAAAAGATATTCTTTTTCATTTCTCACTTTACCGTCAAAAACTTCGCTTAAAAGATATTCCAAAAGTCTATCGTAATTTCTCGTATCAATATTAGGATAATTTTGTGCAATATCTTCTTTTGATATTTTCAAATCTGCTACTCGAACAACAAGTCCATATCTTAAGATATATTTATAGAAAAACATATATTTATTCATTATATGTTTACTTTTTTTAGCAAGAAGAGGAAAAATGACTCCAACGTCCTCAAAATATTTAAAAAAATATTCTTTATTTTTCATTTTATTTAAGGCGTTATAGTATCCAGCCAGATATATAAAAATCTTTTGAATGAGTTTCGTTGTAAAACCGAATTGATTTTGCAAAAATTTCTCAATAAATGTTTGCAAACATTCTGGTTTTACGCTGTCAACAATATCAATTAAAAGTCCAAGCACCCTATCTTCCACTTTTTTAACCATATTGTATTTTATTACTTTTACAGGTAAACCAAAATACTGCCAAATATATAATTTATTTAATAAATTGAGAGATTTAACAAAATTTCCAGGGGTTTCTTTATAACGTTTATCACAATACAAAATTTTTTCTAATTCGTTAAATTTTCTAGTGCTTGAAATATCTGCCACATTTTTAGCCATTAAATGAGCATATTTTAAGGTGTTCTTTTCAATTTTAAGATTGAGTTCACCGACAATTCTAACCATTCTTAAAATTCTTTCTCCGTCATTTTTCAAAACCTCTTCTGGAGAAGTGATGCATCTTAATATCTTTTGTTTGGCATCCACAACACCGTGAAAAGGGTCAATAATCTCGTCTTTTGTGATATTGTAATAAATAGAGTTTATGGTAAAATCACGCCTTTTTGCGTCTTCCAAAAGTTTGTCTGTTCGCTCCACCCTAATTGGAGAATGACTTCCATTTTCTGGATAATAATCCTTACGGAAAGAAGTAAACTCGTAACTTTCATTTCCTTTTGAAATGATAATAGAATTATATTTCGCGTTTTTAACCTTTATTTTATAGCCATTCTCTTTCAAGATTTTAGAAATTTCCTCAATATCCACATTACTACATAGGTCAATGTCGGAATTTTCAATGTTTAACAGGCAATTTCTGACATACCCGCCGACAATATACAAATCCTCTGGAAAAAGTTTGGCAAGTTTTAATAAATTTTCTGAAACAGGAATAAACATATATCACCCCAATAAAAAACGATTACTCATATAATAAAAATAAACTAAATTAAATAAAAAGTCAAGAAAATTGCTTTAATGATTGACTTTTTTGTTAAAAATTAATAAACTAATATAAAATGAGAAGTAAGAAATTTATAAGTAAAAAGAAAAAAAATAATGTAGAGAAAGATATACCTATAGTTCGCTATCAAACAGATAGAGAACATGGTTTATCTGAGGAACAAATTAACGAAAGAATTGAACATAAACTTATAAATGACACCAAGATTAAAACTTCGAATTCTGTTCTCTCTATTATTTGCAAAAACGTCTTTACTTTCTTTAACTGCATTTGGCTTATTATTGCTATCGCTTTAATGTGTGTTGGTGCTTGGGGTGATTTACTATTTCTTTTTGTTGTTATTGCAAACACCGCTATTTCCATAATCCAAGAAATAAAATCCAAAAAGACAGTGGAACGCTTGTCAATGGTTACCGCCCCAAAAATCAAAGTTATAAGGATGGGACTTCAGCAAGAAATAAAAAGCGAAAACTTACTCTTAGATGACGTTATGCTCCTTGAAAATGGCAACCAAATTCCTGCCGATTGTATTATTGTTGAAGGCACAGCAGAAGCAAATGAAAGTTTACTCACCGGCGAAAGTAATTCAATAAAGAAAAATATTGGTGACACATTACTTGCTGGCTCATTCCTAGTTTCTGGGCAATGCTATGCTAGAGTAGATAAAGTTGGAAAAGATAATTATATTCAAACAGTTGCAGAAAGGACAAAGGACTTTAAACCTCAAACCTCTAACCTTTTTAAAGACCTAAACAACTTAATTAAAGTCATTATCTTAATCTTAATTCCTCTTGGCGTTTTAACATTTTTTAAAGAAAGCGTTTTGCTTGGGACAAGCATACCAGAATCTGTCACAAGTACAAGTGGTGCACTCACAGGAATGATTCCTGCTGGAATGTATTTGTTAATCACGGTTGGATTATCTGTCGGTGTAATAAAACTTGCCAAAAAGAAAACATTAGTTAAAAACTTATATTCAATTGAAATGCTCGCTCGTGCAAATATTCTTTGCCTTGACAAAACAGGCACAATAACAGACGGCACAATGAACGTTGTTGAATTTGAAACATATGGTGGAGCAAACAAACAAAAAATTGAAAAAGTAATGAAAACAATCTTGCAACACCAAAAATCAATGAATGCTACAAGCGTGGCACTTTTAGGACGTTTTGGAAAAGATACCGACAGCCAAGTAAAAGAAGTTATTGAGTTTTCATCTGAAAGAAAATATTCCGCAACCACCTTTAAAACAGGAAAAACATATTTTTTAGGTGCTCCAACTTTCATAAAGTGTCAAATATCACTTGAACAAAAATTATATATGACCAAAAACATGGAAAAAGGTTATCGTGTTATCGCACTTGCTGAAGCACAAGGCTCATATAACGAAAAAATTGCCGGCAAAAATGGTAAAATAATTGCTATTTTCGTACTTGAGGACCACATAAGAAAAGATGCTGTAGAGACTATTGCATGGTTCAAACAAAACGACGTACAAATCAAAATTATCTCTGGTGATGATGCCATAACAGTTTCCCGCATTGCTAAACGTGTTGGTGTTGAAGGTTATGATAAATATGTTTCTCTAGAAAATATAAGTTTGCAGGAGGTTGCTCAACTTGCCAATAAGTTTACAGTTTTCGGACGCGTAACCCCTGAACAAAAACATGTGCTTGTAAAAACATTAAAAACACAAGGAAATGTGGTTGCTATGACCGGTGATGGTGTAAACGATACGTTAGCACTGAAAGAAGCAAACTGCTCAATCGCTATGGCAGATGGTAGCGAAGTTGCAAGAAATATCTCTCATTTAGTGCTTTTAGAAAGCAACTTTTCTGCTCTTCCAAGCGTTGTTGAAGAAGGTCGACAAATTGTCAATAATGTGCAAAAATCTTCTGTTTTGTACCTTATGAAAACCTTATTTACCATAATGCTTTGCATAACAACACTCGTTTTAAGAATGCACTATCCTTTTACTCCAAAACAACTCTTACTTCTTGAAATGTTTGTTATTGGACTGCCGTCATTTATATTGACCTTCCAGCCTAATAAAGATATTATACGCGGAAATTTCATTCCTCAAGTTTTGAAGAAGTCAATACCAGCCGCTTTTGTAATGTTTATTAATGTCCTAATAGTGGTAATTTTAAATTCTAGCACTTCAACCTTGTCTCCAGAAGAATTTTCTTCATTGTCCACACTACTCGTTATTGGCACAGGATATATTAACCTTGTTTGGACTTGTATGCCTCTTAATAAATTAAAGGCTGTTTGCGTCATACTATCGGCAGTTTTGATAATATCAGCACTTGCTTCCCTAAGTTCATTCTTTGAAATCACAACTTATTCTCTTCCGGTAGTTGTAACATTAGTAGCGATGTGCCTAACTACAATCCTCGTCATTGTCCTTGCATTCTATTTTAAGGTTTGGTATATGAGGAAAAAATATGGCTTAACCGAAGAGGAAACTGTTAAACTTAAAAAAGGCGAGACCGAATTTGATAAAAAACTAAATAAATGGCTTAATAAACTCAGCAGAAAGAAAAAGAAAGATGATATTTACGTTGAACAAGAGGACACAACCAAATTACTTGAAAACTTACAAGCAAGTGGAAAGGCACACTTGACGGAAGAAATTAAAGTTAACGAATTTAAAAAGCGACTTTTAAATCAAAAAAGATAGTGTTACACTATCTTTTATCTTTTTTAAATTTACAAATTTAAAATTGATTTTATTTTTTCTTTTTATTTTTTGTTTTTGTACTTCCAAACAAATCACCGAATATTGCCAACCCTTCTCCAAACAATAACACCGCAGCAAGGAGACTTATACCGGCAATAATTTCATTACGTTCTTTTTTATTTATTGTTTTCACAAAATTAAAATTTTCAATCCATTCATTACTTACGTTTAAAACATAAGCATAAGGAATTATATCATAAAAATGCTTAGGATTTTCTTTTATTAGCATTTCAATTTTTTCTTTTTCAGTGATTTCTAGATATCTTTTTAGTCCTACCAATCTCCCGACAACTAATCGCCCTTCTTTTGTCCTATATTCTAAAAAGGGACATAAAACATATGTTAATAAACATAAAAATGAGGTAATCGAAATTAAAGCAAGAATGTATAGGTTTGTAAATGAATAAATTAAATTAAGCAAAGCAAAAATCAAAAACAAAACAATTCCAGCAATATAAATAATTATAGATTTCAATTTTTTTTGAATGTAAACTTTGTTAGATATATTTGAGAAAATTGTGCTAATCGCAAAAATAATCACTCCACAAATAATGGAAAAGGTTCCACCACTACCAAAAAAATAAGAAAGAAAAACTAAAAGGCAAGTAATTCCTAGAGTAAGCCAAGATGATGTGCTTTCAATTTTTGCATTAAAATATTTTTTATTATTCTCATCTTTAATTTGCTTTTTTATTGTCGGCACAATCGGTTTTAATATTGTTGGCAATGCTTTTAAATTCACTTCAGATTTTTGAGCGAAAATTGTGTTAAACATTGTTGTCTCATAAGTCTTCATTTTATCGTCAACTTCTTTAAGTTTCTTTAAATTTATAGACTTATCTTCATTTTGTATGATTTCAATATATTTTTTCTCAGCCCAAAAAATTAAAAGTGAACTAATATCTCTATCATCAATATTTTTGTCGATCACATAACCTGCATCTGCCGGCGTCATTTCATCTGGCGCTGAAAACTCCACTACTTCAATAATTTTTTTCTTACGATTTAAAATGATAAAAACAACTAGTCCAATAAGATAAATTCCACAAATAACAGAAAAAAGAATAAACATAATAAAATTTGAATTTAAATTAGTCCAATTTTGAAGCGGAATGACACTTAATCCAACGAATATAAAAATTATAATAAAAATTCCAATTCCAATTAAATTTTTCTTCATTCTATCTCCA
>CALVTF010000034.1 GCA_944360025.1 uncultured Clostridia bacterium
TCTTTCATATTACTACTTACTACAAGTTGTAATAATACCCCACTTTCATTTTCAGTTTGGTATGGAATATATTTGGTAATTTCTCCTGCTAGCTCCATAGTTGCATTTACTTTCCAAGTAGCTTGATTCTCTATTGTTTTTTCAATAGAATGTTCTTCTCCTTCTCCATCTACATAAGTTGCTGTAAATTCGATTTTTGAGATTTTTTGTAAAAAGTTTTGCTCTACATTTTGTGATGTAGTCATTTGAATAGGAACTTCTATTATTAATTCATTGTTGGCATTTACTTGATTGAACTTAAGCTGTGTTTCCGTAGCATTTTGAATATTACTATCCTTTATATTTGAACTATCAAACGATATTATCAAAAAACATGACTCACTAGTTTTAGAAACTTCATTATCAAAACAAAACAAATTGGAACTTATTCAAACTTTTAAAGAAAATGGATATAAGGTTATAGCATTTTTCTTGTCCCCTTGCTATACTGATATAAATATAGAGCGTGTTGCACAAAGAGTTAAAGAAGGTGGTTATAATTTTTCAAAAGATGAACTTATCAATCAATTTATTTTATCAAATCAAAATAGAAATAGTTTAATTAAATTAAGTGATGAATATTATGAAATTGACACCTCACGTAAACCAAAAATTTTAGAAAATTTATACAAATAATAGAAAAAATCTGCTTTTTAGCAGATTTTTTTACATATATTTTTAAATATAATACAATTATTTATTTTCTTCTTTTTTAGATAGACCTTTAACAAGTTCCATTATAATTAAAACAGCATAAACAACAATTTCTGCGATTAAAATTATATTATTGATTATAACATATACGTCATATGCTGTAGATGAAATATAACCATTAAACATTCCGCCTATATAATTATAAATTGCAAAAATGGCTAAAAGTCCAAAGAAAATAAGAGAAATAATCAATGTTAATTTTGCTGTTTTCTTCAATTCTTCGTCCTCAGTTTTATAACAAACTAATCCACCTACAACAGCAAAAGCAATAAAATTTACATAACCACTAAGTAAGATAAAAATCTTTTTCCACATATTACTCATTTTTATACACTCCTAAACTTTTATATGATTATATTTCTTGTTTTGTGCAAGTCTTTTAATTTAATTACAGATTACAAAATTAATCATTTTAAAATATTTTTCAATGTTATGGTTTTTGTTTTGGTTACTTGGTCAAATGTGCTCATAACACCTTCAGTTCCAATTCCAGAAATTTTATAGCCACCAAAAGGCATTTCAAAACTTCTATGGAAACTTGCACCATTGATAACACAACCTCCCGCTTCCATTGCATTTGCCACTTTAAATGCCACATTCATATTTCTTGTAAAAACACAACTACCAAGACCATAACTCGTTTGGTTGGCAATTTCAACCGCTTCATCTACCCCATCACAAGGAATGATAGAAACAACAGGTCCAAATACTTCTTCATCCTTTGCTACGTCTGCAGTCTTTGGAATGTTTGTAATAACTGTTGGATAGTAAATCGCTCCATCACGCTTACCACCATAAATAAGTTTGCCACCTTGTTCAATAATTTTTGCAACTTGTCTTTCAACTTTGTCGCAAGCAGATTTTGTGACAAGCGTACCTATATATGTTTTTTTATCAAGAGGATTGCCAACAACAACTTTTTTTAGTCTTGCAATCACTTTTTCTTCAAATTCTTTTAAGACCCTATTGTCTACAATAAAACGTTTACTTGCCACACAAACTTGTCCTGCGTTATACATTCTTCCCCAAATAATTTCTTCGACAGCAAGGTCAAGGTCAGCATCTTCTAGGACGATAAACGCATCATTTGCACCAAGTTCTAATGTTGTATGAGCAAGATGAGAAGCGCCGTTTAAATAGACGCTTTTGCCAACAGGTACGGAACCCGTGAAAGAGATTCCATGTACCTCTGGATGCTTTGTAAGCGCATCTCCTGTCTTTGCTCCATCTCCTGTTAAAACCTGCACAACACCATTTGGAAGTCCAGCATCATGCATAAGTTTGACAAGTTTGATTATTGCAGTTGGATTTTGATGAGGTGGTTTAATAATCACAGCATTTCCAGCAAGAATTGCTGGTGCAACCTTTTGGTCAAACAAATCAAGTGGAAGATTAAATGGAATAATCGCCACCATAACGCCAAGAGGTTCTCTGACCGTAAATTGTATAGTGTTATCTTGTCCAGCCTCTGTCCCGGCTGGAATAACATTCCCGTATAAATGTTTTGCTTTTTCAGAAAAAGCATTAAAAGCAATCCTAATATTATCCACTTCTGCATATGATTGAGCGATAGGTTTACCAGTTTCCAAACAAAGAGTTTTTGCAATATCTTGTCTATTTTCATCAACTAAATCAAGAAATTTATCTATCATTTCAACCTTTTTGTAAACAGGAACCTTTGCCCATTTCTTTTGTGCTTTGACTGCATATTCCACCGCTTTATTTACGTCTTTTGCAGTGCAATTTGGCACTTTACTAATTACTTTTTGAGTGTATGGATTGACAATTTCAATAACAGACTTGTCACTCGCATCAACAAATTTACCATTTATAATTGCTTGCATATTTTCCTCCTTTTAGTCATTGACTAATTCTTCATATTTTATTTACTTAAATATAACCCTGCTAAAATCTAAAGAGTGACATTGTCACTTTGTAAAAGCAGTAAATGAAAGCATTAAACCACCGGTTGTGTTTCTGCCATCATCAACGTAGCCATATTCACCAAACGTAAATTCCATAATAAACGGTGTATCTCCAATAACCTTTTTGATTTGGTCATAAATCTCATTAACTCTTATGTCAATTCCTGCTCTTCTACCACCGCAATGAACAAGATGATAGCAAACAGCCGGCTTTTTAAGTTTGGATTTCAAGGCCATAAGAGTTTCACCAACAGAATTAATAAGTTCGTCAACTGTCGCTTCCATACGTATAACAGTTGTCCCTTCCGATAAATTAGCCCCAATATTCATGGAATAATCGTCATTTGCAAACATAGGATGACGAATAGCAATCAAATCACCAAGTCTATCTTTAACACCAAGTGGGCTCGTGATTGTTGCAGACAAAAGTTTATTCCCCATAAGATCAGATGGTTTCATACCACGCCATTTTGCATATTTTTTCACAGCAGGAACATTATCAATACTAACAAGTTGTCTAGTCCCTTCAACCTTTGTGATAATTCCCATATCACTTGTTTCGCGATACGCACCTGTAAATTCGTTAACGAAACCACCTTTCATATAAAATAAAGCAACAGCAACACCTTCACCTGTCACTTTGTTATCTAAATATAAAATCCATTTCCCTTCAATTGTGTTATCAGCAGCAGAGCCTCCAAAAAGAGGAACACGACCAACAACTCTGTTTGCCCCTTTTAAGAAAAATTCTTCTTCTGTTGGACTTGCTGTCATATACATTAAATCTGGCTCATCATTATATGGCATTTTAGTCATAGCCCTAGCAGTTTTAGTTGCAGACTCTCCAGCATCACGTGCAGATTGATATGCTTTTCTATCTGCAAAACCAACTCCAACAATCATATTTGGATCGGCAAAAACCATAATACCAACAAATGGTTTATCACCGCCTATGTAGCCTTCTGGCATAACAACACCTGTAAAACTTGTGTTGCCAATAATCGGGCAATCATAAATTTCTTTGATACCCTTAATAACATCTTTGATTTTGTAATCACAACTCATATACGCAAAAACAATTTTTGCATCTTTTGACTTGCCAGCCATTTTAGCAGCTTCAAGTCCTGCCTCATAAGCATTTTTGTTTGTACTAAACCCTGTTAATGCTTTCATAAAAATCCCCCTTTTATCTTAAAGAAAAGAAACAGCAAATTTATGTTTCCAAGTGAGGTTATGTAATATGAGTCAAAGAAATATCAAAAATGCCATTTCATATTCCTTTTTCCTTACTATTATAAAATATAAAAAATTTTTTGTCATTCAATTTTTGCAATTTTCAAAAATAAATTTAAAATAAAACACTTTTTCTTTATTTTTTGAATTATAAAAAAGTAGCATTTTGTTGCTACTTTTTAAATTAACTAAAAAATTTTACTTTTTTTGCTATCATTTCATCAATTCGGTCGATATAGTCTGTGATAAATTTACAATTCGGCTCTCTTTCAATTCTATTTTCTAGATTGAAAACGCGTTTAGAAATTGCTCCAGCACCAATACCAATTACTGACGACACGTCCTCCATACTGTCAATGTTGAATATGCACACATTGCCATCTCGGTAGTAACCAACATTCTCTAAACCGCCAATTTGATTTTTTTGACGGTAAATATAATATGGTTTATAGTTATTTTCGATAAGTGTTTTTTCTGCGTAATCCACCATTTTGGGTACTTCTTTTTCAAACACTTGAGAATTGTCGTCTTTTAAATCTGTACCATTTTTATATGTTAAAGTGTGAACTGTAACATTTTGTGGCGAAAGTTCTAAAAGCGTGTTAATCGTCCTTTTAAATATTCCAAACTTTTCGCCCGGAAGCCCTGCAATTATATCCATATTCACCACAAAATCATATTCCATTGCCATCATATATGCTTCAAAAATTTGCTTATTTGTTTGCTTTCTTCCAATTCTCTTTAAAGTGCTTTCACAAAATGTTTGTGGATTTATAGAAATTCTGCTGACATTATATCTTTTCAAAATTTCAAGTTTTTCTCTTGTTATTGTGTCTGACCTACCGCATTCCACAGTAAATTCGGTGACAGGATAGTTAATTTCACTCAAAAGTCTTTCGAGTTGTAAGTTATTAAGAACAGTCGGAGTACCACCGCCAATATAGATGGTTCTAATCACATATGATTTATCTGCTATAAGTTTTTTTACCGCTCTAAGTTCCTTTAATAGACAGTCAAGATATGTATCTACTTTATCTGCCACTTTACAAAGTTCGTTAGAGATAAATGAGCAGTAGTTGCATCTTGTTGGACAAATTGGAATATTGATAAAAAGGTCAACAAGTTTATCGTTTTTAATAATACATTTTTGATTTCTTAAAATGTCTAAAACAAGTCTTGCTTTATCTTCTTCCACAAAATATTCTTTCATAAGCATTTCAGGAATAAGATGCTCTTTAACCTCCCCTCTCTCCACCATTTCTCTAACAAATTTGCAAGGCCGTACGCCTGTAAGTGAACCCCATGGTAATGTTTTTTTAGATATTGAAGAAAGAACTTGATATAAATGATTTTTAAAGTTACCTTTTTTTAAACTTTTTTCGCGAAGTGCAGGCAAATTTTGCGGTAGAGAGAAAAATTTAATATATTCTTTTTGTCCATTTTCGCTTTTTATCACAATCTTACTTGTCGTAGTTCCACCAATCGTCGTGTCGCTATGGTGAATAGAAAAAGAATTGTCTTCATCACCATAAAATAAATTGACAAGGTCTTGCATATCTTTTTCATATTCGACATTTTCACATACAATCTTCATCACTCGCTCCTATAAACTTTTTGCACTCCTTTCACACCTTCAAACGTTTTAATAACGCTATCAAGTTCATCTTTACCTTTAACTTCAAATTTAATATCAAAAATAATATCATTTTTTGCTTTTTTATATGAGAAACCACGAAGTCCAATCTTTAAATTTTTAGCAATGTTGTTAATATATTCTATAGAAGTATTGTCATCGTCTGCAATCACCTTAATTGTTGTCACAAATTTTGCAGTAATATCATCTTCCCACTTCGCGTCTACAAGCCGTTCTTTTTCGAAATATTTGATATTAGGACATTCCTTCCTATGTATAGTCACACCCCTTCCACGAGAGATATAACCAATAATTTCATCACCAATAACCGGTGAACAGCAACCAGCATAACGAATAAGAAGTCCGCTGTCACCATCAATTAAAACACCGTCTTTGCTCTTTTTCACTTCAATAACTTGAGGTTTTATTTCGTTTGCATTTTCTTTATAGTAAAGATTTAAAAGCCTTCCTATAACTGAATTAATAGAAAGAGTTCCTCCACCAATTTCAGCAAAAAGCATGTCCGGATTTTCCATAACCATAGAAGAGGCAATTTCGTTTAGATATTTGTCCTTATCGGCTTTTGAAAGATTGATATTTTTAGATTTAAGCGCTTGCTCAAAAATACTCTTTCCCATTCGAGTGTTCTCTTCTTTAAATTCGCTCTTGAAAAACGATCGAATTTTACTTCGAGCAGACGAAGTTTTCACATGCTTGAGCCAATCACGTGAAGGTCCTTTGCTGTTTTGGTTAGTTATAATCTCAACAGTGTCACCATTATTTAATTCGGTTGTAATAGGAAAAAGTTTGCCATTAATTTTCCCTCCCACACATTTATTCCCGATTTCGCTGTGAATGGCATATGCAAAATCAATAACTGTGGAATGAAGAGGAAGTTCCAGAACTTTCCCTTTTGGTGTTTGCACAAAAATACTTTCGCCATACAAATCACTTTTAAGTGTTTCCAAGAATTCTTGTGGCGAGAGATCGTCTGAGTTATCTAATATTTGTTTAATTCTAGCAAACTTTGTATCAAATTTATTATGCGTTCTTCTTTCTTTATAAATCCAATGTGCTGCAATACCATATTCAGCGTGTTTATGCATATCAAAAGTACGAATTTGAATTTCTAAAGGTCTATTATTCTCTGCAATAATCGTGGTATGCAAACTTTGATAGCCGTTTGGTTTTGGATTGGCGATATAATCTTTAACACGCCCAGCCATAGGTTTATAAATGGAGTGGATTTTTCCAAAAACAGCATAACATTCTTCAACTGTTGGAACTAAAACACGCATAGCAAGAAGGTCATAAACTTTACCTATTGTGATATTTTTCTTCTTCAACTTTTTATATACACTATATAGGTGCTTTTGCCTTTTTTGAATTTCACCTTCAATACCAAGTTCTTTTAGGATTTTGTAGAGTTTTCTCTCCACAATTTCCATTTGCTTCATGTTGTCTTCAGTTTTAAGAAGAACATTGTTTTTAAGTTCATTATACGCTTTAGGCTCAAGAAGTTTAAAAGTGTTTTCCTCAAACGAATTTTTAAATTTACTTAACCCCAAACTTTCAGCAAGCGGTGCGAAAATATCTGCCACCATTTTAACAAATTTCTTTGTTTCTTCTTCCATTGGAAGTGTGACACGTTGAAGGTCATAATCAATTGTTGCAAATTTGATAATAACCACACGCATATCTTGACAAATTGCCACAAACATACGTTTTATATCTTCCGCCTCCCCACTTTTACTTATCGTGTTGACATTTCGAAGAAGTTTGAATGTTTCATAAAGTTTGTGTTGGCTTTTGGAAAGTTCTTTTTCAAAAGTCTTAGCATCCTCTTCAAAAACTTTGTAATATTGAAAAAGAAGATAGCCCATAAGGACATCGTTTTCCATGTAATATTCCACCATAATGTCGATAACATAATTAAGGCGGTCAAGATTTTCTTCTTCCACCACAATTTTTTCCATAAGTTTTTGCTCGTGAGCATTTAGGTGAAAGTATTTATTAATTTTTTCAATGGTTATTTCTCTCATTTTTTACCCCAAGAATTCTTTATCAATAATAATTTATTATAAAATTTCGAATCTGTCAAAGGTTTTTTAACATTTTTTACTTCCGAATAGTTAAAAAATTTGTCGTCTGCCTTTTTGATAAGTCCGAGTTCTTTAAAAGTAAGAAATGCGACATAGAAAGTATCAAACGAAACCTTTCCTTTAAGTCTATGTTCATAAAAATCTGCCGGCGAATAATAATTGCCGGTTTTGGAAACAAGAGCCTTAAACACTCTGCCAAAACTTTCTCTAGATAGATTCAAATTATTATAACGTGTTCTATCTTCTTTGGTGTCCATAGGCAAATATATTTCTGCATTAGAAACTTTTTGTATTTCACTTATAAAACCACTGTCCAATATAGGTGAAAGAAAGATGATTTTATTGAAATTTTGAGCCCAAGCTGTTCCTCGTGGAGCAAGCAAGAGACTGTTATAACCTATGCAGTTTTCATCATAAATGCCAAAGTGATAAATATTATCCTTAGTGTAATTTTTTAAGAAATTGACAAATTCATAGGCAGAATAAGTCACAAAACAAGTGCCATAAACTCCACCTTGTGTGCCAGCCACAAAATTTAAAAGTTCGCTTTCAGGATAGTAGGCAAAATTTGCTTCTCCTTCATCATAAAGAAAATGCTCAAGCTGAATTGGATATGTGTACATATGTGCATTGTCAATAATAAAGCTTCCAGCATCAAAATCTGAAACCATGCCTTTTTTAGCATTTTCCTGAAACTCAAAAATGAAAGATTTGTATCTTGAAAAATATAGTGGATTAAAATTCTTGTAAAAATTAAAGTAGGCAAGTTCCAAATCGCCAATTTTTATGTTAGCATGAAGATTATTGAATTTCATCGGCTGAATATCCACATTTTCTGCCGTGATTTTAAACTTCGGCTTAGGATTATCACAACCAAAAGGCTCCAAAAGTTTGATTTCTTTCAAAAATCTATCGTCAATTTCCTCTAACTTTAGGTCAAGGTCATAATATTTTATAGGTATGAAAACTTTGTCATTAATATGCTCAAAAACAAACGCATTTACGCGGTTGGAAAATTCCTCGTATTTACTTCGCTTAAGTGTTAAACCTGCCGCCATTGTGTGCCCGCCAAAAGTTTCCAAAATGTCACTCATTGACGATAAAAGTTCGTGAATATTGATATCATCAATACTTCTCCCTGAGCCATGAAGAGTGTCGCCAACTTGTGAAAACAAAAAGACAGGACGATTATACTCTTCCACAAGCCTAGCACATGCAATGCCTAAAACTCCCTGATCCCACTTTTTAGATGCAAGTGTAATAACGCGAATTTTGGATAAATCCATTTTTTTAATGGCTTTTTCGCAGTCCTCCATAATTTGCGAAGATAATTCTTGGCGTTTAGCGTTATGCTCGGCAATTTTGTTTAGATATTTTCTAATCTCAACCGGGTCCTCACTCAAATAAAGCATGAGACTATCTTCTGCATGCCCCATTCTTCCAGATGAGTTGATTTTAGGCGAAATCTTAAAAGCAATGTCTGTTGAACTAGGACTAGAAAGCGAAACTTTATTGTCTTTAAAAAGTTGTTTAAGTCCTAAGGGAAGTTTGTCAAAAAGTTGAAAGCCTCGCTTTATAATATTTCGATTTTCGCCTGTTAGCGAAACAATGTCGGCAATGGTCGCAATGGTTGCAATAGGCAAAAATTCTTCCGCTTTTTTCTGTCCTAAAATGGCCTCAGAAATTTTGTATGCCATGCCTGTTCCACAAATTTCCGTAAAAGGATAATCTTGCCCCTTTATTTTTGCATTAAGAACAAGAGTGTCAGGTATTTGCTCTGGAATTTCGTGGTGGTCGGTAATAATAATATCTATGCCTTTTGATTTGGCATATTCCACTTCCTTGAAACAAGAAATACCACAGTCCACTGTGATGATAAGGTCAGGACAAAACTTCTTTTCAATTTTGTCAATAACCTCACATGATAAACCATAACCGTCAACATAGCGGTTTGGTAAATAGAAATCAGCTTGAATTCCAAGTTTTTTCAAGGTTTTCAGCATTATCGCCGTGGCGCTTATGCCGTCAACATCATAGTCACCAAAAATTAAAACTCTGTCCCCTAGTTTTTTTGCTAAATCAATTCTCTCTACTAATTCTTTCATTCCTTTAATGAGAAATGGGTCCAAAATTTTGGGCATAGAAAGGAAATCTGCAATTTCCTCTTCCGTTTTAAGTCCACGAGATAAAATAAGATACATTGTTGATGGTAAAACTTGGAATTTTTCCGCATACTCATTGACAAGAGCGGAATTTTGGTTAAAAAATTTCTTAAAAATCATTGTCGTTTTACCTTAAAAAATACTTTCAAATATATTATAGCGATAAAAATAAAATTTTGCAAGAAAATTAAAGGCAAAATTAAAAAATAAGGAAAAATACTTGCAAATCTTGTTAAAATGTGATAATATTAAAAACGTTAACGGGACACCCCGTCCCGTTATGATAAAAACATTTGCGAGCCTAGTTTTTAATTTTATAAGTTAAAACACATGCAACACTCCTCGACTGCTTTTAAGATTTTAAAAGTTAATTTAACTTGATAAAATCTAGGCAAAAGTCGAAATGCAACTCACTCATAATAGGGCTCCCGAAAATGCTTGCCATTTTGGGA
>CALVTF010000035.1 GCA_944360025.1 uncultured Clostridia bacterium
ATTAACCGGTGCAAGTTCTTTGCAATATCTTGCAATTATAGCCTCTACATGCTCTCTTTCCATTTCATATTCTGGGTCATCTTCCATTTTGAGTGAGAAAATTCTCTTTTTTCCTTTTCTTCCTGTTCGTGCATCTCGAATTTTCAAATCTTCAAATGAAGCGGTCATTTCATAGCCTGTTCCGCTTATGATTTTATATCTATTTCCTCTTATTTCAATGTCAATATATGGAGTTGTGTGTTTAACAATGTCCACAAGATTGACAGTAAAGAGGTTGTTAAAAATATTGTTTATTTCTTCGGCTATTTGTGTTGGGAAGTCGCTTGGCTCATCGCTAGGGTCACACTCTCCAAGAAAAGATTTTTTCTCTCTTAGTTGATTTGATGAGGTTAAATTATTAACTCTAACAAGCGAAAAGTAAGACCTTCCTGGCACAATTTTTTTTCTAAGATTTAATCCAACACCTGTGAAAAGTTTAGCGTCCGTGTCATAGATTATTTCCCGCTCATTGATTTTTTCATTGAATCGGACGGTGTAAAAACCAAGTTTGGTGACAAGTTTATTGATTGTCATCCCTTCGTTATCAATAATAAGATAATAATTTTTTCTTATCATATGATATTTGGATGGTTTACCTTTATCTCCAAGAAACATAAAATCGCTCCTTTTAAATTCTAAATATATTGTAAACAAAAAAAATAAAAAAAGCAAATGAATATTAAAGATAATTTTGGCAATATTTATTTTTGAGGAGATAAAAATATGGAATTTAATGAAAGTGTAACAAAAATTAATTTGGCAAGAAGTTTTGCCGCAGAATGTCAAGCGGGTGCGCGTTATCAATTTATGAGCAAAATGGCTCTTCAAGATAGCCAAAAATTTCTTTCGGACACAATGAAAACTCTTGCTAAAAACGAAATGGCTCATGCCAAAGTTTTTTACGATTATATCATTGAAAAATCGGCGGGAAAGTGCAAAAATATTTCTATTGAAGCGGGCTATCCATTTGAAAGTCCAGAACTTAAAACCTCGCTTCTTGGCGAAGCTTTGATAGAACTATCGGAGGCTAAAAATATTTATCCATCATTTGCTAAAATTGCCTATGATGAAGGTTTTACTGATATAGGCAAGACGTTTGATATGGTAGCTAGAGTGGAAGAAACTCATCACAGAATGCTTAACTATCTTGGCAATTTATATAAAAGTGGAAATATGTATAAAAGGAAAAAGGAAGAAAAATGGAAATGTGGGCTTTGTGGCTATGTTGAAAATTCTAAAGATGGCTTTAAGGAATGTCCACTTTGCCATGCACCACAAGGTTTCATAATTATAGATATAGAAAAAGAAAATACAGAAAATGCTGACTAGGTCAGTATTTTTTATATTTTAATTGTTTTTATATTCAGGATAAAATAAGCATAAAATTATACAAATTAAAAAATCGACTTTTATCATAATACTTTACAATTTCTAATTAAATATGATATACTTTTTTGGTTATGAATAAGCAAAAATTATTACTTCATTCTTGTTGTGGACCGTGTTCGACGGTTTGTATTGAAAGGTTAAAGGAAAATTTTGATTTAACCGTATTTTATTATAATCCTAATATATATCCGGAAGAAGAATATATTAAAAGAAAGGAATATCAGAAAAAAGTTTGCGAATTTTTTAATATTTCTTTTATTGATGGTGACTATGATGAAAAAAAGTGGCTAGATTTTATTAAAGGTTTAGAAGGTGAGAAAGAGGGCGGAGCAAGGTGTGAAAAATGTTTTTACTTTCGCCTGAATGAAACCGCTTTAAAAGCCAAAGAGGGAGGTTTTGACATTTTTGGCACTACTCTCACGGTAAGTCCACATAAATCGACATTAATTATAAATAAAGTTGGGAAAGAAATTGAAGAAAAATATGGTATTATGTATTTAGAGGAAAGTTTTAAGAAAAAAGACGGGTATCTTCGAAGCATTAATCTATCTAAAGAACTTTCGCTGTATAGGCAAAACTATTGCGGTTGTCGTTTTTCTATAAGGAGTGAAAATTGAATTTTCAAAATGAAGAATATATTCAATATAGTAAAGAAAAAAAGAATAAGGAAACGCGTTCTATTGCGTGGTATCTTTTCACGCATATAACTTTATACATTGTTCTTATCTTCTTTCTTATCTTTTTTGCGTGGTACACTTGGTTTTTGGTGACACATAGATATTACATTGTGGAGGGAACATCAATGCAACCGAATTTAAATTCAAGTATTATACTAGAAAATGAAAGTGAAGATGCTGTGTATGTTAACATATATGGGGAAATTAAATTTGGCGATATAGTGGTGCTTGATACCGGCAGTAGTGAGGACATTATAAAAAGAGTTATGGGACTTGGGGGTGATTATGTTACGATTGCTAAAAGTGGAAATAATTTTCATGTCTACCGCATTCCAAAAGAAAGTATGGTCTTAGATGAAAATGGAAACATTATTGGAAGTTTGCTTGAGGATAATAATGCAAGGCTTATTGAAAATGAGGCTAATTTTGGCTATACAATAGATTATAATTCTTGGGCGAATGTGGCTAGTGTAACGGTTAACAATTATATTTATGAAGCACAATTTTATAACCAATTTATTATTAATGCGGAAGAAAGCGAACTTTTCACTTCTTCAAATGGTTTAATTTATGTTAAAGTTCCAGAGGATTACGTTTTTTGCTTGGGAGATAATAGAGCAACGTCTCGTGATAGTCGCTATTATGGATTCTTTTCTATGAATGAAGTGGTGGGGAATGTGGATATTATTGTCTATGACTATTCCTTTGGGAACAGAATTTTGCAGGTTATTAGTTTTTACTACAAACAAGTTGAAGAATTTTTTGCAAGATAGTTAAAATCGTTTGGAATTTACGGAAGATTATGCTATCATAGAATTAGCATAAATGTGCTAAAAATCACAAAAAGGAGAATGAAAGATGAATAAAGGTGAATTCATTAAAGCCGTTGCTGAAAAAGCAAACTGCACACAAAAAGATGCTGGAATTGTTTTCGACGCTGTTGTTGACACAATCGTAAGCACTCTTAAAGGGGGAGATAAAATTGTTATTCCTGGATTTGGTTCTTTTGAACTTGCATCTAAGGCTGCAACAACAAAAATCAATCCTTTAACAAAGAAACCTGTTAAGGTTGCTGCTTGCAAGGTACCAAAGTTTAAGTTTGGTAAAAGCTTTAAAGCAATTTTTAATGCTTAATTAAACCTTTAAAAAAATATTGAGGAAATTTTCCTCGATATTTTTTTTGTTTTTGAACATTAAGAAATCACTCCAAAGAAAGTGCTTCTTTAAGAGGTGTTATTAAAAGAAGAGTGTTTTTAAATGAAAAATTGTCTACCGCCATTGCAACAACAACCACTTGTGTTATTCCACCAACCATTGTTCCAACCATTATTGTTGTTGCTAAGTCCTAGAAGTAGCAATAAAAGAATGTTTGTGTTAGTTGCAAGATTTGTGTTATTTTGTGAACTTAATGTGGAAAGTAAAAATACCCATAAAAATTCTTGTGATGACATAAACCCCTCCTTTTTTGCAAAATATGCGTTTTTTTGGCATTTTTTGCAAAATCACTTTTGAAATTCCTTTTGACAAATCTTTTTAATTTTGGCAAAATGTTTTTGATACATTTATTTTTATGCATATAAAAAATTTGTTGTTACAAAAAAGGAGAGGTTATATGGATAAATTTATTAAAATTAATGAAAGAAATAAATTTGAAGTCCAAAAAATTATGCCTGATGATGAAGTGGTGAATAAACTTGCCCTCTATTTTCAAAGTTTTTCCGATTCTACTCGTCTTAAAATTTTGTCATGTTTGTCTATTATGGATATGTGCGTGAATGATTTGTCAAAAGTTTTGGACATAAATCAAACAACAATTTCTCATCAATTAAAGACACTAAAGGATCAAAATCTTGTAGATTATAAACGTGAAGGAAAAATTCTTGTATATAGAATAAAATCACAAGACGTGGGAGACATTATGACATATGCTGTAAATAGGATATAGAGCGGATGCGAGTTCTTCACGGGAAACGAAGTTTTCTTCTTCACATTTATTTTTTAATTTGATTAAATAACAAATATTTTTTATTTATTCTTATTAAATTTCAAAAATATTTTTCCTATTAAAAATAGATATTAAAAAATAAATTAAAAATTTTTTTATTTTTTTATTAAAATCGTTTTGAAATATTTTTTTTATATGTTATTATATGCATATCAAAGCGAAGAATATTTCTTCACATTTTGAGAAAAATAAATTAAATAGGAGGAAAATTATGCGTTGGACTGATTTAATTACCCAGTTGGAAGAACAAGGCGGAGATCTTGGCTGGCTCAAGCAATTACTTTCAGCATTGGAGTGGGTATTGTGGGTAGCACTTATAATTGTTGCTGCAGCAGGTTCTATTTATGCTGTTTATGTTGGTGTTAGAATGGCAAGAGCGGAATCTTCAGACCAGAGAGAAGAGGCAAAGAAAAGATTGATTAATATTATTGTTTCAGTCGTTGTAACAATTGCATTAATCTTGTTCTTCAACTTGTTACTTCCATTGATATTATCATCCACAGGAGCACTTGACGGTTTCTTGGATAATGGTGGCGAAGGCGGAGATGACGATACAACACAAAATGCAGTTGCAACAATGATTAACACAGCCAAAGTTTTACTTAGAATTTAATTGTTCGTCCTATTATAAATATGTAAATAAAGAAAGGTTTTGCCTTTCTTTTTTTATTTAACGAAAGTATAATGTTTATATAAAAAAGTTTTATCTTAAAAATGCAAGAGGAGATCGAAAATGTTTTCTTATGTATGTATAAAATTAGAGAGAAATGAGTTTTTTTACAAAATATTTTTGCAATAATTTAATAACTTTTTCATATATTATTTTATGGAAAAAAAGAAGCTTAGTTTTTGGACAAAGTTATGTTATGGCATTGGCAATCTTGGTTATGGCAGTATGGGACAAACTGTCAATTCCTTTATTATGTTTTTTGCTACTTCTGTAATGGGCTTGTCGGGAGTTTTGGTGGGGGCAACCATTGCAATTACGTCTCTCTGGGACGGTGTTTCAGACCCAATCATTGGCTACTTTTCAGACAGAACAAAAAACAAATTTTTTGGTAGGCGGCTTCTTCATATGCTTTTTGCCACTTTTCTTCTCGCCATTTGCAATATTCTTTTGTGGACTTGCCCTATAGAAAAAGGTTCCTCACTTGCAATTGTTTGGCTTATGGGATTTTTATTGTTGCAAGAAACCTTTAACACGTTTTTTGCCACGCCGTATTCCGCACTTTGTATTGATATTGCACCAGATTACAATGACCAAACAAAAATGCAAAGTTTTAAATCAGTTTTCTATATTATAGGTATGATAGCACCTAGCATTTTAATGTATATTTTTATGCCTTCCGCTAGCATTGGGATGCAAACACAATTCAACAAGGATGGATATATTTACATTGCCATTGTCAATTCCATTTTGGTCATAATTTGTGGTTTAATTTCAGTTTTTGGAACGCGAAAAAGAGTGATTTCCATGCCGAATTATGACAAAAGTGCATTTGAAGAAGAAAATGAAGGAAAAGAGGTAAAAAAACAAGGCTTTGGCAAAATTATCGGAGGATATGTTGATACTTTAAAGAAAAAAGAATTTAGGACTGTTATGCTTGGTTATTCTGTTTCGCTTATTGCATCCATCTTTATTACATCTGTTGGAATGCACCTTTTTACTTTCTGTTACCATTTTTCTAGCACCCAAATCTCTATAATTATGATTTGCCTTTTTGGCGGGGCAATTTTGTCGCAAGTTTTATGGGTCAATATGGTGAAAAAATATGATAAAAAGCAAACGCTTATTTTTGCGTTATGTCTTTTACTTGTAGGCATTGCACTCACAAGTGTGACATTTTTATTTCGAACATATTGCACAAGTGATTTTATGTTTTGGTTTGTTTTACCTTGCATTTTTATTTGTGGGCTAGGTTCGGGGGCACTATACAGTTTGCCACATTCAATGTATGCCGACGTGGTTACAATGGAACAATTTAAAACCAAAGAAAACAATGCTGGACGATTTACAGGCTATTATACATTTACTTACAATTTTACAAATTCTGTCACGCTTCTAGTTATTGGCTTACTTCTAGATTTAATTAAGTTTGACTCTACAGAGCCGGTTCAAGCATTATCAGTACAGGCAGGTCTTGGAAAAATTGTGTTTTTTGGAAGTGCAATCGCAATAAGTGTCGCAATTCTTATCTTTTCTACTTACAAAATCAAACGAGCAGACGTCTTAAAAGTTCAAATAAAAGAACTTGAACAGGCTGTGACCGCTTCTATTGTGCCTACCTCTAAGGTGACTGACTCTATTCTGTCCGCTCCTAAAGCGACCGATGCTGTTTCAACTGTTTCGAAAACTAAGGACACTGCCCCTTCTTCGCTGGTGTCTAAGGCGACCGATTCTACTTCGGCATCTTCTACAACAAATAATTCAAATTTTAAGTGATTTTATAAACGCGTGCGAGAGCGGTTGTATACACATTTTGTGCGTATTTATTCAAAAGTTTACTACATTCTGAGACTGTTGCACAAGTGGTTATTATGTCATCAACAAGCAGTATATTTTTATCTTTTATTTTTTCGAAATTAATTAAACGAAAGGCATCTTTTAAATTCTTTCTTCTTTCTTCAAAATTCAAATTTTTTTGTTGTTTTGTTTCTTTAACTTTAATCAAAAATTCTTCAACAGGCAGTTTCATAAGTTTTCCAAGTTCTTTCGCAAGTCTTTCAGATTGATTAAAAGACCTTTCCTTTTTCTTTTCTTTTAAGATAGGAACAAAGGTAATAATATCAAAATCATATAGTTGTTCTTTTAGGTAGTTAAATATAATTACAGCAAAACCCTTTGCGAGATATCGCTTATTGTCAGATTTATAGGAAATTAAAGATTTTCGAACAATTCCATCATAATTTAAAGGAGTAAAAGCCCTTTTAAAATCACGATGATTATTTTGGCAAAAATCGCAGATTTTTGCTTCGTTTTTTATTGGCATATCACAAATAAGGCAACGATTTTTTGAAATTTTCACAATTTCTTTCTCACATTTATCGCAATATGGTTTTTCATAAAACTATGGTATATCTCTTTCACAAAAGATACATTTAATATCATCTGGAAATAGATATTTATTTAAAAAATTTTCTATTTTTAATAAAAAAGTGTGAAAAATATTAGTTTTTTTTGATTTTTTCACACTTTTATTGATATTTTTCATTCTTCCTCACCAAAAAGTTTTTCCATACGTTCTTCTGCATTTATAAGTAGTTTCTTCAAAAGGGTAAATCGTGTTGCAGTATATTTGTTGGAGACCATTCGTTTTAAATATTGCTTTTCGCCAACAATAACTACCATCTTTTTTGCACGAGTCACTGCTGTATAAATTAAGTTTCGTGTTAAAATTATGCTTGGACCTGCAATTGCTGGTATAACAATTGTATCAAATTCTGAGCCTTGACTTTTGTGAATTGTTATGGCATATGATAGTGATAAGTCAAGTAGGTCAGGGCGAGTATATAGGCAATTTCTTCCATCTTCAAATTCTACATTCATTTCACCGGTTTGCGGGTCGATAAGGGTGATATATCCTATATCGCCATTGAAAACTCCTTGTCCTTCCTCTATAGCATATTTTCCTTGCTTTTTCCACACCAGGTCGTAGTTATTTGTTATTTGCATAACCTTATCTCCAAGTCTATATATCGTTTGTCCAACTTCAATTTGTGGTTTTGTTTCACTTTTTGGATTTATGGCTTCCTGAAGAGTTCTATTCAAATTTTCTATTCCGCAAACGCCTGCTTTCATAGGTGCTAAAACTTGAATTTCTTTTGGCTCGACATTTAAAAATTTTGGAAGTCTAGCGGTAACTAAGTTGACTATCGTGTTTTTGATTATTTCTGGGTCATTTTTGCTTTCAAAGAAAAAGTCCATACTAGAATTATCAATAAGAGGCATTTTTCCTTCATTGATAAGATGGGCATTGGTAATAATTAAACTTTTATCACTTTGCCTAAAAATTTTTGTTAACATACAAAATGGGATTGTTTTACTTCCTAAAATATCTGCAAGCACATTTCCTGCTCCAACACTTGGAAGTTGGTCTTTATCCCCAACAAGAATAAGTTTGCAGTCACGTGGGAGTGCTTTTAAAAGATTGCACATAAGAGCGCAGTCCACCATAGAGACTTCATCCACAATCACAACGTCAGTTTTAAGAGGATTAGATTCATTATTGACGAAATAACTTTCGTTTGTTTTTATAACGTTTACTTCCAAAAGTCGATGGATAGTTTTGGCTTCGCGTCCAGTAGAGTCACTCATTCTCTTTGCTGCTCTTCCTGTAGGCGCTACTAACGAAACCCGCTTTTGCATATTTTCTAGAATTTCCAAAATACATTTAATGATTGTAGTTTTTCCTGTTCCTGGACCGCCGGTTATGACATATACACCGTTTTTAATGGCACCTTTAATAGCATTTTTTTGTTCTTCGTGAAATTCAATTTTATTTTTAAGTTGAAAATTTTCAATTTCATCTTCAATATCAATATCTTCAATTTTACTGCAATTTTTGAGCCAAGCAAGTTTTTGTGCGATAGAATTTTCATAATAGTAATATTTGGAAAGCATAACAATTTCTGTATTTTCCATCCACAAGGTCACACAAGTTTTATCAAGGCAAAGTGTATCAAAAGTAGTATTAAATAGTTCGCTATTTTCCTCATACTCTAGGTTGAGCGCTTTGGAACTTTCTGAAAATAACATATTTTTTGGAAGGTAAGTATTGCCATTTTTTTCGCAACTAAGTTTTAAAACATGGATAAGTCCCGCTCTCACTCTGAATTCGCTATTTTCAGGTATTCCAATATTTTTTGCAATTCTATCAGCAGTTGTAAAGCCAATGCCATCAATATCTTCTATAAGTTTATATGGATTGTTTTTTACGACTTCTGTTGTTCTATCTCGATAAATATTATAAATTTTAAGTGCCATATTTGTGGAAATGTTATAGGACTGCAAAAACATAATGGTGTTTTGCACTTCTTTGTGTTCTCGATAAGAAAAACCGATTTCAACCGCTTTTTTCTCACTTATACCACGAATTTGGGAGAGTTTTTCAGGTGTATACTCTAGAACCTCCAAAGTGTCTTTGCCGAATTTTTCCACAATATTTTTGGCAGTTATTGGACCAACACCTCTAATAAGGCCCGAGCCTAAATACTTTTCAATTCCTGCAATTGTTTTGGGCTGTGAAAGTTCGTAAGAAGTAAAAGCGTATTGAACGCCGAATTTTGAACGCTCGAATTTTCCTTCTAGTGAGACAGTTGCACCAATTTGCACGTCGATAAACTTGCCCACAACAGTGACAAGTGAGCCGTCTTTTTCAAGTTTTGCAACAGTATATCCATTTTCGTCATTACGAAAAACAATATCTTCGATTGTTCCAATTAAAGCCATATTTTTATTTTAGATAAATTTTATTTAAAAAGCAAGCAATATTTAAAATTGTTTGGCGTTTTTTTTAATAATATGGTAAAATTATTATTAATTTTAATTGCAGGAGAGAAATATGATTGTTGATTTTACAAGTGACACAACAAGTGGTGTTAGTAAGGAAATTTTAAATGCGATTGTAAAAGCAAATGAAGGTTGTATGAAAGGTTATTATGATGATAAATATACGAAAGAAGTGCGGGAAACTTTGCAAGGTATGTTTTCTAAACCTATCAACACACTTTTTGTTTCAAATGGAACTGCAGTAAACATTTTAGGGCTAAGAGTATTATTGCAGGGGACAGTTGGCTCAATTTTATGTGAAGAATGTACTCACATAGCAAAATCTGAAATGGGTGCGACTGAATATCTTTTAAATACAAAAATTTTG
>CALVTF010000036.1 GCA_944360025.1 uncultured Clostridia bacterium
AATTTGAGTTTTATCACCTAATTCAGCAAAAAATATTATAGCAAATTCATAACTGAAAAGAAGATAAAAAAATTTTGGATATTCTAGACGTAAAAACAGATCCATTAATAAAAGAGCCTATGCTTAAAAAGAAGGGTGTTTATATCGCTTATCATATGAACAAAGTACATTGGTTAACCATTGTCTTAGAGGAAATAAAAGACGAAGATTTAAAATTTCTCATTGATTTAAGTTTTAATTTAACAAAGAGTCATTAACTAAGTCGATGGCTCTTTTTATTTTATATCGAAAAGTAAATAATATTTAAATTTCTTTTGTATGGTAATCAAAATTATTTTCTCCATATTTTTACTTTACATATTGTTGTTCTATTTCTTAAAACTTTTTCATAAATTATGGTATGCGTGGAGGTCTTATGGAAAAATACCAAATTTATGAAGATATTAAATCTCGCACTAATGGAGATATATATGTCGGTGTTGTGGGTCCTGTAAGAGTTGGCAAATCTACTTTTATCACCGAATTTATGAAAAAACTTGTTCTTCCAAACATTGAAAATGAAAATGCTAAAAAGAGAACTGTTGATGAACTTCCTCAAAGTGCAGATGGGAAAACCGTTATGACAACTCAGCCTCGCTTTATTCCAAATGAAGCAGTTAAAATTTCAGTTGCTGACAAAATCAACTTAAAAGTCAGAATGATTGATTGCGTAGGTTATTTGGTTAGCGGGGCTATGGGAACAAAAGAAAATGATAAACCAAGACTTGTCAAAACACCTTGGTCAGAAGAGGAAATGCCTTTTGAAAAGGCGGCAATGTTTGGCACAAAAAAGGTTATGACTGAACATTCTACTATTGGTGTTGTGGTTACAACAGATGGTACAGTGACAGATTTAGAGCGAGCAAGTTATGTTGAGGCAGAAGAGCAAATTGTTAATGATATGAAAGCAACCGGAAAACCTTTTGTTGTCGTTTTAAACACCAAAAATCCAGCAAGTGCTGAGAGTAAAAAACTTGCACAAAGTCTTGAGGGAAAATATGATGCTCAAGTTATTGCTATGAATGTTAAAGAAATGAAAGAAGGTGACGTTGATAGAATATTTGAGAAACTTCTCCTTGAATTTCCGGTTACCAGCATTAAAGTCGATATGCCAAAATGGATTTCAGCACTTCCATTCTCTAATCCTATTATTAAAGAGATTGTGGGAGAGATAAAGAAATTTGGCAACGAAGTAAACAAAATTGGAGATGCAAACAAAGACGCTGTTGTGTTCACAGAAAGTGAAAGTTTTGACCCTATCACTTTTTCCAATGTGGAAATGGGAGAAGGCGTTATTCGTTTTAATGTGATTCCTAAAGAAAATCTTTTCTACTCTGTTCTTTCAAGTGAATGTGGTTTTGAAATTAAAGACGATTTTGAACTAGTTTCTTATATAAAAGACTTAGCAACAGCCAAACTTGAATATGATAAACTGAAACTTGCTCTCAGTGAAGTAGAAGAAAGTGGCTATGGTATTGTTGTGCCAAAACAAGAAGATTTTATTTTGCAAGAACCGGAAGTTGTTAAACAAGGAAGCCGCTATGGTGTTAAAATTAAGGCTACTGCTCCAAGTTTGCATATAATCAAGGTAGACGTTGAGACAGAGGTGACTCCACTTGTTGGAAGTGAAACTCAAAGTCAAGATTTGGTTAATTACCTTAATGAACAATTTGAAAATAATCCTGAAAAGATTTGGGAGACAAACCTTTTAGGCAAAAGTTTGTCGAGTATGGTCGGCGAAAACATTTCCTCCAAAATTGTTATGATGCCAACTGACGCCCAAAGAAAAATGAGAAAAACTCTTGGTAGAATTATCAATGAGGGTAAAGGTGGCGTACTTTGTATTCTTCTTTAATAATTATAAAAAGACAGTGTAATTAAGCATTGTCTTTTTTTTGTTGGGCGGGCGAAGGGCGAGAAAGTTTTCTCGCTAGACTGCCCTTTAAGGCAGTCAAAAATCTCGCAATTTTGCGAGATTTTTCTTCGCCCGCCATTTGCCAATAAAATGCTGTGATTTCAAATTTATAATATCAAAAATTTATAAGAAAAGTAGTCTATGCGGTTTGAATAAAATTAAACCTATGGTATAATGCTAATAATTAGGAGGAGTCATGGATAAGAAAAAGCAAGACATTGAGCAAAGTTTAGCGGACAAATTATTTTACAGAAAGAAAAATTATTTTGAAGAAGCAGATGACAAGGAAATAGAGAAATGCTACGCTTTTGCAGAAGATTACAAAAAATTTATCGACATTTCAAAAACAGAGCGAGAAACTTGCCAAAATGCTGTTGAAATTGCTGTAAAAGCTGGATTTAAAGAATTTAAATTTGGTGACAAATTGAAAGTAGGCGACAAGAGGTATTATGTCAACCGAAACAAGAGTGTTGCTATTTTTAAAATTGGTAAAAACAATCTAGAAGAACACGGAATTAAAATATTGGGAGCACATATTGACAGTCCACGCATTGATTTAAAACAAAATCCAATGTATGAGGATAGTGGTTTTTGTTTCTTTAAAACGCATTACTACGGAGGGATAAAGAAATATCAATGGACCACCATTCCTCTTGCTCTTCATGGAACGATAATAAAAAAAGATGGGAGTTCGGTAAATGTTTCTATAGGTGAAGATGAAAATGATCCAATTTTCTATATTAATGACCTTTTGCCTCATCTTGGACAAGAGCAAATGATGAATAATGGTTATAAAATTATTACCGGCGAGCAACTCAATCTTGTTATTGGTGGTAAAGCATATAATGATAAGAAAGTTAAGGACAAAATCAAACTTAATATCCTTGCTATTTTAAATGAAAAATATGGTGTTTTAGAAGAAGATTTTTTATCCAGCGAACTTTGTGCTGTGCCAGCGTTTAAGTCAAGAGATATTGGCTTTGATAGGGCTTTTATTGGTGCATATGGGCATGATGATAAGTCTTGTGCTTATCCTGCCTTGCGTGCGATTATTGATGCAAAAACTAACGACACAGTTTTAACACTTCTTGTAGATAAAGAGGAAATCGGAAGTGAAGGCAACACCGGAATGAAAAGCAGAATTTATGAAGATTTGATGGATGAAATATGTGAAAGTTTAAAGTGCCTGCCAAGAAAAGTTCGGGCAAAATCAAAATGTCTTTCGGCAGACGTTACAAGTTGTTTTGACCCTAATTTTCCTAATGTTTATGAAAAAATGAATGCCTCTTTAATTTCTTGTGGAACTTCTATAAACAAATTTACAGGCTCTGGTGGTAAAAGTTCAGCAAATGATGCTTCGGCTGAGTTTATGAGTGAAGTAAGAAAAATTTTCCTAGATAATAACATTATTTATCAAACTTCTGAACTTGGCAAAGTCGACCTTGGCGGTGGTGGAACGATAGCAAAATATGTGGCAGAACTTAACATTGACACCATTGATATTGGCGTCCCGGTCATTTCTATGCATGCTCCATATGAACTTATTTCTAAAGGAGACTTATACAGCACATACAAGGCTTTTTGTAGTTTTATAAGTTGACAAGATTAAGTATGTTTTAATTAAATTAATCAAAATATAAAAAAACAACCTTGAATTCAAGGTTGTTTTTTATCCGTTTTTCTTTGCAGTTTTAATGCATTTCGTACAAGCCTTCACTCTTTTTCCATTGATTTCAGCCTCTTGTAGGTTAGCATTATATTTTCTTGGTGCTTTGTTGTTAGCGTGGCTAACTGTTTTGCCGTCCATTTTACCTTTTCCGCATATTTCACAAACTCTGCTCATTTCCGTCTCCTTTTAGTAAATTTTGTCATTACGGGCTATATAATATCACACTCCGTAAAAAAAATCAACTATTTTTGCACAACTTGTTCATATATTTTTCTTTTTTGAAGTATTTATATATTATAATTTCCCTTAAATTTATTTAATTTTTTGCAAAATTTTTTGTTTTTTTAGTTAATTTACTTGCGTTAAAACGTGTTTTATTGTATTATATTATTGCAAATACTTTTATCGGAGGAGTTTTTTGACTGTAGATACCAACAACTATTATGGCAATATCTCTATCAGCGACAATGCAATTCGCACTGTTGCTGGTTTTGCTGCGCTTGACTGCTATGGTGTTGTTGAACTCGTGTCGAAAAGCATAAAAGAAAGTGCACGCGAAATTTTCAAAAAAGAGTCCTATTCCAAAGGGGTCTCTGTAAATCATATTGACAACCGAATCTTTATTGATATTCACTGTATCTTGAAATACGGTGTTTCTATCTCTGCGGTTGCTGAATCTTTAAAAAAATCAGTTAAGTATTCCGTCGAAAACTTTACCGGTATGATTGTTGATACCGTAAATGTTCATGTCGTCGGTGTTAGAGTTTAGGAGTTTATTACTATGCAAAAATCGATTAACGGGGCTACCTTTCGTAAGATGGTGCTTGCGGGAGTTAGTCTTTTAGAACAAAATAAAGAATATATTGACTCGTTGAATGTTTTCCCTGTTCCAGATGGTGATACAGGAACAAATATGTTCCTTACAATGAAAAGTGCTGTAGCAGAAATTAATAAATGTATGAATAATGACCTTGCTTCACTTTCTGAAGCATTCTCTAAAGGTGCTCTTCGTGGCGCAAGAGGGAATAGTGGCGTTATTACTTCTCAAATATTCAAAGGATTTTGTTCTGTAACTTCTTCCTGCAAAGAAATTACCACTAAGGACTTTGCAAAGGCTATGCATGAAGGGGCAACTATTGCTTATAAAGCGGTTACAAAGCCTAAAGAAGGAACAATCTTGACCGTTATTCGTGTTATGGCAGAAAATGCTGTAAATCTTGCGAAAAAACATGACGATTTTGAAGTCTTCCTCAAGAAAGTTATTGACACAGGTGAAGAAATCTTAAAACAAACACCAGAAATGCTTCCTGTTCTTAAGAAAGCAGGTGTTGTTGACTCTGGTGGCCGTGGTATTTTGGTTATTTTTACCGGTTTTTATCGTTTCCTTATGGGTGAAGAGGATTTGGAATATACTTTTGAGGATGAGAAACAACCTCAAACCCTTGATGACGTAATTGCAGATATTAATAATCTTGGTGATATTGAATTCGGCTATTGTACAGAATACATGATTATTCACATGCATAAAAAGACAACTGAGGCAGATATTGACAAACTTCGTGAAAGACTTATGGAAATTGGTGATTCTGTTATTTGTATCGGAGATTTGTCCCTTGTCAAAGTCCATGTCCACACAAATGAACCAAACAAGGCACTCGGGTATGCTTTAGAACTTGGTGAACTTTTTAATTTGAAAATTGAAAATATGAGAGAACAAAACCGAGAACTTAAGAAAAAGGCTCAAGCGGTTGAAGAAAGCAAAGAAATGGGCATGATTTCTGTTGCTCCTGGTGACGGTCTCGCTAATATCTTTAAAGAACTTACAGTTGACGAAATTATCGTTGGCGGTCAAACAATGAATCCAAGTGCTGAAGATATTGCTACCGCTGCTGACAAAGTGCCAGCAAGAACAGTTTTTGTTTTTCCTAATAATAAAAACATTGTCCTTGCAGCAGAACAAGCAAATGACGTAACGAACAAAAACCTTGTTATTATTCCAACAAGAAGCGTACCAGAAGGTATCTCTGCGGCTATAGCATTTAATCCAGAGGCAAGTGTGGAAGAAAATAAGACTGCTATGCTTGAGGCAATCAAGTCTGTTCGCTCTGGACAGGTGACTTATGCTGTTCGGGACACTCATGTTGACGGATTTGACCTTCAAAAAGGGGAAATTATCGGACTTGATGATAAGGCAATTTTGGCAAAAGGAAATCTTGTTTCAGATACAACTGAAAAACTTATTGAGACAATGTTTGATGATTCAATTATGAATATTACTCTCTTCTATGGAGAGGATATTCGAGAAGATGAAGCAAATGCTCTTCAAGAAAAACTTGCTGAAAAGTATCCAGATTGCGAAGTTACAGTCGCATTTGGTGGGCAGCCGGTATATTACTACCTTGTAAGTTTGGAATAAATAAATTTACTTATAATTTGAAATAAAGATGGTCGAAAGACTATCTTTTATTTTATAAATAATAAAAATTTCGTATAATTATTCATAATTTAGTTGATTTGTTTGTTTTTGGTGTGATATACTTTAACTATAGGAGATATTATGAATTTCTTGTATTTATATGATTTAGTTGGTTTTGATGAAAATGGCAATGTTAAGGCAACAAAAAGATATAATGACGAAAAAATTGTTGCATCTAACTTTTTATATTTGATTTGCAAATATAATCAATTTGTTTTACAAGAGGAAGCAAGGAAAAAAGGAGAAAAGTTGGAACTTCCATCATTTTTCAAGGATAAATTATCCATTTTATTGGGGAAAGTGGAAAGTGGGGAAGTGTCAAAAGAATATGCACTTGTTTCTATTTCTAAAGAATGTTCGCCGGTTGTAAAAAAGATATGTGACAATGCAATAAATGATGCAGAAATTATTAATGATTTAAACAACCTTGTGAGTCTTGACGAACTTAGTTTCTCAAAAAGAATTAAGGGCATAACTAATAAAAAACAACAAGAATACATAATGACAAAGATTTCTGGTGAACTTATGGACGAAATCACAAATCTTCTTTCTGGAGAGGTGTCCAATGAAGAAAATCCTGCGAAAGTTAAAAGCAATTTGTATAAAAAAGTTATTTCTTACAATGGTCTTGTTAATGCAACAATGAATTTGCATAATCTCAAGGGTAATAACAGCATAAAAAGTGCTTCTTAACCAAAAATTTTCTTTGAAATCATAGAAAAAACACTTGACAAACCTTTTAAAAATGAGTAAAATAAAAGCGTCTTTTTAAAAAGGCGTTTTATTGTTAGCCCCGATAATGCGTCTTGATAATAGATGAAATGTCCAAATTAACACTATTTTAGGAGATTAAAATGAAAACTTATATGGCAAACCCGGTTACAGTTGAAAGAAAGTGGTTTATTGTTGACGCAACAAATATGCCTCTTGGTCGTCTTGCAAGTCAAGTTGCTGATATGTTAACCGGTAAAAATAAAACTATTTACACACCACATGTGGACACTGGCGATTTTGTTGTGGTTATCAATTCTGACAAAGTTGTTTTGACAGGAAAGAAATTAGAACAAAAGAAACTTCGTTGGCACACAGGTTACATTGGCGGACTTAAAACTGTTGATTACAAAACTTTAATGGCAACAGATTCAAGAAAAGTTATTGAACACGCAGTTAAAGGTATGCTTCCAAAAAATACTATGGGAAGAAAACAATTCACTCGCCTTCATGTTTACAAAGATGCAGAACACAAGCACGAGGCACAAAAACCTGAACAAGTTGCTTTAAAAGGAGTTAGAGAATAATGGCTGGTAAGAATGTTAATAAGGCTGGTGCATTCATTGCAACAGGAAGAAGAAAGAAATCTATTGCAAGAGTAAGATTATATCCAGGAACTGGTGTTATCACTATCAACGGAAGAGGAATTGAGGACTATCTTCAAAGAGATACTCTCATCGTTATTGCTAAACAACCACTTGTTCTCACTGACACAGCTTCTAAATTTGACGTAGTTGTGAATGTTGAAGGTGGCGGTATTGCTGGACAAGCAGGTGCAATTTGCCACGGTATTGCAAGAGCACTTGTTGAGGCATCTGAAACATATAAAGCTGAACTTAAAGCCGCTGGTTTCTTGACAAGAGATCCAAGAATGAAAGAAAGAAAGAAATATGGTCTCAAAAAAGCAAGAAAGGCTCCACAATTTTCAAAAAGATAGGCATTTGCCTATCTTTTTTGTGTTTATAACACTTTCTAGATGTTAATATGGTTTGTTTATGGGTATTAGCGATAAAGTTAAAAGATAAATCTTATCAAAAAATTTAATCGTGGATTGGTGCTTATAACACTTTCTAGATTCTAGCAAGGTCTGATTTTAGGCATTGGTAATTAGGTAAGTAGCAACCTTATATAAAAAAATTCAATCACGGATTGTTGCTAAATTGCGTTTTATGTGATATAATATAAATATGAAAAGAGAAGTTTTTGATATTTTAATTATTGGTGGCGGTGTTGCTGGAATGACCGCCGCAATTTATGCTAAAAGACGAAATAAAAAAGTGGCAATTATCGAGCCCTTTATTTTAGGTGGGCAACTTGCTCAAATTGAAAAAATAGAGAATTTTCCTTCATATCCACTTATAAGTGGCTTTGAACTTATGCAAAATTTTCAAAAACAAATTCAAAATTTTGGAATTAAAGTGATTAGTGATGAAATAAAAAGCGTTAAGTTTTCAGACCTTAAAGAACTTGTCGGCAATAAACAAACTTATTATGCTAAGAGCATTATCATTGCAACCGGACTTTCAAGCAATAAACTAGGCAAAAATGAAAATGAATATTTAGGCAGGGGAGTGAGTTACTGTGTGACTTGTGACGCTAATTTCTATAAAAATCAAATTGTTGCAGTGGCTTCAAAAAGTGGTAGTGGCATTTTAGGAGCCTTGGAACTATCTGAAATTTGCGAAAAAGTTTACTTATTGGATAGTGAAGATATGCATAAATATGCGGAAAATTGCCCAAAGAAAAATATTGAAGTTTGCTCAAATGTTCATATTGAAAAATTGGTAGGCGAAAACAAACTTGAAAAAATAGAGTTAGAAAATGCTGATTTTCTTGCAGTTTCCGCCCTCTTCATTGAACTTGGAAAGAAACCTCAAACGGATATGTTTAAGGGAATTTTAGAATTAAATAGTCAAGGTTATATTCTCACAAACGACAGAATGGAAACTTCTATTAAAGGTGTTTTTGCTTGCGGAGATATTAGGGCAAATGCTTTAAAACAACTTGTTGTTGCGTGCGGAGAAGGGGCTATCGCTGGTCAATATGCGTGAGCAATTAATCGCTTTGATAACAGATATTAATTTTATACTTTGAAGTTATTTATTAATGTTTAGTAGGAAAATTAGGAATATTTAACCATAGATTTAATCTTCTCAAATATAGGTAAGTTTTCTTTATACCCTTTAGGATTAAGTGGTGATGGATGATAAATTGGTATCAATTTAAAATCTTTGCCACTTATTTTTATTTCAAATTCTTTTCCAACATATTCCGAAAATTTTTTTATTTTTGTTTGTAATAAAGTTTGTGTTGGAAATTGTCCCATTGTTAATATAATTGAGCAGGGAATTTTTTTAAGTTGCTCTTTTAATATGTAAAAGCAATTTTTAGAAGATTCATTCAATTTTCTTCTATCTTCAATTATGCATTTGCAACATTCAGTAAAATATATATCATCAAGTGTAAAACCAATATTATTAAGTAACTTTTCCAAAACTCTGCCAGTTGCTTGAAGTTTTCCATTGACATTATAGAATGCTCTTTTTGAAACTATCCAACCATCTTTTGCAGGACTTTCGCCAATAATAATAAAGTTTGTTTTTCCAGTTTGCAAAAAACAATCGGTTTGTTTTTGTAATTCACCACACTTACAACAATTTTTGATCAAAAGAGATATATCTTCATTCATAATATAATATTAGCATATAATTGAATTTTAGCATAACAAATTTCAAGGTTTTGTGACAATATTGGAAATAAAGTCATAAAACATAATATGGAAAAAGAAAAGAAACCTAGTTATAGAATAATATGTGTGAAAGCACCACGGTGGATGGTTCCGTTTTTAAAACTATTCTATAAAAAAGAAGAAAAGGACAGTCGTTGACTGTTTTTTTATTTTTATTATAAATTAAAATGCGTAGAATAATGTTTTATGTATTTAATATTAATATTTGATATAAAATTAATCATAATCATAGTATATAAACAGATTTTTGTTTATATCAACAAAGTATTAAAAAAATAAAAACAGCCACAGGCTGTGTCAACTTTTAACGCCTTACCGCATATCTTAT
>CALVTF010000037.1 GCA_944360025.1 uncultured Clostridia bacterium
TGATAGGTCGCATGTGTAAGCACAGTAATGTGTTCAGCTGAGCGATACTAATAGGTCGAGGGCTTAATCACGGATTTAGTTTTTTTGCTTCCTTCTATAATGTGTAGTTGTCAGAGAACTTATTATCTCTGATGAATATTGCTTAATTCATATCCTCCTTTTCTTTTGTGAGCAATATTCAAATATTTTGATAATATCACTTTTCTGTTGACTTTTATTTAGGTTTATGATAAACTTAGAAAGTAACAAACAAGTGTTGTTATACCATAACCGGTGGCGATAGAGAGAAGGTCCACCTGTTCTCATCCCGAACACAGAAGTTAAGCTTCTCATCGTCGAAAATACTTGGCTGGCGACGGCCCGGAAAAATAGAACACTGCCGGTTAATCATTGAAGTAGGCGCACGAGCCTACTTTTTTGTTTTTATAAACTATTATGTGTTAAATCAAAACGCAGTGTTCTGTTTGCTTCGCAAACGCTTGCTGATGCAAGCATTTTCCCGGGCTGTCCGGCAAAAAAAGCCCGAAGGCAAGAAAGTATCCGTGGGCTTGCGAAATTCTTCGAATTTCTAATGAACACTGCCGGTTAGCGTCACAAACTGCACTTAGTCTCGGCTTGCTTTTGCAAGCGCTCGTTGGACGTTTGTTTGTTCCTTATTCCCAAAAGTGATAAACACTTTCGGGAGCCCTAAATTAAGTGGTAGGCGCACGAGGTGGGTTTTTTCTTTTTATATATTACTATGTGCTAAATCAAAATGCAGTGTTCTGTTTGCTTCGCAAACGCTTGCTGATGCAAGCATTTTTCATGGATGTAAAGAAAAATACTTAATAAAAATATTAAAAATTTCTTGAAAAAATGTGTAAAAATTATTGACAAAGGTATATGTGTTTTGGTAAAATATGTAGGTAACCGTTGATATTCCTCAGTAGCTCAGTGGTGGAGCAGGCGGCTGTTAACCGCAAGGTCGTAGGTTCGAATCCTACCTGAGGAGCCAAATTATGCACACCAAGTATGGTGTGTTTTTTAATTAAGTTTACGACCTTGTGGACACCATTTTATGGTGTAACTGCGAAAGCAGTTTATGAGCCGTTTTTTTATTGGGGTCCCCGAAAGTACTTGTTACTTTTGGGGAAAAGGAGCAAACAAATGAGTGGTAAGACTTTTGTTCCCAACAAAAGCCAAAACGAAGTGCAGTTTGTGACGCAAACCGCAAGGTCGTAGGTTCGCCCGTTCCGGCGGGGCAAAGCGCAGTTTGCCCGTTCAAGAGAAAAAAACATTCTGTTTTTTTAATCGCTCTCACCCTACCTGAGGAGCCAAAATAAATCTTGCATATAAAAGAAATTTGCAAGATTTTTTTATTGCATTGTTTATATATTTCTCAAAATTTTTAGTAATGATTATGAATAATAATAAAGATTTTAAATTCAAGTGTTGACAAACACTTTTGTTTATGTTAAAATAGAAAAGGAGGAGACAATCATGATTGAATTAAATGGAAATTATAAAAATTTTAAGCCAGCCAAAATGACTTTGTCATTGGATATTATCTCTGACGAAAGTATTGAAAATGCTGTTAGAGAAGGTGTGGAGTTGCTAAATAATAACAATCAAATTGATGGAGTTGTTATTAGAGGAGAAGGAATTGAAAATTTTACAATTAATCAAGGAGAAAAACTTGAATCAGTTGTTGCTCGTTATAAAGACACAAAGAACATTAAACCTACAAAATATAAAAATCTTTCAGATGCTGCAGTTGCTTTATTGACGTTACCAAATACAGATTTAACATCAAGTAAAACTTCGTTAGACGATGCAGAAAGGTTGTGTAGAAATTTTGTTCAAGTGGTGGCTAATTGTAGTGATATTGATTTTAATACAGTAACCGAACAGCAATTTGAGGTTTTTAAAATGGCAATGATTTGTTGTGGTTTTGCAACATCAGAGCCAATTCAAGATAACGGAAAACAGATTGGAAAATTGTCCTCAACATTTTTATACAATGATAAAATGGACAAAACAGTTGCATTGGCAAGCAAGATGCTAAATCCAAACTATAAACATGATGTACTTTGCGAATCTTTAAAGAATGCTTCAAAGGAAAGTGATGAATATTTTAAACAATTAAACTCAGCTTCAATTCAAATGGCAAAATAAATTTAAACTTAGGTTTGTTATATTATTTAAAATGTTATACTAAAGAGTTTTATTCTAAATTAAAAGTTGATATAGAGTGTGATTAAAAAAGTATATAAAATAAAGAAGAATTAAGATTTGGTTTTATTAAATAGATAAAAATTAAAATAAAAATAGTTGCATAGGCAACTATTTTTTAATATGAAAAAATTTGTAATTCCATACGGATTTATGTTAAACTATATAAGTCAAAGGAGTAATTATGCCACCAAAAGTTTATGGGATAGAACATATTTTGTTTTTGGTAGTGTTTTTTGTTTTGGCGATTGTCGGAACGATATTGATTAAAAAGTATGCTAAAACAACAAAATCTCAAGATATAACAATAAGGATTATTGCTGGACTTTTGTTTATTGCAGTTATGTGGAATAGAATTTCTATTGCAGTCATTTCCAATAATTATGCCAAACTTATTCCGAGTAGTTTTTGTGGGATGAGCAGTCTTGTTTTTGCCCTTGCGGTTCTTATAGGCAAAAGAAACAACAATGTGTTGCATTTTGTGGTATATCTTGCTTTTGCTGGGGGACTTGGAACACTATTGTTTCCAACATTTCTGGGAGACTACGATACATTTTGGCATACTATCACTTTTTCTGGTATACTACATCATGCACTTAGTTTTTATCTCTCTATCCTTGTGCAAATAGTCTATTGGTTTAAGCCTGATTATAGAAAATGGCCGAACCTTATTATAGGATTTATGGCTTACATAACTTTAGGTGTGTTTTTGATGACAGTTTTAGATGTTAATACGGCATTTTATATAAACGAACCTATTTTGTCCGGCACTCCTTTAACAGTTTGGGTTCTTATGCCAATTTTTGCTGTTGGTTATGCAATTTATATGTTTTTTGTGGAATTAATAAGGAGAAGGAAAAAGAAAGAAAAGGATTCCTTTGAAATTATTATGAAAACTTTAAAAAAGCGCATTTAATGGCTTAATTTACTATTGCTTATTTCTTAATTTATTTTATAAAATAAGTTGATTTCAATTTGGTATTGCAAAAAGAACGATTTCGGTTGGATATAAACTACCACCATAGTTACGAAGATAGAATTTGTAGTTTTTGTTATAACTATGGATTAATTTAGGTAGTTTATAGTAATGGTTGTTGTTGTGATATAGTGAAATTAAAAGTTTTGGCGTCTCGGTTTGAATATGTTTTTTTGCACCTATTAGTGCTAACTCTTCGTCGCCTTCAATATCCATTTTGATTAATGTGATTTTTTCTTTGATATCTTCATCAAGTGATTTTGCTTCAATTCTTAATTTTCCTTTATTTTTCGTTTTGTTGGCTGAACAACTTGTTGCGTTTTCGTCTATATATAAAGTTTTTGATTTATTGCTGACGGCTAAACTTTTTATTTCAATATTTTTATAATTTATTAAATTACTTTTTAAGGTAGGAATAATATCAGTTGTGATTTCATAGCAATAAATTTTTTTATATGTGTTTTCTCCATAACATTTTATGAAATCTAAAACTGTGTCGCCTGTGTAGCTTCCAATATCGGCAAACACCTCGTCTTTCATTTTCGGCAGAATATCAAAATCAAAGTAGTGATAATATTTTTGGTTTAATGTTTTTTGAAGAGAGGTAAAATCGTAATTGATAAAATTATTAAGAATTGAGTAAAGTAAAAATTTTGAGGAGTCATCTTCAAGTTTTTCATATAACCATATAAAATCTTTTATATGATTTTTTATTGTTTTTGCTTTCTGTTCTATTTCGTCATAGTCTAAATAATCTTCGTGAAGGCTTCCCCAAAACTTGTATTTGTCAAAATAGATTTCTAATGTTGTTTTTATATTTTTAGGAAGAAAAGAATAATTAAACTTGATTTTAAAGAGCAATTCTTCTTCACTTTTATTTAAAACTAAGTCGGCTAATTGATAAAATTTTTTGTCATTACAATTATTTATTTTTCGCATAATTTCTCCTATTAAAATCTCTATGAAAAAATAAATAATTTTGTTATTATAAAAAATAATTTATTAAAATTTTATTTTTTTATAATTTTTTATTTAATTTGATTATTGTTATATTTTTTTAAAATTTTAAATAGATATTGACAAAAATACTTGTTTAATATATACTATTGAGGTTTAGGGAGAGGATATGAAAATTTCATCATATTTAAAAAAACATATATTTGTTATAATTTTGTATGTTTTATTGTATGCCATGATGACAGGATTAAATGTAGCATTAACAATACTTCTTGCAAATTCTGTGGAATATATAACTTTGGGAGAGTATGAAAATGCTGTTAAATATTTTTCTGTTGGTATTCTTTGTCTTTTAATAAGAATTATTCTCAATCTTGTTCATTTTCTAATATATAATAAATATTCTGCACTTATTGTCAGAGATATAAGTCTAGATTGTGTTAAACAAGCGTTTAGATTAAATTCTTCAACATACGCTGATCATAAAACCGGCGAATTCACACAAAGAATAGTTGGTGATCCAAGTAGAATCATTGGGAATTTGGATGTCCTAGTCCAGTATTTATCGACAATTATTTCTGCATTAATTATAATAATTTATATCTTTTTCTTAAATTGGATTATTGGATTGGTAGTTGTAGGTGTTATAACAATTGCGGTAATAGTTGATATTATCAGAGTTAAACTAAGGAACAAAAATCAAAATAAATCTTTAAAACTCAATGATCAAGTTTATTCTATTGTCAATGAAGTTGTTAAAAGTGAACGAGATATTAAAACTTCAGGGCTAGAGAACAAACTAGAAATCACAACAAAAGAAAAATATGACAAATACATTGAGCAAAACATTAAAACAGCAAAAGTAAACACCTTTTTAAATGTTTTAAGAATGTTTATCACAAATATGGGAATTTACGGAACACTGCTTTTAGGTATTTTCTTGATGGAAAAAGGACTTGTGGCAATAAGTATTTTTATGATTATTTATTCTTATAATGGAACTCTTCGAATGTTTCCGGCGTATTTAAGTAGTTTATTGAATGTTTTTAGTGATATTAAGGTGCATACAAGAAGAATTAAACAACTATTTGACGAAGAGGAATATGTGACGGAAAAATTTGGTAATGTAAAATTAGAAAATGTTAAAGGTGAAATTAAATTTGATAAAGTTGGGTTTAAATATAGAGTTTATGATTATAAACGTGACGAAAAGACAGATAAACTTGAAAAAACTTTAAAAAGCGAAAATGAAGTTTTAAAAGATTTAAGTTTTGAAATTGAACCTAATACAACTGTAGCTTTTGTAGGGAAAAGCGGAAGCGGAAAATCAACAATTCTTTCGCTTATGGCAAAAATGTTAGAAACAGATAGTGGACAAGTTTTAATTGATGGAGTTGATATTAAAGATTTAGACAAAGAGACTCTTAGAAAATCAATTTCTCTTGTTAATCAATTTCCTTATATTTTTGACATGAGCATCAAAGAAAATTTACTTCTTGCAAAAGAAGATGCGAGCGCTGAAGAAATTGAAAATGCCATAAAAGATTCTTATCTTGACGAATTTATCAAAACCTTACCAGAAGGATTAGATACTGTAGTAGGAGAGAGTGGAATTAAACTTTCTGGCGGACAAAGACAACGACTTGCGATCGCAAGAGCATTGCTTAGAAAATCAAGCATAATCATTTTTGATGAAAGCACAAGTTCTCTCGATAATTTTGCTCAGGAACATATTAAAAAATGTATTGATGGGCTTAAAGGCAAAAGCACAATTGTCATTGTTGCGCACAGACTTTCTACAATTAAGAATGTTGATAAAATTTACTTTTTGGAAGAAGGCAAAATTTCAGATACAGGAACGTTTGATAAACTTTATAAAACGAATAAAGAATTTAAAGATATGTTTACACTTGAAAATTTGCAAGATAATTTACAAGAATAAAAATTATTAAAAAATGTATAAAAAGCAATAAATTTTTAAAAAATTTATAGGTTTTTTCAAATTTTTTACTTGATAAAGATAAGTATTGAATTTTTAATAAAAATAATGTATAATATCATAGGAGAGAATTTATGATTGTAACTTTAAGTCAAAGGGTAAAAGGGGTTAATGGTATAACTTATCCGTGCCGTAGTGGATTAAATTTTGGGAATGTAGTGTTTATTCCATTGCGACCTAATGCTGTGCCTAATTTATCAAAAGAGTATGGGCAAGGAACTTTAGTTGGCATAGTAGGAAATCCATATGATGATGAACTAAGTTTGTCGGACAGACAAAACTCTGTGCGTGTTGATTTTGTTAGATTAGATAAAGAGAATATGATTTATCAATGTGGTTTTTCTAAAAGTAGTAAAACAAGTTATTCAGCAAAGAATGGAAAATCTTACAGAATTAACGAAAATATTTCAGAATTAAGACCTTATGATATAAATTTAAGAGAAATAAAAGATATGGAATTTTATCGCCAAATGGTGGAAGATTTTAAAAACTATATGAATAGTCCTCTTGACGACCTTCGTGACACAAGTTTTATTTTCGAGTATTTAAAACAATTTAAGAATGCACACAATCCTTATTCTAGCGATTTAAGAAATGAATTAAATAGAAATAGGTTGTTGAGTGATTTTTATACTAATAATGGTATATCTTTAACAGTGGAACAGGCGGAGGAGTTAAGGTCTTTTGTTTCGGGAATGGCTTGCACATTTCTTACTGACGAGTACGGTAATTTAGATGATAATTATGTTGAATATACACACATACTAGATAAAATTGTTGATATTGCCAAAGTTAATCATAGAGGAAAATAAGAAAAAATCGCAAAAAATCTCATTTTTTTGTGATTTTTTTGTGATTTTTATGTATTTTTGTTAGTTTTTAATTTGAATATAAGATTTTATAAAGAGATTAAAAACAATTTTATACAATCTCAAATTTCTATAATTTTAATTTATTGTTAGATATTTGCACGCTTTATATTTTATATATAATAATATATTTCTCTAATTTTCATTATAATTAGAGCATTTTTTGATTATTTTGAAATAGATTATTTGGACTAAGAGCCTTTTAAAAAATTTGACAATGCCACAAATTATTTTTGAAAAACTGTTGACATTTAATTTCTAGTCTGCTATAATATGCTTGCTGTTATTTATGGGGCGAAGCACAAGGTTACTTACACTTAACAAGCAGTGGCAAGAAAATTTGTGTGGACCAAATCCTAGTCATAGATGCTAGGGTGACCGAAATGACATTTTTTTAAACTTAACAGCGCGACACACACGGGGTAGTGTTTGAGAGATGAAAAATGTGGGAAGAATTCTTGAGAATAACTATTTAAGTGTGAAATGCAACATTTCGGGGTGCTATTACAGGAGGTATTATTAAATGGCAACACAAAAAATGAGAATTAAACTTAAAGCCTATGAACACTCTTTAATTGACCAAGCATGCAAAAGAATTATTGAAACTGCTGGCAAGAATGGAGCAAAGGTTTCTGGGCCTATTCCACTTCCAACAGATAAAGAAGTGGTTACTGTGATTCGTTCTCCTCACAAGTATAAAGATTCAAGAGAACAATTTGAAAGCAAAACCCACAAAAGACTTATCGATATTTATAATCCAACAAACAAGGCTATTGACGCACTTATGAAGTTAGAACTCCCTGCCGGTGTTGAGATTAAAATCAGTCTATAAGGAAGGAGGTAAAGAGAAGTGAGTAAAGCAATAATCGGAAAGAAAATTGGTATGACACAAGTCTTTGCCGAAGACGGAAAAGTTATTCCTGTGACTGTTGTTGAAGCTGGCCCTATGGTTGTGGTTAGAAAGAAGACAGTTGAGACTGATGGATACAACACTTATGTTGTAGCATTCGGCAAGAAAACAAAGAATGTCACAAAACCTATGAAAGGTGTTTATGACAAAGCAAAAGTTGAACCTATGAAGGTTTTAAAAGAATTTGACCTTGATGGTGAATACGAAATCGGAAACGAAATCAAAGCAAACATTTTCTCAGAAAATGACAAAGTTGATGTTTCTGGTATGACAAAAGGACACGGATTTTCAGGCGTTATCAAAAGATGGAATGCTCATAGACTTAAGATGACTCACGGTACTGGTCCTGTTCACAGAGAAGTAGGTTCCTTGAGTGCAAACTCATCTCCATCGCGTGTATTTAAAAATAAACACATGCCTGGACAATATGGAAACGAAAAAGTTACCATTCAAAACTTAGAAATTGTTAAAGTCGATGCAGACAGAAACTTACTTTTAATTAAAGGTAATGTTCCAGGAGCAAAGGGAGCAATCCTTACAATTAAAGAGTCTGTTAAAAAGGCTAAATAAGGAGCGAAGAAATGGCAAAAGTTAAAGTATATAACATGAATGCCGAAGAAGTTGGAACAAAAACTTTAAAAGATGACATCTTCGGAGTTGAGTATAACGAACCACTCATTCACGAAGTTATTGTTGCTTACAGCGCTAACCAAAGACAAGGAACAAAAAGCACATTAACAAGAAGTGAAGTTAGAGGTCACGCAGCAAAACCTTGGCGTCAAAAGGGAACAGGTCGTGCTAGACAAGGTTCAACAAAAGGTCCGCAATGGACAGGCGGTGGAGTTGTTTTTGCTCCAAAGCCAAGAGATTTCTCTAAGAAAGTTAATAAAGTGGCAAAAAGAGTTGCTCTTCTTAGTGCATTAAGTGAAAAACTTAGAGAAAAGAATGTTACAGTTCTTGACAAATTCGACATTACATCAGCAAAAACTAAAGATGCTCAAAAATTCTTAGATGCATTCAAGTTTGATGGAAGCGTGGTTGTTGTTAGTGCTGATAACACAGAAAAAGAAGTTAGAGCAGTTAAAAACATTCAAAACCTTCAAACAGTTGATGTATCACTTTTGAATGTTTACGATGTTGTTGCAAACAAAAATGTTGTTTTAACTGAATCTGCAATCAAATACTTAGAGGAGGCTAACGCATAATGGACGCTAACGAAATTATCGTAAGACCACTACTTACGGAGAAAAGTTATAGTGGAATTCAAAACAAGACATACACTTTCATCGTAAACAAAAATGCGAACAAAGTTCAAATTGCAAAAGCAGTTGAAGAAAAGTTCAAGGTGGAAGTTGAGAAAGTGAACACTATTCTTGTTAAAGGAAAGAAAAAATCACAAAACACAAGACAAGGAAGAACAGTAGGAAAAACAAGTGATTACAAAAAAGCAATCGTAACTTTAACTGAAAAATCTAAACCTATTGCCTTCTTTGAAAGCTTATCTTAATAGGAGGGGAAAATGGCTATAATTAAGAGTAATCCAACTTCAGCTGGTAGAAGATTTTACACAAAACTCGCTGCTGAAGAAATAACAAAGAAAACACCTGAAAAATCTCTCCTTGCTGTTAAGAAAAAACATGCTGGAAAGAATGCTCAAGGTAAAATCACAGTTCGTCACAAGGGTGGCGGAAACAGACAAAAATATCGTATCATTGACTTTAAGAGAAACAAAGACAATATTCCTGCAAAGGTTGTTGGAATTGAATATGACCCAAACAGAACGGCATATATCGCACTCCTTTCATATAAGGATGGAGAAAAAAGATATATCATCGCTCCAAATGGACTTAAAGTTGGTGACGTTCTTATGAGTGGCTCAAATGTTGAAATCAGAGTTGGAAACAATCTTCCACTTTCTGATATTCCAGTTGGTTCTCTC
>CALVTF010000038.1 GCA_944360025.1 uncultured Clostridia bacterium
TGTGATTGACCCTTTTGACGTACCAAAAGAATGGCAAGATATGATTTCAATAGACCCGGGACTTCATAATCCTCTTTCTGCTCATTTTTACTGCGTGGATTATGATGGAAATGTTTACGTTGTGGCAGAACATTATGAGGCTGAAAAAGACGTTGCATATCATGCAAATAGAATAAAAGAAATTGCAGATAGGCTTGAATGGAAAAGAAATTCTGCCGGAAAACTTACCGCTCTTATTGACCCTGCGGCAAGTCAAAAAACACTTTCAAGTGAAAAAACTGTTGTTGAACTTTTTAATGATAATGGGATTATTGTTAACACTAAAGTCAATAAAGATATGTTTTCAGGAATTGCAGTTGTCAAGTCTTATCTTAAGAGTGCGGATGGACGTAGCAGGCTTTTTATTTTTAAAAATTGTGTTAATCTTATTAGAGAAATTAAATCATATTGGTGGGGAGATGGTGATAATCCAATTAAAAAAGATGACCATTCTTTAGACGAGATGAGATATTATCTTATGACAAAACCAAGAAATATTTTTCATCCTAAAAAGACAGAAATTCAAAAGGACAAAGAAAGATTGGCAAAACAATTAAAATTTAAAAAAATATATTAAAATTATTATTAAGTTAAAAATAGAATCTCAATATAAGCAATTTTTTTAATACATTTTTTAATATTAATTTAATAATTATTAAATAATTTATAAATAATTTGTAAATCTATTTGGAAAAATATATTTAATTATGTTAAATTAAAGTATAGAGGAAAAATTATGAAAAAATCTATTTCTTTTATAAGTTTACTTCTTTGTCTTCCACTTTTGATTTGTGGGCTATTTTTTATTTCCAATTTTAATTTAACTTTTAACGCTTCTGCAGAAGATAATCAAGGTGAAACGGTATATCTTGCCAATAATTCTGGGAATGGAGTTGAATCGTTTTCTAGTTTTGTCAATAACTATGATGAAGAGGTTTATGTTCAAAGAAATAGAACCGCTAACATTATTTTGGTGGAAAATATTAATCTTCAAGGAATAACTATCACAAAAACAATAGGAACAATAGATAATCCTTTCCAAGGCACTTTTGATGGTAAAGGTTACACAATTTCTAACTATAGTTTTGAAAATGATGCCTTAGGAACTAATACATATCTTGGACTTTTCGGCTATACAAACGGAGCAACAATAAAGAATGTTCAAATTTCCGGCACGTATTCTATTCGAATTAATGATTTTAATTCGGCAAACACTAGTATTGGTATGCTTGTTGGATATGCTATAAATACTAAAATAGATAAATGTATTATCAATGCAAATTTTAATAATTTATCAGTGCTTACTAAAACAGGCGATACAACTTATGAAAATACATATTTTAAAAATATTAATTTTGGTGGTATTGCAGGTTCTTTGCAAGAATCTTCTATAACAAATTCTATTTTGCGTAGACCTTCTGATCGGGTTAGTTTGCCAACGATTAGTCTTAATAGTATTTATTCTGATATTGCAAAAATTGGCGGAATTGTAGGGAATTTAGATAATTCTTCCATTATTTTTGCAGTTTCACAAACGGCTATAAATGTTAGTGTATTAGATAATTATGCTGGTAAAGTTTATGTCGGAGGTGTTGTGGGTTATGTTAGTCAATCTAATTCAAAGATTATAAACTGTGTAACTGAAACCTCATTAAATGTGCCTTATTCTGGTGCTTATGTTGGTAGAATTGGGGGTTATATTTCTAATCCGGCTCCAGCAATAAACAATATTTCTTATGTTTATTACTACAATGACGGAACAGCATTAATTGATACATTTGGTTCAAAAGGTGGCTATTCGTTAACTAATGCTGAGGCAAATTTAGTTTCAGAATCTAGAACGATTTCGAATTTTTCAAGCGGCATTCAATCATATTTTACAACTAAATCGTGGAACGTTTCGGAAGGCGACCATTGGGATTTTGTAAATACATGGCGAATTGTAGAAAGTAATATAAATTTGCAAGCATTTATTGATAATTTTGCTCTGACAGTAGAAGTATCAAATGTTTTGGAAATAACAACAAATTTTGAAAACAATTATCGTTATAATGACACTGCTTTCTTTACATTCAAGTTTTCGTCAATGGCAGATGAGGAGGCGAATGCGAACTTTTATAGGCTTTCAAGTCTTACTTTAGGTACTACGACAGTTGCTAATTTTAGATATGATGAAACGACAAATATCTACTCTCTATCAAATGTTACCGGCTATGAAAGAATTTCTATGGCAGAGCCTCAAGTTACTGATGAAGGTGTATTGTATACAATTTCAATAAATGGCATCACTTCTAATTATCGTGGGAATTATGCTGTTAATATTTCTCCAATTGAATTTAGAGGTGAATTTACTTACCGTTTATATGATGAAGATGATAATTTAGTAAGTGAAGAAATAAAATCTGAGTGTTATGTTTATTATACTAATGGTCAAAATCAAACTTCTCGTGAAGTGATTATTAATGATTTGACTTATAACTATTCTGCAACAATAACAACTCGTCCAAACACAACTTCTTATTATGCTTTTCAAGGTTGGTACTTGGTTGGAGCGGGTGAAGAGGGTGGAGATCTACTTCTTTCTAATCCAGAAAATTTATCAAGAGATATTTCAATAACATTTGGACAGGGACGTTTTGTTGATGATTTTGAAGTTTATGCAAAATATGTGTCGGATGCTTGCAACTTGATTTTTGTTATAGATGAGGGTGTAAATCAAGTTATTTTAGGAAGCAATCAATATTTAATCAGTGAAACGGGCACTTCAATTTCAATTTTTAAGCAGTTAACCGAACTTCGTATGCAACTTTATTTAGAATCAAATTATGTTTTTGATGCTGAAACCTTTATGCAAGAACTCAATACTTATACTCTTGATGATATGACAGTTGAATTTTGTACAATGGTGGGTGAAGGTCCTCAAAATTTGGAAGATGGTAGAACTTTATATGAATTTAATTTAAATTTAGCAAATTTAAATGATACTGACTTTGGTGGAGGATTCTCAATCACTTTTAATACTGAATATGATGATAGCGGAAACACAACTCTTATTTGGATAATAGTTGGTTCGGTTGCTGGTGGACTTTTACTTATAGGTCTTATCATTTTAATTGTTTTCTTGGTTAAACGCCGTGGCGTAGGCGGTGGTGGCGGAAAGATTAAAAGGTCATCATTTAAGAAAGGTATGTATTATTAATAAATCAAAAAAGGCTCCTAAAAATATTAGGAGTCTTTTTAAAATATTTGACAAAATGAGTTAATAATTATATAATATAGAAGATCTTCGCTGATGTGGCTCAGTTGGTAGAGCAGTGCACTCGTAATGCACAGGTCGCGGGTTCGAGTCCCGCCATCAGCTCCATATAAGAACAATCTGACACAAAGAGAAAATTCAAGACTTTTCTCTTTTGTTTTATTAAATAGTTTGAAAAATCTTGTTTTTGTAGTATATTATATATCAGGAAGGAAGATTTATGAGAGAAATTGACTTTAAATCATGGAAGCGTAAGGATGTTTTTAATTTATACTATCAATTTGATATTCCACAAATCTCGCTTTGCACACCCTTAGAAGTGTCTAAGGTTTATGAATTTGCAAAGTCGAAAAATTTGTCTTTCTATTTTTGCCTGTGTCATATCTTTTATACCGCACTTTTAAAATTTGAAGAATTTATGATACGTTCAATTAATGGTAAAATTGTTATTGAAGATGGTGAATTTGTTAACATTTGTGCTTACAAGGAAGGTGAAGAAATCTTTAAAATTATAACAGGTAGATATTATTCTGATATTGAAAAATTTTGCAACGAATCTAAAAAGGAATTACAAACTCAAACTACATTCACAAAGCCTTTACCTCCTGACGCAAGAAGAAGTCAAGTTATTGCATACATTTCTTGTACTCCTTGGTTTGAGTTTACTCACATAACTCATCCTCAAGATATTCAACGCAACTCTTTTGTCCCACATATTAGTTTTGACAAAATGAAGACAAATGAAAAAGGTGAGCGTTGGATTAATGTTTCATTACAAGTGAATCATGCTGCTATTGATGGGATGCTTATTGCTAAATTGTTGGACGAAGTCAAATTGATAATCAATCATTTATAAAACAAGTTATCATTATAAAACTTTTAATTTTATAACAAGATTATTAAAATGGAAAGAATAGTTGATTTGGAAATAATATAAAAAACAACGGTTAGTTGATCGTTGTTTTTTACTTTATTCAATTAGCAGCAACACGTTCTTCATCATTCCCTATATATTTTACATCTTGAGCGGAAGCATTTATTTCTTTAATTTTCATTTCTTCATTTTCAAATTCTTCTAAACGCGGTTTTTTAATTTCATTTGAACAGTTTTCGCAGTCGTTTTTATTTTCTTTAGTATCATTTATGTTTTCAACTTCATTTTTGCAATCTTCACAATTATCGTCTTTTGAATTATTTAAATTTGTTTTTGTTATATTATTTATTTCTATTTTCTTATCTTTAATTTTTTTTGGCACTCTTACTACATTAATTTTTTTTGTGTTTTGATTATTTTCTTTTTTGTTGTTGTCTGTCTCTTCGGTGATTTGATTGTCTAGACTTTCAGTATCATTAATTTCATCTGTATTTGCATAAGGAGTGGCCGTGCGATTGAAATTGTTTGAGTTGTAGCCATAAGGATAGTTATACATTCCGTTTGGGTATGCGCCATTCATATAAGGATTATAAGGTGTGTTGTAACCATAGGTGCCATTCATTCCATTGTTATATGGCATGCTATAATTATATGGGCGATAGGTATCTATGTTTCTTCTTGTTGGACCATATGTGTCAGTATTATAATTGTTTAAATTTCTTCTTCCTAAAGAATTATTCGAATTATAATTGTAAGTTGAGTTGTTATTATTGTCGATATTATTATTTAAATTTTCAATATTTTGTATTTTTTCAATTTCTTTTTTATCTTCTTCATTTAAGTAAGTGTCTATATTTTTTTTGAATCTACGTTTTTTAGGTTTATCTTGTTTAGGAGTTTCGCTTGCATCCTCGGTGGTGTTTTCTTCAATTTTTTCAATATCTTCTTCAATATCATCAAATTGAGAAGGAGAATAATGTTCAAGATATTCATAATTTTCGTTATTATATGGATTAATTCCTAAAACATTTTCAACTTGGTCTAAAGTATTTAATAAATTTTCATAATACGCACAACGTGCGTTTGAATTGCATGCTATTCGGTTAAGTTTCGCATTTACGCTATCTGGATTTTTGCTGGCACTTTTCTTTATATTATTATAATTTTTAATAGCAGAATTAAATTCTCTTTCAGAGTATGAAATACTATTATTGTAAACTGATAAATTTTTTGATAAATCTTTTAAAGCGGAAACTTGATTTTTGGCTAATTTTAAATCATTTTGAGAAAGATATTTTTTGATATTGGCAGTTTTTGCCATAACTTCATTTTTACAATTTTGTTCGTTTTGAATAGCATTTTGAGCAATATAAATATTTCTTTGCACATTTTCACTTTGATTCTGTGTGGCGAGTTTGTCAAGAATTTCTTCAGTTACTTCAAGGTCAGTTTCTGTTAATGTTTTTACATTTGATATAGAATTGTTTGTTTTATCAAGTTCATTAGATAGTTTTGTCACAGTAGCATCTTCTGTCGAATTACAACCTACAAGTGTTGTTGCAGTAAGTAAAATTGCGATACTTCCCAAAATAATTCTTTTTTTCATTTTCCCTCCTATAATTTCAATCATTTAAAATGACTTTATTGTTAAATTTAAAGATATCATTAGTTTAAATCTAATTGGCAAATTTATTCTAAGTTTGTGATAAAAATTGATTAATTTTTAATGAATTGGGCAAAATTTTAATAGAGGTTATAGCATGAGTGAAGAAGAAAGAATAAAAGCATACAACAAATATGTCAAAGCAAAAATACCTAAAACACGTCCATTTCCTACCCTTTTTAATTCTTTTTGGGTAGGTGGTTTGATTTGTCTTATAGGGCAAGGTATTAACGACTTACTTTTATACCTTGTTCCTAATTTGTCAGAGCAGGCGGCATGGTCTTATACTCTTATCATTTTGATTTTCATTGCGGCATTTTTAACCGGAATTGGTGTTTATGATAAAATTGGTAGGTTTGCAGGTGGTGGAACTATTGTCCCAATTACCGGTTTTTCAAATTCTATAACTAGTCCTTCTATAGAATTTAAGCATGAGGGGATAATTTATGGTATCTGCGTAAAAATGTTTACTATTGCAGGACCAATTATAGTTTTTGGAGTTGTTTCTAGTGCTTTTGTAGGGCTTATTTACTATATTATCGGACTATTTATGTAAGGAGAAGATATGAAGTGCGGAACAATTAAATTTAAAAAACAACCTAAAATTATAGGAGCATATTCCATTGTGGGGCCTAAGGAAGGGCAAGGGAATTTTAAAGACTATTTTGATTATATTATGAAAAATGACCTTTTTGGCGAAAAAACATATGAAAAAGCAGAAAGAAAAATGATAGAAAATGCAATAACCGGTGCCATTCAAAAGGCAAAGTTGTCAATTAAGGACATTAATGTTCTAGTTGCAGGGGATTTATTAAATCAAATTATCAGTTCTTCATATGCTGCACGTGCCTTTAATTTTCCGTATCTTGGTGTTTATGGGGCATGCTCTACAATTGCTGAAAGTATTGCTGTTGCTTCCATATTAGTTGATGGTGGATATTTTGAAAATGTTGTTTGTTGTACAGGTTCACATTTTTCGACAGCAGAAAGGCAATATCGATTTCCTTTGGAACTTGGTAATCAACGTCCTCCGGTCTCTCAATGGACGGTGACGGGAGCAGGTAGTTGTGTTTTGTCACTGAATGGTAAAGGTCCAAGAGTAACAATGGCAACATTTGGCAAAGTTATTGATTGGGGTGTTGTGGATGTAAACAATATGGGCGCGGCTATGGCACCTGCGGCGATGGATACTTTGCTTTCACATTTTAAAAACTCAAAAACGACCCCAGATGATTATGATTTAATTGTAACAGGAGATTTGGGAAAACTTGGCAGTGAAATGCTTATTGATTTAATGGAAGATAAAGGTGTTAAACTTGGAGTGAATTATGGTGACTGCGGTCAAATGTATTATAGACGAGATCAACAAACCCTTTGTGGTGGCTCTGGTTGCGGTTGCTCTGCGACGGTTTTAAATTCATATATTATGAGAAAACTTCAAGATGGACAATATAAAAGAGTTCTATTCATGCCAACAGGAGCACTTCTTTCTACGACAGCAACACAACAAGGGGAAAGTATTCCGGGAGTTTGTCATGCCATTGTAATTGAAGGCGATGAGGGGTAGGTGAATTATGGAAATGTTTTTAGATTATTTATGGGTGTTTCTAATTGGCGGATTTATATGTATGCTTGGGGAAGTTTTAATTATCACAACAAATATGACTTCGGCAAGAATCCTTGTTACTTTTGTGCTTGTGGGAGTATTCTTGGAAGCGATTGGTGTTTTTGATTATATATCGGCTTTTGCAGGTGCTGGTATTAATGTTCCGATTATTGGCTTTGGAGCGTCACTCACAAAAGGAACAATTAGTGCTGTGGAATCGCAGGGACTTTTAGGCGTGTTTACAGGTTGTTTAACTTCTACAGCAGGAGGAATATCAGCAGCAATTATATTTGGTTTTATCTTCGCGTTAATTTTTAGTTCACATACAAAAAAATAAAAATATAGTGTATTATGCATAGCATACTACACTATATATTGTAACTCGGCTAGATTGGGCACCGAAATTAAAATTTTGCTATGCAAAATTTTGCACCACAAATTAGTGGTGCATTATGGCAAAAATTGCCATAAAATCTCGGTGTTTTTTTGTAGATAAATATGTAAAATATTTTGTTAGACAACAAAAAATAACAAGATTTGACAAAATGATGCATATACATTTATAAATGAAAAAGTTATGCTATCTTCAACGTAAAACAAGGAAAAGAAAGAGGATGGTTGCACTATCACTTTGTTTACTTTTTTTATTGTTTATTTTGCTATATTTTTTTTGCGTAATTAATCCTGTCGTAACAGAGGCTACGTGGGCGAGTATTTATTCCTTATCAACTTCGGCTGTAAGTGATGCGGTATATGACGTTATAAGTGAACAAAATCTGACATATGATGATCTTGTTAATGTAGAGGAAGATGCTAATGGAAAAATTAGTTTAATATCAGTAAATACAGTTGTAGTAAACCAACTTGCAAGACGTTTCTATCAAGTTGCACAAGTGTATCTTGACAGAATGGGTGACAATGGCATAGATATAGCTCTTGGAACGTTCACAGGACTTCCATTTTTGGTTGGAATAGGCCCTAAAATCAACATTAAATTGGTGCAAATTGGTGCGATGACTTCAACATTTACAAGCAGTTTTCATAGTGCTGGAATTAACCAAACGAATCATTCACTATATATCAACCTCTATGCTAGCGTGAGTTTGATTTTGCCTGCATATCATTCAACAGTAGATAGTGTAACTGAATTTTTGGTGGCGGAATCTATTATAAACGGTGAAGTTCCAGACGTCTATTTAGGTTCAAACAATACCATTCAACTTGTACCTCAAACCTAAAATAACAGTAAATTAATATTTTTTTAATAAATTTTTGCTTTATTTTTGTATTAATGTCTAAATCGTTTTTATTTTTTCTGATAATTTTGTATAATACTTTTAGTAATATTTACTAAATGAGGTAAAAATGGAAAACGAAAAGAAAACATTGTCAAATGCACAAAGATTCATTCAATCTTATAACAATATTGATTATGCAATTAGAACAAGATATAATTTAAACAGAAGCATGGGATTTTCGGAACTTATAAGAAAAAGTGTGGCTTTAAATTATATTGTAAGAAAATATGAAGATGATTTGATTGATTATGGAAGACTTAGAAATGCTATTGTTCATGGTAACGAAGATTATATAATGGCTGAGCCTCACTATGAAGTTGTAGAGCAAATAGAAAAAATTGAAAGGCTTTTAACCGCACCACCAAAAGCACTTGAAACGGTTTGTAGAAGAGACGTTTTGACTATTGAATCCTCTAAATCAATGCGCGAAGTGATTATGCTTATGGCTTCATCTTCTTATTCTAACATTCCTGTTTATAATGAAAATGGGGAAATCATTGGAATTGCAAACGGTCAAAAAATTTTGGATTCTTTTGGAAAATATCTTCTATCTGGTGGCGCATGTACAACTTTTTTGAATAATGTAAAGATTGAAGATATGCTCTCTAAACTTGAAAATAATGATTATTATGTTTTTGCTAATCGCGACCTCACAGTTGAACAAGCGCTTGAGCATTTTCATAATAATTCTAAACTTTTGGCGATAATTGTAACAAAAAATGGTGGGGCTAAAGAAAGACCACTCGGCATTATTACCGGGACGGACGTTTTGAAGATGAATACCATTCTAGAAAATTACTAAATTTTATTGACAAAATTTTTTGCTTTAATTATAATATAACTGAAATTTAATATTTCACTTTGTAAAGGCGTTTGGAGAAAAGACAACATTTTTTCATGTGGATTTATAGAGAGTTGCTGTTTGGTG
>CALVTF010000039.1 GCA_944360025.1 uncultured Clostridia bacterium
GATGGATTCGAACCATCGAAGACATAGTCGACGGATTTACAGTCCGTTGCATTTGGCCGCTCTGCAACCTTCCCAAACTGGAGCTGGCGAAAGGAATCGAACCTTCAACCTGCTGATTACAAGTCAGCTGCTCTACCATTGAGCCACGCCAGCACACGCTCAAAACTAAAACTCATCGTTTTGAAGTTTCTAGCAAAACTTCTTTCACTAATCGTTTTGTTTTTCGCTTTTCCCAAAAAATGACAAGCATTTTTCGGGAGCCTTCTGAGATAAAATTACCTTTGCGAAATTTTATTAAAATTGGCAAGCAATTTTAAAAGTTTTATATGAGAAAATCCTTGTGTCTTAACTATGTTAAGGTTATAGATTTTCTTTTGCATACATTGTATGCTGGTGCCCTAAGGTGGAATCGAACCACCGACACAAGGATTTTCAGTCCTTTGCTCTACCGACTGAGCTATCAGGGCAAATTAATGGCGACTCGGATGGGGTTCGAACCCACGACCTCTAGCGTGACAGGCTAGCGTTCTAACCAGCTGAACTACCGAGCCAAAACTGAAACTTTTGTTATTCTATCATACTTTTAAAAATTTTGCAACCAAATTTTACAATCTTTTTAAAAATATGGTGGGCCTTCACGGACTCGAACCGCGGACCGACCGGTTATGAGCCGGTTGCTCTAACCAACTGAGCTAAAGGCCCTCTAGGCAACTTGCCTTAAAGTGCAAGTGTTGGTCGGGGTGGAGGGTCTCGAACCCCCGACCTCACGGTCCCAAACCGCGCGCTCTACCAACTGAGCCACACCCCGAAAAATACACTTGCTTTGTTATTTTATGATAAAATGAGAAAAATGTCAAGAAAAAATCAAAAATATTTTAAAAAAGTTTTATTTTCTAATTATAAATTTGATTATATCTAAATATTTTTATATATAATTATTCTAGAACAAATAAGAATTAGTTAAAGTTTTTGAAATAATTTAGTAATTTTGTTTGCTTTTTACTAAAAAAATATGTTACTATCTTCTTATGTTTTGAAAAAAAAGGGGAAGGATATGGATATTTTTGAAAAAACTCGCAATAAACAAATTTATGATATTGTAAAGGAAAAAGGGATTTATCCTTACTTTCATAAATTATATTCAGGACAAGACGTGATTGTTAATATGGAGGGCAAGAGGACTATTATGCTTGGATCAAACAACTATCTAGCACTCACAAACCATCCACGCGTTAAAGATGCTGGCATTAAAGCAATTGAAGAGTACGGTAGTGGCTGTTCCGGTTCTCGTTTTTTAAATGGTACGCTTGATAAACATGTAGCGTTAGAGAAAGATTTGGCTGAATTTTTGCACAAAGAAGCTGCAATTACTTTTTCTACAGGTTTTCAAAGTAATTTAGGAATTATCAGTGCTATTGTTGGAAGAAATGATTATATTTTATGCGATAAAGAAAATCATGCCAGCATTTATGATGCCTGTAGATTAAGTTATGGAAAACTCCTTCGCTATAATCATAGTGATATGCAAGATTTGGAAAATAAAATTAAGACCGTACCAAAAGAAGCGGGGATTTTAATTGTTACAGATGGTGTCTTTAGTATGGGTGGTGATATTTGCAAACTTCCTGAAATTGTAGAAATCGCCGAAAAATATGAGGCTCGTGTTATGGTTGATGATGCTCACGGACTTGGTGTTATTGGTAAATATGGGCGTGGAACAGGCGAGTACTTTGGTCTTGAAGATAAAGTTGATATAATTATGGGGACATTTTCTAAGTCACTTGCAAGTCTAGGCGGTTTTATGGCGGCAAAAAAGGAAGTTGTAGAATATGTTAAGCATTCTTCCCGTCCTTATATATTTAGTGCTAGTATGACACCAGCCTCCGTTGCTTGTGCACATGAGTCTTTAAAAATTTTAATGGAAGAACCAGAGCGAGTACAAAGACTTAATGATATAAGTGCATATATGAGAAAGAGACTTAAAGAGAATGGCGTGCCTATCATAGAAAGCACAACTCCAATTATTCCAATTTACACTTATGATGATGAAAAAACTTTTATTGCTTGTAAACTATTACTTGAACGCGGGGTATATGTTAATCCTGTTGTTTCGCCGGCAACTCCTGTAGGGAAAAGTTTGCTTAGAACAAGTTATACAGCAAATCATACAAAGGAACTTATTGATGAAGCAGTTGAAAAAATTGTGGAAGTATTAAAGATTTTAGAAATTATCTAAAATCTTTTTTTCAAAATATTACAAAATTAAACAAATTAAAATTCCATCTTGACAGGAAGAACATTTTAGAGTATAATAATTTAACGAGGTGAAAGTTGAAAAATTATGATATTTTAATTAAAAGATTTGAAGATGAGAGCAAAAACTATGATAATAAAATTAGCACTTGCATAAATACTTCAGGGGATTTGAAGAAAGTACTAAATGGTGCTAAACTTTATGATTTTGAAAATATGATGAAACATTTGATTAATATTTTCACATTAGATGATACTTCTAAAAAAGAAATTATGAATTTCATTCTTACTTTTAAATCTTATTTTAATGAAAATTTTGATATAAAATTAAACCATTTTGATGTTGAAGGTTATAAAGAGCAATATCTTGAGATAAGAATTAATGATTCAAAGTATAATGTAAGAAAGTTAACAGAAATGCTTGAGGGTTTAAAAAATATTTTTAACGAACTTGGAACACGCGAAAGAAATGGACAGTGCCATATTGGTTCTATGAATTTAGCGAAAATTCTTGACCGTTCTGGATTTAAATGCGAACTTGTTACAGCATATGTTTATGGATGGACGGACAAATCTAAATATTTACATTCTTGGATAGACATAGGAAATGGATTTGTTCTTGACTATACAATGAATGCTTGCATGCCAAAGGATTTATATAAATTTCTTTTTAAATATGATGAGATAAGTCGTATTCCTGGGCAAAAAGTTGGAGAAGATATTGATAAATTAAAAAAATTTGGCCTTGATTTTAATACAAAAGAATATTTGTTTTTTAGAAATGAGATAATAAAAGAATTAGACGGAGTTGATAGAAAACTTGAAAAATAAGAGTTATAACTCTTATTTTTTCTTTAAAAATTTGACGTTTTATTTTGTGATTAAAATTTCTTGTGATATAATATTGAAAAATGGGAGTAAGGTATGTTCAAAATTGCGATTGATGGCTTTATGGGTTCTGGTAAATCTACTCTTGCAAAAGGGCTTGTAAGACGATTAGGGGAATCTTTTAAAAGGTTAGACACAGGTGCAATTTTTCGCGCTTTTGCTTATGCCTATAAACAAACTTATGGCTTGGAAGTGGATGAAAGCAAACTTAAAGAACTATTAGATAATAATAATTTCGAGGTTCGTTTTATTGATGGAAGTCAAAATGTTTTTGTTAATAACGAAAATGTTACATCTTTTATAAGAACAGAAGAAATAAGTCAGTTATCTTCCAAAATTTCGGTTTTTCCATTTGTTAGAGAAAGGTATTTGAAAATAACAAAAGATTTTTCAAATAGGAATAATTGCGTTATTGAAGGCAGAGATATTGGCTCTATAGTTATGCCAGACGCAAATGTTAAAATTTTTCTTACTGCAGATGAGTGGAAAAGAGCGGAAAGACGATTTGAAGAAGCAAAACAAAAAGGTGATAATGTTACTATTGAAGAGGTGTTGAAAGATTTAAGAGAAAGAGATGAGCGAGACTCAAATAGAAAGGTAGCACCTCTTCGTCCTGTTGAGGACAGTATTATTGTTGACAATTCTGATATGACACTTGATGAAACTATAGATTTTTGTTATAACATTATTACAAGCAAAATGAAAGAGAAAAAATTTGTTAATGTGGCTATTGATGGGTATGTTTGTTCTGGTAAAAGTACTATTGCAAAAGAACTTGCAAGACGTCTTGGTTACCACGTTTTTGACACCGGAGCAGTCTATCGTGGTATTGCTTGTGCTTTTAAGTATCTTAAAAACAATGAGAATGATATAAATGAAAAAACAATAGAAAAATTTGCTGAACAGATTTATGTAGACATACGTTTTATTAATGGACTTCAACATGTGTTTGTTAATGGAGTTGACTATACAAAAGAACTTAGAACAGAGGAAATAAGTGTTCTTTCTGCTAAACTTTCGCCTTTTATGGTGATTCGTGAAAAAGTTTTAAAAATTCAAAGAAAATTTGCAGAAAACAATAATACTGTTATGGAAGGACGAGATATTGGCAGTGAAGTTTTGCCAAATGCCGATTTTAAATTTTTTATAACGGCCGATGAGAATGTTAGAGCGGAAAGGCGCTATGAACAACAAAAAATGCAGGGGAATTTGGACGTTTCATTTGATAAGATTTTAGAGGATTTAAGAGACAGAGATTATAAAGATATTCATAGAGAACATGGTGCAATCAAACAAATGCCAGATGCGTATGTTATTGACACTTCTTTTCAAACAGTCAGTGAAAGTGTTGACCAATGTTTAGAAATTATGAAAAAAAATTCCTAAACATATTAATTTGTTTTTATAAATTAAATATCGCCGTTTTTAACATTATAATTCTTATTATTTTTTAAATTCAAGTAATATTTGGATATAATATCTAAAAATTTTTAAGTATGTTTTGTTTTTTAGCAAATTTTATTTGCAAATTATTTTATTTTTGATATAATAAGACTATGATTAATTATAACATTCCTCTTGCTGAACGTATGCGAGCAAAAAATCTTGATGAGTTTGTTGGGCAAGAGCATATTATTGGTAAAAATAAGTTGTTGACAAGAGCAATTGCCACAGGTAATGTTGGCAGTTTGATTTTTTATGGCCCACCAGGAACAGGTAAGACAACACTTGCTAATATTATTGCAAAAATGATGGATGCAAATATTGAAAAACTCAATGCTGTATCTAGTGGTGTGGCTGATGCAAAGGCTGTTATTGAAAGGGCAAGATCAAACAAGGCTATGTTTAACAAAGATACATATCTTCTTCTTGATGAATGCCATAGATGGAGTAAATCACAGAGCGATTGTGTGTTGCAAGCAATTGAAGAAGGTAGTATTTATTTTATTGGTTCCACAACTGAAAATCCATATACAAGCATGACGCGGGCGATTGTTTCAAGGTGTAGTGTTTTTGAGTTTAAGAAAGTTTCTGAAAAAGACGTGTTAAAGGTTATTAATCGTGCTTTGACTGATAAAGAAAATGGACTTGGTGAGATTAATATTAATATGGATGAGGAAGCAAAAAAATACTTGGCTTTTATTTGCAATGGAGACGTCCGTTCAGCACTTAATGCTTTAGAACTTGCAGTTAAGTCCACAAAAATGAGTAAGGGATACATTAATATAACAAAAGAAGTTGTTAGTGAGTGTTTGAACAGGCGACCTCTTTCCATTGATGAGTCGACTTACTATGATTATCTTTCCGCGTTTTGTAAAAGTTTACGTGGAAGTGATACGGAAGCGGCTTTATATTATAGCCAAAGACTAATTCAGGCGGGTATTGATCCACTTATTATTGCAAGAAGAATGATTGCACATGCTTCAGAAGATATTGGGATGGCTGATTCAAATGCTTTGCTTATGGCTTGCCTTGCAATGTATGCAGTTGAAAAAATAGGACCTCCTGAGTGTTATTTAAATATTTCTCATGCCATAATATATTTATGTGAAGCAGAAAAGTCGAACAGTGTTTTAAAGGCTATGAAAATGGCGGAAAAAGATGCAGAGAATGAAAGGGAAGATAATGTTCCAAATCATTTAAAAAATCATCCTAGCACCAACAAAGATGGTCACGGTGCGTACAAATATCCGCATGATTATGATGGCTATGTTGCACAACAATATATGCCTGACAAATTGAAAAATAGAGTTTATTACGAACCAAGTCAAAATGGTAAAGAGAAAAATTTAATTAGAAAAAAATATTCAAGAAATGTAAAAAAGTGAGGGGAATGTTATGTTTGGAAGAAGAGCAGACGGTAGACGTGTTAAAAATCTTATGGTAATTGAAAAGGCAGGCCCTTATTTTATGCCAGAGAGAATTGATGGTGTTAATTTATATAACCAACATATTAAGTGCAAGACGCTTGATGAGTTTATTCTTAAGGAAAGACAAGAAAATGGAGTCCACTTTAATTATACAGAAATTCTTATTGCCGCTTGTGTAAGAATGATTTATGAGCGTCCAAAAATTAATAGATTTATAATGAACTGTCAAATTTATCAAAGAAATGAAATTACTGTTTCCATGGCTGTTAAACCTAGACTTACAGACAATGCTGATGAAATTACTTTAAAATTCCATTTTACCGGAAGAGAAAATATTTATGAAATTAAGAAAATAGTTGATGATGAGATAAGTAGAAATATTGGTAAAGACGTTAAAACTACGCATGAAACTACTAAGGTGGCAGGAATTCTTGGTAAGATGCCTTATTGGATGTTTAAAGTCGCAATGAAATTAATTAGATTTTTGGATAGATATGGACTTCTTCCAAAGTCTCTTATTGATGCTAGTCCTTTCCACACCTCTATTTTTGTTACTGACCTTAAAAGTATTAAGTTAGGTAAAGTTTATCATCACTTATATAATTTTGGTACAACCACTATGTTTGGGGCACTTGGTAAAGTGGAATACTTACCTGTTAGCGATAGAGATGGCAATATAAGGACTGAGAAAATTATGCAACTTGGACTTTCTCTTGACGAGCGTGTTGCAGATGGACTATATTATGGAAATAGTGTGAGATTGCTGACGAAATATCTTGAAAATCCAGAAGTTTTAAAGCAATCTATTGCTGAAGAAGAAGTTAAGGGTAAAGGTAAAAAAATGTCAAAGAAAAAATTGGAGAAAAAGGAACGTCGTTTGCAAAAGAAAAAAGAAAGATTGGAGAAAAAAATGTCTAAATAAAAATATTGCCATATGGCAATATTTTTTTAAGCCTGACATTAATAAGCATTTTATATAGAAATTCACTAAAATTTAGAAAAATTTTCCTAATTTCTAACAAATTTAGACTAAATTTTTTAACATTAGTTATATTTCGACATTAATGCCGCCCAAAATAAGTCATTTTTCCGTCTAAATGCCGTCAAAAATTAGGTATTTGTAAAATATTGTAAAATTATTTAAAAAAAGTTGTCACATAAATTTGACTATCATTTTTTTTACTTTTATAATCACTATTGTTTTTGCAAAGGAGAGTAAATTATGAAGGAAAATTGTTGGTCTAAAACTTTACTTGGGGTTTATAACTATCTTGAAACTATTGCTGGAGCCATTGATAAAATAACACTAAAAACCGCTTTAAATTCTTTTCATTTTTCAAAAATAATTTATGAAAAAAATAATGTTTTGTCAATTTCAAATAGACTTATCGACCTTTCAGAAAGAAAAGTTACTTTAATAAATTTAAAAATTATTATTGAGAATGCTTTAATGTCTATGAAAAAAAATGATGCTCTTATCTTAATTGCAAGATATGTTAATAGAAAAAAGATTGGACAAATAGCAGAAAAGCAAAATGTAAGTAATCGCACAATATTTAGAAAAATTTCCATAGCAGAAGAAAAATTTTATAATGCCGTTGTAAAACAAGGGTTTGATGGCTTAAGGCTTAAAAATATGCTTAAGGAAGAACATTGGATTATCAATTATTACAATGGTTTGGTTTCAAAAAAAATAGGTGAGGATTTTGTTCTTTCTCCATCCTCACTTGACCGCGTTGTCGCTTTGTAATTAAATATCTTTGTCATCATATTCAAAATAATCTCCATGCTGTATTTTTCGAATACCTTTTTTCTCCGTTTTTTGTTTTTTCATTTTTGTAGGTTTTATTAAAAAGAAAAGGATGAATATGCTTGGAACAGCAATTGATATGATGAGCAAAACTTTCGTTCCTGTAGATAAAGCAGAAAATTGTTCGCCATTTGTTGTTGCCGTGAATATTTCTTCACTTACTTCTTGAAATGTTTCACTATTTACGCTTATTCTTATCTCTTCATTGACTATGCCAGAATAAATATAGCCCTGAAAGGTCTGTCCGCTTATTAAAGTACTACAATAATACCAAGTTGTATTTAATTCTTTTAATTCTTCGCCTTCCATTGCTCCATAATAATTAAATGTTTGATTTTCAGAAAAGTTAGTAAGTATTGTCGATGAACTTTGTGGGGACTCGTATAATGAAAATGATGAATAATTTAAAAATGTGTCATTGTAATACGGGGTATTAGGTTGCCCAGACATTAAAGTTACTTCGCTTTTGAGGACATATCCTTCTATATCTTTATAGACTGCTTGGTAGTATTCATCATCTTCTACTCCTAATACATGCACAAAGTATGAATATGGAAGTTCAAAAAGCCGTGAGGAAGAGTTCGGCTCAGAATAAAAATACACCTGTCCATTTTTTATTTTGCCATAATATGCATTTTCGGCTACAGCAAAGTTTGGGAAATTTAAAAAAATTAAAAATGAAAACAACAAAATTAGACTTATTTTTTTCATATCTTCATTTTAGAAGATTTATTTTTGTTTTCATAAAAGAAAAATGTCGCAAATTCTATTTATTTATATCTTTTTGTATTTTATGAGGAATTCTTATGAAAGAAATAATTATTAATATCAATAAAATTGAAAAAGAACTTGAAAAACGTAAAAATTATCCACTTTTTTCATATAACAAAGGGAAATATATACACAAAAAACAAGTTCTGTTCCATAAATGTCATAAAAGGAACCGTTGGGTATTTGGTGGTAATCGGTCGGGTAAAACGGAATGTGGAGCAGTGGAAGTTGTTTATCTTGCACTTGGAATTCATCCTTATAAGAAAAACAAACTAACGGAAGGATGGGTGGTTTCTCTTTCAAGACAAGTTCAAAGAGACGTTGCACAAAAGAAAATTTTGCATTACCTTCCTGAATATGCTGTTGAAAAAGTGGTTATGCTTTCAGGGGCTCAAGGCAGTTTAGAAAGCGGAGTTATTGATTTTATCTTGGTTAAAAGTGAATTAGGAGGACTTAGCAAAATTGGCTTTAGAACATGTGACCAGGGTAGAGATAAGTTTCAGGGGGCTTCACTTGATTATGTTTGGTTTGATGAAGAACCGCCTTATGAGATATATCAAGAATGCAGAATGAGAGTTTTAGATAGGTGTGGGGAAATTTTTGGAACTATGACACCTTTAAAAGGTTTAACATGGGTTTACAATCAAATTTACCTCAATGAAAACAGTGACAAAGAGGTTTGGTATGAACAGATGGAGTGGGCAGACAATCCATATCTTTCTAAAGATGAAGTCGAAAATATGACAAAAAATATGTCTGAAGAAGAGATTGAATCGCGTAGATATGGAAAATTCCGCTCAAGTAGCGGACTTGTTTATCCAGAATTTGATGAAAATGTCAATGTGATTGACCCTTTTGACG